>NZ_CP080384.1:3150000-3454349 GCF_057376415.1 Novosphingobium sp. NFX11 | reverse complement strand
CTTCGGGAATGTCCTCCACCCGGCCAGCCTGCAGCCAGACCTTGCGCCACAGCTTGTCCACTTCGGCGCGCGCGTATTCGGGGAGACGTAAGCCTCGGCAGGCACGTTGACCGGGGCGACCAGTTCCTCCGGCGCCTGAACGATCTTGCCGATTTCGCCCATGGATATCCTCGTTCCTGCTTGTTCGGGTTTGCGGCGGTTATCTCATTATCGGCATGGCGGGGCAAACCGCCGGGGCGTTCCTTCAATGTGCGGCATAGGTGGCCTTGCCTCTTGGCAGCGTGCCGATCGCCACGCTGCTGGCGGCCATGAAGGCCAGCGCCAGCCACAGGAAGCCCGCATAGCTGCCGGTCCGGTCGTAGAACTGCGCGGCGGCGAGCGGCCCGGTCGCAGTGCCGATCGACAGTGCCGCCAGCAGTCCGCCATAGAGCCCGCCGAAGTTCCGCAACCCGAAATGCCGGGTGAGGAGATAGACGACGACGTCGATCTCGGCCCCCAAAGTCAGCCCGATCAGCGCCGAGGCCGCCCCCATCGCCACCAATGAACCGCCGCCGAGCAGCAGCAGCAGGCACCCCGCTACCGGCAGCATGAACACCGCCGCGCCCACCAGCGAAGCAGGCAGCCGGTCGAGCAGCGCTCCGGTGCCGAGCCTCCCCGCCAGCGAGAACCAGCCGACGAACGACGCGATCGCAGCGGCCGTCATCGGACTCGCCCCCGCGTCGCCGAGAATCGCGGTGAAATGGACCACCAGCGCGATCACGGTGAAGGTGAACAGCAGACTGGCGGCGAACAGGCGGTGGTAGACGCTGGAGGTCAGCCCTTCGCGCAAGGTCGCTCCGGGAAGATCGGCGGGGCGGGCGGCCGCGTCCTCGACGGTCTGCCTGCGGCCCCGGTCATAGCGGCCATGGAAGAACATGAGGATCACCGGAAACGCGATCCCCAGCCAGATCGCCGCTTGCACCGGAAACGCTCCGCGCCAGCCCAGCGCGCCGATCAGCCATGTCGCCATCGGCGGGAACACCCCCGCCGCGATCGAAGCGCCGCACAAGGTCACCGCGAAGGCCATGCCCCGCGACACCGTGAAGCGCGAGGCGACCGCGCTCGTCCATACCGAAGCCTGCACCGGCAGGGCCGCCAGCGCAACGAGGCCCCAGAGCAGATACCAGTTCAGCAGCGATCCGTCGGCCGTGCCCAGCAGGGCGAAGGCGAGGCCCAGCAGCACCAGCCCGATCACGCCGAAGCGGCGCGGGCCGAAGCGGTCCACCGCAAGGCCGATGAACACCCCGCCCACCGCCTGCACCAGCGTCGCCAGAGTCAGGCCGAAAGTGACTTCGGTGCGGCTCCAGCCAAACTCGGCCGCGACGGGGCCATAGAACGGGCCGATGCCGTAGATGTGGATGACGCTGGTGGCATAACCCAGCCCCGCCGCCACCGGCAGCAGCGGATGCGCGCGCCATTCGTCGCGCGCGGCCGGAGGTGCGGGTGCGTGCATCTCAGTTCTCGTACCGCAGGTCCACATGCGTGGCCTCGCCGTTCGGGCCCATCGGCGAATCGTACTCGATGCAGGTCACGACCGGATTATCGTGGCTCGCGAACAGCCTCTCCTCGTCCGCCTTGGTCATCGGCAGACGCTCGGGCGCGGAGATGATCGCCTGCGAGCGCTCGAAATCCTCGCGGCTGTTCCACCAGATTTCCATGATGCAGTCGTAGCCCGGATCGTGGATCTGCCCGGTGATCGGGTTCTTCTCCGGCACCAGATAGCGCCGCACGTAGCGCACCGCATTGGGGATCGCAGGCTTGGCGCCGGACTTCTTCGCCAGCTGCGAGTGCTGGTTCTCGTAGTAGTCCATGAATTCGTCCATGGTCATGTCCGCGCGCTTGCGGAAGAAGCAGATCTGCTTGAGCATCGAGGGGCTCCCTTAAAGACGGCGCGCTAAAGGCGACGAAGGGCGAGCACGCTGCCCTCGGCATCGGCGGAGAGGTAGACGGTGCCGTCAGGCGCGACGGCGACGCCGGTGAAGGTGTTCATCGGCCCGCACATGTCGCCCACGCCGCCAAGCTGCACCGGCTGCAACCCGCCCGGCCCGCCCATCGGCAAGTAACTGGCGACGACCTCGCGCGCGCCGCCCGCCAGATCACTGGCGACAAGCGCATTGGCGCCCGGATCGGCGACGAACAGCGTGCCCCCGCGATCGCCAGCCCCTCGGGCCGGGCGAGACCGTCGAGCACCACTTCCTTGCGCCCGCCGACCAGCTTCACCACGCGGCCCGCGCCGCTTTCGGCGACGTAGACGGTGCCGTCGCCGGACACCGCGACGCCCATCGGCCGGTCGAGGCCGCTGGCCAGTTCGGCGACCTTGCCGCCCTCGATCGCATGGACCTTGCCAGTGCCGAACTCGGCGAAGACGACGCCGCCGGGGGTGACGGCAACGCCCATCAGCCGGTCGTGGCCGCTCGCCAGCACTTCGCTGGTCGCGGCGGCCGGGTTCCAGCGGGCGACGTCGCCGTTGGCGGTGGTGACGATCCATTCGTCCGGCCCGCTCGCCGCAACATCGCGCACCCAGCCCGGAAAGCCGGGCGAGAACAGCATGCCCGCCAGCTGCAGCGGCTCGCCGGGGCGCAGCAGGTAGGTGAACCCGCCGTCCGCCACCAGAACGTGCCCGTTCGCATCGACCGCAAGGCCGAGCGGCCACTGCAGCCCCTTCTCCACCAACGGCTTCGTCTGACCCGGCGCGACGATCTCAGTGATCGAGCCGTTGATGTGGCTGACGAACGTGCGCCCGTTCACGAAAGCCACGTTGTCGAGCCCCGGCCCGATGTCGGCCAGCACCGTCTTGGCGCCGGTGCGCGGGTCGATCTTGAGCACCTGCCCCGAATAGACCTGCGTGGAAATGATCGAGCCGTCCGGGTGGAACTTCACCGAATCCGGCACGCCGAGATCCTTCGCCACGACTTCCGGCTCGCCCCCGTCGAGGCCGATGCGCCAGATCTCGTTCGCGCCCTGCGCGGGAAAGTAGAGCTTGCCGTCCGGGCCGACCTCGAAGGCATTGGCCATCGGCACGCCCTCGAAGATCACACGCGGTGCGCCGCCGTCGCGGTCGAGTTCCATGATGCGCCCGCCGATGCGCAACTCGCCCGCGATCAGGCGCCCCTGATGGTACGTGATCGGGTTCGCCACGGGCATGTCGCCGCAGATTACCTTGTACTGCCCCGAAGGCGTCATCATCGAGACGCGCCCCTCGGTGATCTCGGTGCAATAGAGGTTGCCCGCCTCGTCGAACGCAAGGTCGTCCGGCCCGACGATGCCGCCGCCATTGGGAGAAATCGTCTCGATCGCGCCGGTATCGACATCGATCGCGCTCACCTTGCTGCCGGCGACTTGCGCCACGTAGATGCGCCCATCCGCTCCGGTGCGGATGCCGTTGGCACCGTTGAGGCGGCTGGCGGGCGTCATGCGGTGCAGGCCCCAGCCCTCGCCCGGCTTGGCGGGCGCTGTCGAACTCTGGGCATTGGCATTACGGCCAGCGGCTTCCAGCATGTATACATCCCTCTCTTCCGGCGCGTAGCCGGGTCTTTGGCTGGACGGTATAGGCGGGCGCGGACGGGCGCAACGCGATGTGCCCGCAGGCTTACAGCATCGCCTGAGCGACGTGCCCGCCGTTGCCAAGCGCGGCTGCGTGCAGATATTCGTCCACCAGACCGAATACCCCATTGAGACGCGCCCCGACCGGAACGCCGAGCCTCGAACGCCGCCGTTTTTCCCGGCGGGCGCGCTCGCCCCGAGAGAGGACAGTCCCCATGCCTACCCCTGAACTGCGTTTCGACGGCCGCGTCGCGGTAGTCACCGGCGGCGGCCGTGGCCTCGGCCGTTCCTATGCCCTGCTGCTCGCCGAGCGCGGCTGCAAGGTCGTCGTCAACGACCTGGGCGGTGTGATCCGGGGAGACGGACCGGATACAAGCGTCGCGCAGAGCGTGGTGGACGAGATCGTCGCGGCGGGCGGCGAAGCCATCGCCAACGCCGACACCGTCGCCACGCCCGAAGGCGGCCGCGCCATCGTCCAGGCCGCGCTTGACACCTGGGGCCGCATCGACGTGCTGATCCACAACGCGGGCAACGTGCGCTACGGATCGATCCGCGACATCCCCTACGAGGACTTCCGCGCAGTGGTGGACGTCCACCTGCTCGGCGCCTTCCACGTCGTGCAGGCCGCGTTCGGGCCGATGTGCGACGCGGGCTACGGGCGCATCGTGCTGACCAGCTCGATCGGCGGCGCCTACGGCAACGTCAACTGCGTCAACTACGGCGTGTCGAAGTCGGGCATGATCGGCCTCAACAACATCGCCGCGCTGGAGGGCGAGGCGCACGGGGTGAAGTGCAACATCATCGCTCCCGGCGCCGTCACCCGCATGGCCGACGGCCTCGACATCTCGCAGTATCCGCCGATGGGACCGGAATTGGTCGCCCCGGTGGTGGGCTGGCTGTGCCATGAAAGCTGCTCGCTCTCGGGAGAGCTGGTCTCATCGATGGCGGGTCGTATCTCGCGCATGTTCATCGCCGAGACCGTGGGCACCTACCGCCCGCACTGGACGATCGAGGACGTCGGCAGCGCGGCCGAGGCGTGGCACGACAAGGACGGCCTGCTCGATCTCGGCCTGCACGGATACATCGAACACCTCGGCTACAGCTTCGCCATGGCGCGTTCCGAAATCGCCGAGGCGCGATAATCAACACCACTGTTGACTTGTGTCGCCGTGCGAGCCACCGCCACTCACAGATCAGCGCCCTCGAACGAAGTGGGACCCGACATGACCTGCCTTAAGACCGACGTGCCCGCGCCGGACGAACTCGACATTCCGGCGCTGAAGGCGAAGTACCTCGCCGAGCGCGACAAGCGCCTGCGCCGCGAAGGCGGCGAACAGTACGTGCGTCCGACCGGGGACTTCTCGGACAACTATGCCCATGATCCCTTCACGCCTGTTGCCGAGCGCGCGCCGCTGGTCGAGGACATCGATGTGGCGATCCTCGGCGCCGGGTTCTCCGGCATCCTTGCGGGCTATCACTTGCGCAAGCAGGGCGTGACCAACGTGCGCAACATCGACCACGCGGGCGGTTTCGGCGGCGTGTGGTACTGGAACCGCTACCCCGGCGTGCAGTGCGACAACGACGCCTACTGCTACCTGCCGCTGCTCGAAGAGACGGGCTACATGCCGTCGAAGAAGTTCTCCGACGGCTGGGAAATCCAGGCCTATTGCCAGAAGATGGCCGAGGATTTCGAGCTGGCCGACAAGGCGCTGTTCCACACGCTGGTGGAAGGGATCGTCTGGGACGAATCCATCAAGCGCTGGCACGTCAGGACCAATCGCGGCGACGACATCCGCGCGCGCTTCGTGGTCATGGCGGGCGGCGTGATGAACATGCCCAAGCTGCCCGGCATCCCCGGCATCCACGACTTCAAGGGCAAGATGTTCCACACCAGCCGCTGGGAGCACGACTACAGCGGCGGATCGTGGACCGCACCCGAGCTGGAAAAGCTGCGTGACAAGCGCGTCGCCATCGTCGGCACCGGCGCCACCTCGGTCCAGGCGGTGCCCTATCTCGGCAAGTACGCCAAGCAACTCTACGTGCTCCAGCGTACGCCGTCGAATATCGACGAGCGGCCCAATCCGCCGACCGATCCCGACTGGGCGGCCTCGCTCCAGCCCGGCTGGCAGCAGGAGCGCATGGCGAACTTCCATCGCGGCGCGCAACAGTTCTTCCTGCCCGGCGAGCCGGACCAGATCTGCGACATCTGGACCGAGATCAGCCGCAACCTGAACCTCGAACTGGAAGCGGACGGCTTCCCCAGTTGGATATCGGTCAGATCATGGCCCGGCGCGACGTGGTGGACTATCAGGTCATGGAACGCCTGCGCCGCCGCGTCGATGCGATCGTCGAGGACCCGAAAACGGCGGAAAGCCTAAAGCCGTGGTTCCGCTTCATGTGCAAGCGGCCGCTGTCGAACAACGACTACTACCCCACCTTCAACCAGCCCAACGTCAAGCTCATCGACGTCTCCGCCACGCAGGGCGTGGAGCGCATGACCGAGAAGGGCTTCGTCGCCGACGGCGTGGAGTACGAAGTCGACCTGATGATCTTCGCCTCGGGCTTCGAGGTGACGTCGGACCTGAAACGCCGCTGGGGCATCGCCACCGTCGAGGGCGAGAACGGGTTGTCGATCTACGACCACTGGGAGAATGGCCCCGCCACTCTCCACGGCGTCACCACCGACAAGTTCCCCGGCATGTTCTACATGGGCTACATCCAGGGTGCGACGAACTCCAGCACCACCGAGCAGTTCGGGCGTCAGGCGGAACACCTCGCCTTCATGATCGGCGAAACCGTGCGGCGCGGCGCCGACAAATTCTGCGCCACCGCCGAGGGCGTCGCTGGCTACGTGGCGCACTGCCGCGCCAACGAGGTCGACATGTCCGAATTCCAGCAGGGGTGCACGCCCAGCTACTTCAACAACGAGGGCGACAAGGAACTGAAGTGGGCCTTGTTCAAGGGGTATCTGCCCGGCTGGGATGCCTGGCGCGACATGCTGGCCGACTGGCGCCTGTCGCCCGACCTGCCGGGCGTGGCGTTCGAGGCGCGTGAGCCGGTGAACTGAAGTGAGGGGCGGTTGATCCCGTCGTCCCGGACTTGATCCGGGACCGCTGGCCATGAACCGCCCACCTCACGTCGGCGTGCCCGGCTGATGGCTCACACCTGAAGACAGCCACCGATCCCGGATCAAGTCCGGGACGACGATGCAGCTCACCGGCCTCCACAGCCCTGTTCCCGGTCCATTCTTGACGCGGAGTCCCCCGCGAACGCATAATCGCCCCCGGAAACCCCGAGGGAAATTTTAATGGCCACCCGCCCCATCGCGCCCGGTCGGCGTATCGCCAAGCCGGACTGGCGCGCCGTACTCAAGCGCTCGCTGCGCCGTGCCGGAGAGCTGTCCGGCGCGCTGGTGCTCTTTGCGGGCATGGTGTTCCTCGCACTCGCGCTGGTGAGCTACCACCAGACCGACCCCTCCACTTCCACTGCCGCGGGCGGCGACGTGCAGAACTGGATGGGCGTGACCGGCGCCTGGACCGCCGAGCGCGCGCTCTTCCTGTTCGGGCCGGTTTCCGCGCTGTTCGTGCCGCTGCTCTACGTCTTCGGCCGCAAGCTGTGGTTGCTCGTCGAGGAGGACGACGGCGAGGTCGAGCATACCGACCAGCGCTGGTGGGTGCCGGTCGGGGTGCTGGCGCTGTCGATGCTGTTGATCGCCACGGTTCTCTCGCTGTGGTTCACCAAGCCGGGCGGTACCCTGCCCGCCTCGATGGGCGGCATTTCCGGGCTGCTGGGCGCCAAGGCGATCACCGCGCTGGCGGGCCTCGCGCCCGAGGCGGCACATGGCGGGATCAAGTTCGGGCTGGCGGTAGTCTGCCTCGGCCTCGGCCTTGTGCTGGCGGGCCGTGTCTTCACTTTCGACTGGGCGCGCCTGCTCACGCTGCCGGGCCGCATCGGCCGCCTCCCGATCAACCTGCCCTCGGCCGAGGACCTGCCGTTCAAGCCCGGCAAGGAACGGGAGCCCAAGGCCGAGCGTGCGGACAAGCCGGAGAAAGCCGAAGCCCCGCTTCGCGTCGCGGAAATCCCCGCCGCCGCCTCTTCGCCCGCGCGCAAGGCGCCCGAGATCAGCGCCCCCAAGGCGGCGCCGATCCCCGCGCAGTTCGGCTCGGACAGCCGCCAGAAGGACATGTTCGACAAGTACGAACTGCCCTCGCTGGACCTGCTGGCCGACCCCGCGCCCAATTCGCAGCCCAAGATCGACAAGCTCAGCCTGGAACGCAACGCGCGCCTGCTGGAAACGGTGCTCGACGACTTCAACGTCAAGGGCGAGATCACCGCCGTGCGCACCGGCCCGGTCGTCACCATGTACGAACTGGAACCGGCGCCCGGTATCAAGGCCAGCCGCGTCATCGGCCTGGCGGACGACATCGCCCGCAACATGTCGGCGATCTCCGCGCGCGTGTCCTCGATCCCCGGCCGTACCGTCATGGGTATCGAGCTGCCCAACGCCGATCGCCAGATGGTCTCCTTCAAGGAGATGGTCGCCTCCGAAGCCTTCGCCCATCACAAGGGCATGCTACCGATCATCCTGGGCAAGGACATCGCCGGCGAGCCGGTCGTCGCCGATCTGGCGACGATGCCGCACCTGCTCGTCGCGGGTACGACGGGTTCGGGCAAGTCGGTCGGCCTCAACGCGATCCTGCTGTCCCTGCTGTACCGCCTGACGCCCGCTCAGTGCCGTCTGATCCTCGTCGATCCCAAGGTGCTCGAACTCAAGAGCTACGACGACATCCCGCACCTGCTCTCGCCCGTGGTCACCGAACCGCCCAAGGCGATCCGCGCGCTCAAGTGGGCGGTCGAGGAAATGGAGCGCCGCTATCGCCAGATGAGCGAGATTTCGGTCCGCAACCTCGCCAGCTTCAACGAGAAGGTCCGCACCGCCGCCGCCAAGGGCAAGCCGCTGGGCCGCCGCATCCAGATCGGTTTCGACCCCGAGACGGGCGAGGAACTCTACGAGGACCGCCAGCTCGACTATGAGGCTCTGCCGCAGATCGTCCTGATCGTTGACGAACTCGCCGACCTCATGGTCACCGTCGGCAAGGAAATCGAAGTGCTGATCCAGCGCCTCTCGCAGAAGAGCCGCGCGGCGGGCATCCACCTGATCATGGCGACGCAGCGCCCATCGGTGGACGTCATCACCGGCGTCATCAAGGCCAACCTGCCGACCCGCGTGTCCTTCGCCGTCACCAGCCGCATCGACAGCCGCACCATCCTTGGCGAACAGGGCGCGGAGCAGCTGCTGGGCAAGGGCGACATGCTCTACAAGCCCAGCTCCGACCCCATCAAGCGCGTCCACGGCCCCTTCGTCTCGGACGAGGAAGTCGAGCAGGTCGCCACGTACTGGCGCTCGCAGGGCAAGCCCGACTACGTCGACGCCGTCACCAACGAGCCTGAGGAAGGCAGCTTCGGCTTCGACGACCTCGACGCGACGGCCTCGGACCAGCCCGACGAGCGCAAGTACCGGCAGGTTTGCCAGCTGGTGTTCGAGAACCAGAAGGTCTCGGTCTCGTGGCTGCAGCGCCAGATGGGCGTGGGCTACAATACCGCCGCCAAGTGGGTCGAGCGCATGGAGCAGGACGGCTACGTCGGCCCCGCCAACCACGTCGGCCGCCGCGACATCTACCGCGACGAGAACGGGAGCCCGCTTTGAGGCTCATCGTCGCGCTGGTGCTGGCCGGTGCCCCCGTGGTTTCCGTCGCGGCGACATCCACGCTCACCGCGACCTCGGGCAACTGGGTGCGCGTGTTCAAGCAGGAGGTCGAGACCGCCGTGGGCCGCAGCGTCCGCATCGACACGGCGAGCATGAGGGCGGGCGGTCTCGGCCGCACCTTCCGCGAACTGGATGTTCTGACCAAGGCGCAAGGCCAGATGCCGCGCGGCACCACGCAGTTCATGCTGCGCAGCGTGAACTGTACCGCAGGAACCACGCGGGTGGAGCAATGGCAGGTGCTCAATCCGGGCGGCGCGCCGCTTGGCGGCTCGGCGACGCCGGGCGCGACGCAGCGGGTGCGCTGGGATAACGAGGACGGGCTGGTCATACGCTACGTGTGCCAGGGGATATTGCCGCGGTAACTGCGGCGAAGGCGTGGTTCTGGAGGGCGGGGGCTTCGACAATCTCAGCCTGAGCGGATTTCAGAGCATGCTTTCCAAAGATTGAGACTTTCTCTGCCTCGTCATTGCGAGCGCAGCAAAGCAATCCAGGGCGGTGCAGCGCGGCCCTGGATTGCTTTGCTGCGCTCGCAATGACGAGGGATTGGTTTTGATCAAATGGCATCGTACTCCCAATCCCGCTCACCCTGAGCCTGTAGAAGCCCCCGCCGACCGCACCTACCTGATGCGACAACATCCCCACCATTGTATGGTTGGCCCCGGCGTACCCCGCCGCTAAGACAGTCGCGCCTCCCCCACGCAATACCCTCGAAAGGCCCCGATGGAAGAACATGCCCAGGCATTCCTGCTGCGCGACGGATTTTTCCTGCTGGGAACCGCGCTCGGCTTCGTGCTGCTGTTCCGGCGGCTGGGAATCGGTGCGACGCTGGGTTTTCTCACCACCGGAGCGGTGCTCGGCCCCTACGTCCTGAACCTCGTCGGCGACCCGGAGAGCAAGATGGGGATCGCCGAACTCGGCATCACCCTGCTGCTGTTCATCGTCGGTCTCGAACTTGCGCCAGCGCGCCTGTGGAAGATGCGGCACGAGATATTCGGGCTCGGCTTGCTGCAGGTGGTGCTGTGCGGACTGGCGGTGTCCGCCGTCATCTACTTCTTCACCGGCTTCAGCCTGCAGGCCTCGCTGGCGCTGGGTCTGCCGCTGGGGCTGTCGTCTACCGCGCAGGTGCTGCCGATGCTGCAGAGCGCCGGGCGCCTGCACACGCCGTTCGGCGAGCGCTCCTTCGCGATCCTGCTGTTCCAGGACCTGTCGATCATCCCGCTGATCACCATCATCGCGGCAATGAACCGCAATCCGGCGCTGCCTTCCGGCCCGCCGGGATGGGTGCTGGGGCTGGAGACGGTCGCCGCCATCGTCGGCCTGATCCTCGCGGGGCGCTTCGTCATCCGGCCGCTGTTCGGCCTGATCGGCAACCTCGGCGAGCGCGAGATGTTCGTCTTTGCCGCGCTGTTCACGGTCATGGCCTCGGGCGCCTTGATGCAGGCGCTCGGCCTTTCGACCGCGCTTGGCGCCTTCATCGCCGGCGTCATGCTGGCCGACTCGCCCTATCGCCATGAACTCGAGGCCGACGTCGAACCGTTCCGCGCGATCCTGCTGGGGCTGTTCTTCATGTCGGTGGGCATGATGCTGGACCTCTCGGCCATCGCCGAACGCCCCTTGTTCGTCATGGCGATGGCACTGGCGCTGATCGCGGTGAAGGGCGGGATCATCTTTCTGCTCGGCCTCGCCTTCCGGATGGAGTGGCGCAGCGCCCTCGCGCTCGGCCTGCTACTCAGCCAGGGGGCGAGTTCGCCTTCGTCCTGTTCGCGCAGGCCAGCAATGCGATGCTGGTGGATGCGCAGGCGACCAGCCTGTTCAGCGCCATCGTCACTCTCTCCATGGTCACCACGCCGTTCCTGATGATGGCGACGCGCGGCATCCGCGAGCGGCCCGAGGGCAAGAAGGAAGTCCGCGAGGGCCCGCACGAGGACGGCGCCAACGCGATCGTCGTGGGCTATGGCCGCTTCGGGCAGACGGTGGCGCAGATGCTGATCGCCGCCGACATTCCGGTAACGATGATCGACACCGACATCGAGATGATCGACATCGCCCGGGACTTCGGCGCGCAAGTCTGGTTCGGCGACGGCACTCGCATCGACATGCTGCGCCAGGCGGGCGCGGCGGAGGCCGAACTGATCGTCTTCTGCATCGACGGCGACCAGTTGACCGAGCCGTTCCTGCAGGCCGTCCACCAGGCGTTCCCCAATGCGCAAGTCCACGCCCGCGTGTTCGACCGCCGCGCGCTGGTGCGGCTGAAGGACGCGCCGATCGCCTCGATGGCGCGCGAGGTGATGGAATCGGCGGTGGTGCTGGCGCGCAAGGCGCTCAAGGGGCTGGATGTGGCGCTCGGCGACATCGACCGCGCCGAACAGATGTACCGCAAGAGCGACAAGGAACGCCTGACCGTGCAGTACGAAGGCGGCGACGTGCGCGCCGCGCGGGAGCACATCATCACGCAGCGGCCGAGGGACCGGCGGTAGCTAGGTGTCGTCATTGCAAGCGCAGCGAAGCAATCCAGAGCAGCATCAAGCCGCCCTGGATTGCTTCGCTGCGCTCGCGGGTGACGAAAGGTGGTCAGCCCACGAAAGGCGCCGCCACTTCCGGTGGCACACGCATCAGCCGGCCGGAGGCGATGTCGATCATCGCCCATGTCGTGCGGGCCGAGACGATCACCTTGCCCGCCGCGTTACGGAAATCCACCCGCCGGTCGAAGCGCGCACCGCTCGGCCCTTCGGGGATGAAAGTCTCGCCGGTCACGCTCTCGCCTTCGCGGATGTTGCCGCGGTAGTCGATCTCGTGGCGGGTGACGAGCCACGCGTACTTTTCCTGATGCTCCGCCGGGGCGACGGCGGCCCAGTGCGCACCCGCCATCGCCTCCATCCACTGCACCCACACCGCGTTGTTGACGTGGCCCATCACATCGATGTGCTCCGGCAGCGCGGTGAAGGTGAGGGTGAACATCAGCCTTCGACCCCAAGCTGCCACAGGATGAAGGCGAACTCCTCCGCCGTTTCCTTCAGGCTCTCGAAGCGGCCCGACTTGCCGCCGTGGCCCGCACCCATGTTGGTCTTGAGGATCAGTTCGTTGCCGTCGGTCTTCACCTCGCGCAGCTTCGCGACCCACTTCGCGGGCTCCCAGTAGGTTACACGCGGGTCGTTGAGGCCCGCGGTCACCATCAGCGGCGGGTAGGCCTGCGGCTTGACCTGATCGTAGGGGCTGTAGCTCAGGATCAGGTCGAAGGCGGCCTTGTCCTCGATCGGGTTGCCCCATTCGGGCCACTCGCCCGGCGTCAGCGGCAGGGTGTCGTCGAGCATGGTGCTCAGCACATCCACGAAGGGCACGTGCGCCACCACCGCGCCGAACAGCTCGGGGTCGGAGTTGATCACCGCGCCCATCAGTTCACCGCCCGCCGAGCCGCCGGAGATGCTGATCCGGCCCGCCTCGGTGAAGCCGCGCTCGATCAGGCCCTTGGCGACATCGACGAAGTCGTTGAAGGTATTCTCACGCCGCTCCAGCTTGCCCGCCTTGTACCACGCGCGGCCAAGGTCGTCGCCGCCCCGGATATGCGCGATGGCATAGGCGAACCCGCGATCGACCAGGCTGAGGCGCGAGGTCGAGAAGCCGGGATCGATGGCGATACCGTAAGCACCGTAGCCATAGAGGTGCAGCGGCCCGGCTCCCGTCCGGTCCTTGCGATAGACGATGGAAACGGGGATCGCGGTGCCGTCGCGCGCAGGTATCTCCAGCCGCTCGGTGGCATAGAGCGAGCCGTCGTAGCCCGAAGGAATTTCCTGGACCTTGAGCGTCTCCAGCGTGCGCGCGGCGACATCGTAGTCCATCACCGAGGACGGAGCGACCATCGACTCGTACGTCAGCCGCAGCTTCTCCATGTGCCATTCGGGATTGTTGGAGAGCCCCGCCGAATAGCTCGCCTCGGGAAAAGCGATCGGCTCGATCCGCGTCGGATCGTCATAATAGCGCAGCTCGATCTGGTCGAGACCGGCGCGGCGCCCCTCGATCACGTAGAAGTCGCGGAACAGATCGAAGCCCGTCAGGTAAAACTCGTTCGTGCCCTCGATCAGCGTCGTCCACTCGCCGGGGTTCGCCAGCGGCGCGGTGGCGAGGCGGAAGTTCTCGTGGGTGTCGTTGGTGTGGATGTAGAGCACGTCGCCGCGCTCATCGACATCGTACTCCACGCCCTTGACGCGCGGCTTCACCAGGATCTGCTCGCCCAGCGGATCGTCGGCGAGGACCATGTGGCATTCGCTGGTCTCATGGTCGCTGGTGCCGATCAGCAGCCACTTCTCGTTCGAGGAGAGCGAGGAGCCGACGCGGAAACCCTCGTCATCCTCGTGGAACAGTTCGAGGTCGTCTTCCACCGGCTGGCCCAGCCAGTGCAGGCGGGCATTGTCGGTACGCCATTGCTCGTTCGCCAGCGAGTAGACGAGGCCCTTGTCCTTCGCCACCCAGACCAGCGAGGACAGCGTGCCGGGGATCTCGTCCGGCAGCAGTTCGCCGGTGGTCAGGTCCTTGATCCGCGCGGTGAAGCGTTCCGAGCCGTTGTCGTCATACGCGTAAGCGAGCAGCCGCCCGTCCGTCGTCGTCGAGATCGCGCCGAGGCGGAAGTAGTCCTTGCCCTCGGCGAGCGCCACTTCGTCGAGCATCAGTTCGGGCTCGCCGCCCGCGACGGGTTTGCGCCACCATTTCTTGTATTCGGCGCCTTCCTCGAACTCGATCCAGTAGAGCCAGTCGCCATCCTTCTGCGGGACCGACGAATCGGCTTCCTTGATGCGGCCGCGCATTTCCTTGAACAGCGCGTCGATGCGGCCCTTGTGCTGGTCCATCTTCGATTCGAACCAGCGGTTCTCGGCCTCGAGATGGTCGAGGACCTCCTTGTCCTTCACCTCGGGATAGCCGGGATCGCGCAGCCAGGCGTAGTCGTCGCTGACGGTGACGCCGTGATGGGTGAAGGAATGCGGCTTCTTCGCCGCCTGCGGGGGACCGATGAGGGTCGGGGTGGAATCTGCCATGCGCACCATCTATGATTGCTCAATACCCCCGCAAGCCGGAACCCATGACATGCTGATGAATACCCACGAAGCCCGCCTCGATGCGCTCCGCAAGGAACTGAAGGCGCGCGGCCTCGATGGCTTCGTGATCCCTATCTCCGACGAGCACATGAGCGAGTACGTCGGCGCCTATGCCCAGCGGCTCGAATGGCTTACCGGCTTCGGCGGCTCGGCCGGAACCGCCGTTGTGCTGACCGACGCAGGCCGCTCGCCTGCCGCTGCCATGTTCGTGGACGGACGCTATACCCTGCAGGTGCGCGATCAGGTGGACGGCCGCCTCTATGCCTACGAAAGCGTGCCCACGACCAGCGTTCCGGCATGGCTCGCCGAGCATACGCCCAAGGGCGCGCGGATCGGCTACGACGCATGGCTTCACGGCTCGAAGTGGGCGCAGGCGGTGGAAGCCACGCTCGCGGCCAAGGGCGGCGCGCTGATCGCGGTCGAGGGCAACCCGATCGATGCCGTGTGGCAAGACCAGCCCGCCCCTTCGGCCGCTCCCGCCGTGGTCCACCCGGACACGTTCACCGGCGAGGCGAGCGAGGCCAAGCGCGCCGCCGTTTCCGAATGGCTCGCGACCCGGAACCTCGACGCGACGGTGATCACCGCACTCGATTCGATCGCCTGGCTGCTCAACATCCGCGGCGCCGACGTGGACCGCACCCCCGTCGCGCTGTCCTACGTGATCGCGCGCAAGGACGGCACCGTCGACCTGTTCATGGCCGGGGAAAAGGTGACCGACGAAGTCCGCCGCCACCTCGGCAACGCAGTCACCATCCGCGAGCGCACCGCGTTCGTCGAGGGCCTGCGTGAACTGGCAGGCAAGCGCGTCGCTATCGATCCCGAGCGGGCCGTCAGCGCCATCTTCGAGACCTTGCGCGGCGTCGGCGCTACGCTGGTCGAAGAGCGCGACCCCACCGTGCTGCCCAAGGCGGTCAAGAACCCGGTCGAGCAGGCCGGTCACCGCGCCGCGCAGGGCCGCGATGCCGCCGCCGTGACGCGCTTCCTCCACTGGCTCGCGGTCGAGGCGCCCAAGGGCGAAGTCACCGAACTGTCGGCCGCCGCGAAGCTGCAGGACTTCCGGGCGCTCGATCCGACCTTGCGCGACCTGTCGTTCGACACGATCTCCGGCGCCGGGCCGAACGGCGCGAGCCCGCACTACCGCGTGTCGGAGGAAACCAGCCTCACGCTGGAGCCGAACTCGGTCTATCTCGTCGACTCGGGCGGGCAGTATCCGGACGGCACCACCGACATCACCCGCACCGTCTGGGTCGGGCCTGATGCGCCCTTCGCCGAAGTGAAGGACCGCTTCACCCGCGTGCTCAAGGGCCACATCGCGCTGGCCCTCGCGGTGTTCCCCAAGGGCACGGCGGGCAGCCAGCTCGACGTGCTGGCGCGCCATGCGCTGTGGCAGGTCGGGCTCGATTATGCCCACGGCACCGGCCACGGCGTCGGCAGCTTCCTTGCCGTTCACGAAGGGCCGCAGCGCATCGCCAAGTCTTCGGGCGGGCAAGCGGGCACCGACCAGCCGCTGCTGCCGGGCATGTTCCTCTCGAACGAGCCGGGCTACTACAAGACCGGCGAATACGGCATCCGCATCGAGAACCTGATCCTCGTCGAAAAGCGCGAGATCGCGGGCTCGGACGGCGAATACTACGGCTTCGAGACGCTCACCCACGTGCCGATCGAGCGGCGCCTGGTGGACACATCGCTGCTATCTCCAGCCGAAATCACGTGGTGGAACGACTATCACGCGCGGGTGCTGGAGATCGTCGCGCCGCAGCTGGAAGGAGACGCGCTGACCTGGCTGCACGCCCAGTGCGAGCCGCTCTGACATGACGGCGCGCGACCTTCGCACCTTTCCGGTCCACCTCGGCCTTGGCGCGAAGGTCGCGGACCAGCCCGCCTTCACTGGGATGGACTGGTACGCGGCCTATGGGGAGCGCACCGCAGCCGATGGGAAGGAGGGCCGCCTCGTCAGCATGTACGATTTCTCGAGCAGCTGGGATTCGTGGGAGATGCACCCGGAGGGCGACGAACTCGTCGTATGCCTGTCCGGAGAGATCACGCTGATCCAGGAATACCCCGATGGCCGCCTCCATTCCGAGACCTTGCTGGCGGGGCAGTACATCGTGAACCCGGCGGGCGTGTGGCACACCGCCGATGTTTCGCAGCCCGCGAGCGCGCTGTTCGTGACGGCGGGCATGGGCACGCAGGGCCGCCCGCGCTAAATCCTCCCCTCTCCGGAGACAAGCTCGGGGAGGAATGGCTTGCAGATGAACGCCCTGCTCTACTTGTGACAATTGACGACAATAAACGCATGTCCCGGCACAACTGCGCGACAACCGGCGTTTAGACAGGATCACAGAGAGCCGCAGGACAGTTTTTCCCCTCCCTTCCCTTGCTGTCCTGTGGCTCTCATCCAATTGTTACGGGACAAGACACATGACCTCGATGAAGACCCTGCTGCTCGGCCTTTCGGCTGCTGCACTGACGATCGGCGGCGTGGCCTGCGCCCAGGCCCCTGCCAACAACGCCCCTGCCGCGCAAAAGCCCCGCATGGAGCGTCCGAAGATGGACGCCGACGGCGACGGCGTGATCACCCGCGCCGAGGCCCAGACCCGCGCGACCGAACTCTTCGCGAAGCTCGACGTCAACAAGGACGGCAAGCTCGACAAGGCCGACCGCGAACTGATGCACCAGCAGATGCGCGAGAAAATGTTCGCGAAGCTCGATACCAACGGCGACGGCTCGATCTCCAAGGCCGAGTTCATGGCCGATCGCGGTCCTGAAGGGCGTGGCCCCGGCGGCCCCGGTCCTGACGGCATGGACGGCCCCCGCCCCCGCCTCCCGCCGGTGAAGACGGCGCTCCTCCCCGCCCCCTCCCGGCGGCGAGCATGACGGCATGCGCGCCGGAATGCACGGGGGTATGCACGGCGGCAAGATGGGCCGCGGCGGCCCCGGTCGCTTCGGCGGTCCGCGCGGCGGCATGATGATGGAGAAGCAGGCCGACGCCAACAACGACGGCGCCGTCACCCAGGCCGAGTTCATTGCCGCTGCCCTCAAGCGCTTCGATGCGCAGGACACCAATCACGACGGCAAGGTGACCAAGGAAGAGCGCGCAGCGGCCCGCAAGGCGCACATGGACGAGCGCAAGGCCCGCTGGGAGACCAAGAAGGCTGACAAGAAGGCTGCGAACTGACAGGAAGGCGCGGTAACGCCATGGATTTAGAGATGAACGATACCGCGCCTGCTCCTTCTCCGGCCAAGCTGCTGCTCGTCGACGACGAGGCTTCCCTTCGCGAACCCCTGGGCGACTACCTGTCGCGGCAGGGGTTCGCCGTCGTCCAGGCATCGAGCGCGGCCGAGGCCCGCTCGCGCTTGCGTGACGCCAAATTCGACCTCGTCCTGCTGGACATCATGATGCCCGGCGAGGACGGCCTGTCGCTCTGCCGCCATCTGGTCGAGGCCCAGGACGTGCCGGTGATCTTCCTCACCGCGCGCGGCGAGGCGACCGACCGCATCGTCGGGCTGGAGATCGGCGCCGACGACTATGTCGTGAAGCCGTTCGAGCCGCGCGAACTGGTCGCCCGCGTGCGCAGCGTCCTGCGCCGCGCCTCGCGCGCTGCGCCCGCCCCGGTCGAGAACGAGGCCTTCGAATTCGAGGGCTGGCGGCTCGATCCGCTCAAGCGCCGCCTGATCGATTCCGAGGGCGCGGTCGTCGCCATTTCCTCGGTGGAATACCGGCTGCTGATGGCCTTCCTCGAACACCCCCGGCAAGTGCTCAACCGCGACCGCCTGCTCGACATGGTGCAGGGCCGCGAGGCGCACCTGTTCGACCGCGCGGTGGACAACCAGGTCAGCCGCCTGCGCCGCAAGATCGAGCAGGACAGCCGCAACGCCCAGCTCATCCAGACGGTCTGGGGCGGCGGCTACATGCTGGCGGCGGACGTGCGCCGCGTACCGATAGAGGACTGATGCACCTTCCGATTCTTTCCAGGCTCAGGCCCCGCAGCCTGATGGGCCAGATGCTGCTCGCCGTGGCGGCGGCGCTGCTGCTGGTGCAGGGCATCGGCGCCCTGCTCGTCTACCGCGCCCAGTTGGAGGGCTACGAGGCGGGCATGAGCAATGCCGTCGCCTTCAAGCTCATTGCCGAGACGCGCGGACGCGGTGCGCTCGGCCGGATGCTGCGCGGGAATGACCGGGACCGGGATCGCACGCCGTTCGGTGGGCCGCCCCTGCGCGGCTTTCCGCTGGAATTCAGCGATGGCTCGCCCCTGCGCACCGGCGAGAAGCGCGATGACGACATGGAAGCCCGCCTGCAGCACACGCTGGCCGAACAGGACTTCCCCGCCTCGCAGATCGTGGTCGTCCACCGCACCGTCGGCCGCGACGCCTTCGCCCGCACCCAAACCTACAAGCGCGCCGCGCATGGACGGCTCGACGGGCCGGAAGTCAGCGAGATGATGGACGATCACCTGCTGGTGGTCGGCGTCAAGCAGCCCGGCAAGGCCAGCTGGATGGTCGCCCGCGTGCGCAGTCCGCGCGCCTTCAGCGTCATGATCCGCCCGCTGATCGTGCAGACGGTGATCATCTACCTCGTGCTCGTCGGTGCCGTCGCGCTGATCCTGCGGCGCATCACCCGGCCGCTGGCCGCGCTCACCCGGCGGGTCGAGCAGTTCGCGGTCAGCCCCGGCTCGGCAGGCCAGCTCGATCCCAGCGGGCCGGACGACATGCAGCGCCTGATCGTCGCGCACAACGCGATGGAAGCGCGCATCGTCGCCATGCTGGATGAGAAGGACGTGATGCTGGGCGCCATCGGCCACGACCTCAAGACCCCGCTCGCAGCCCTGCGCGTGCGCATCGAGATCGGTCGAGGACGACATCGAGCGCGGCCGCATGGCCGCGACGATCGAGGACATCGTGCGCACGCTCGACGACATCCTCTCGCTCGCCCGCGTCGGCCGCCCGAGCGACCCGCGCGAACGCACCGAGCTGTCCGCCCTCGTCGCCTCGGTCGTCGAGGAATACGAGGACATGGGCGAGCCGGTCGATCTCGGCGACACCCAGCGCACCGTCCTCGAACTGCGCTCGACCTGGCTGCGGCGCGCCTTGCGCAACCTCATCGACAACGCGCTGCGCTACGGCGGCGGCGCGCGGGTGGGGCTGGAAAAGGAAGGCGATCGCGCCGTGATCCGCATCGAGGACGACGGCCCCGGCATCCCCGACGACGAGATCGAGGCGATGACCAATCCTTTCGTGCGCGGCGACCCTTCGCGCAACAAGGCGACCGGCGGGGCGGGCCTCGGCCTGGCTCTGGCGCGGGCTATCGCCGACCAGCACGGCGGCGCTCTGGTGCTGGCGAACCGGGTTTCGGCAACTGGCGAGGTCGAGGGTCTGACGGTGAGGCTGGAGCTGCCGCTGAGCTGAGTTCCTCCCCGGAACGGGGAGGGGACCACCCGCAGGGTGGTGGAGGAGCACAAGCGGGATCGCGCGAGCTTTCGAGGACCGGCAATCCACCGCGTGCTCCTCCACCATGCTTCGCATGGTCCCCCTCCCCGTCGGGGAGGAATTACCGCAACGTCGCGAATTCCGCGTCGATCTGCGCGCCCATCATGTCGTCGAGCAGCCCGCAATTGCGCACCCGCTCGACCGCGCGGTCCAGTTCGAGCGCCCCCGGCGTCGCCGCGAACGCCGCCTTGAAATCCCGCGCGATCCGGTCCGCCCAGGCCACCGAGCAGAACCGCCCGAGCATCTGCGGCAACCGCGTCGAAACCGCCTGCCCGTCCGCCCCGCCGAGCAACGCCCCGACGTGGGACAGCGCCCAGCCATACCCGTATTCCCGGCTGGCACTGCGCGCCATGATACCGTCGAGCAGATCGCGCCGCTCGCTCTCGCGCAGGCGCGGATCGTCGAGCGAAAGCAGCCACGCCGCCATCGCCGGAAAGCCCGTGCGCGCCGCCGCGCCAAGCGCTGCCGGGCGGAATACCGGGTCCTCCGAAGCCAGCGCCTTGTCCACCAGCGTGCGCACCGCCGCTCCATCGCGATCGTAGAGGTACAGATCGAACGCATGGTCGAACCACGCCGGGTCGAGGGCAGCCCCATCACCCGCCAGATAAGCCACGGCAGCCGCGCCAAGCTGCTTTCGCAGCTGCCGCCCGGCGCCGGTGCCGACGAGCGCATTGACCACCTGCACCCGCCGCTGCGCGCGTGCCGCTCCCTCACGCGCATAAACGCCCGCGCGCGGGTCGAAGCCATACTCCTTCAGAAGCGGCCCGTAGAGCTTCTCGCGCAGGAACCGGAACCCCCGCCGTCCCGGTGCGCCGACGATGTTCTCGCGCACCAGCTTCGACAGAGCCTTGTCGGCGGCATCGGCGGCGTGCGGATCGGGATGCCGGATGAGCTTGCGCTCCAGCCGCGCCATCTCGCCGATGGTGCCGCGCCCGGCGCGGATCGAGGCCCAGAGCGAGATCGACCAGCGCCAGCGCCTCGCCGCCCGGCAGGCGGTCGGCCCCGGCGATCAGTTCCTGCCAGTGCCCGGCAGTCAGCTCGAAGCGGTAATAGCCGGTGCCGCCTGCGTTGGGGAACACCGGCCCCTCTCCGGGCAGAGTGAAGCTCTGCGTGCGCTGGTCCATGATGAAGCAGCGGCGCACTTCTCCCCTTTGCCATCCCGGCGTCGCAGGCACAGCGGGATCGTCCAACGTGTATCGGGCGGGGCGACGCCCGCCGTGGTGTAGCGCAATTGCGTCACCATGACCCGGTCCCCGTCGCGCCGCATGGCAAGGAGCGGCACGCCCTGCTGCTCGACGAAGCTGCGCATCGCCGGCACCAGCTTGGGATTGCCCGCGACTTCGGCGAGCGCGGCGAAGAAGTCCTCGCTGGTGGCGCTGCCCCCGCATGCGCGGCGATGTACCGGCGCACGCCCTCGCGGAACCGCTCTTCACCCAGCCATGCAGCGACCATGCCGACAACATGGCCGCCCTTGCCGTACGTGATCGCATCGAAGGCAGTTTCGATCCGGCGGCTGTCCGTGATGGGCTGGCGCACCGGCCGACCCGCGAGCAGAGCATCGGTCTCCATCGCCTCGAATCCGGTGCCCAGCGCATCTCCGGCGATGCCGAGGTCCGGACGCCAGGCGTCACCGATGCGGTAGCCGATCCAGTTGGCGAAGCTCTCGTTCAGCCACAAGTCGTCCCACCATGCCGGAGTGACGAGATCGCCGAACCACTGATGGCCGAGTTCGTGCGCGACGATCGTGCCGAAGGCGCGTTGCCGGGTGACCGGCGCCCCGGCATCCATCACCAGCAGGTCGTCGCGATAGAGCGCCGCGCCCGCGTTCTCCATGGCGCCGGGCAGGACCGGCGTGGTGATCTGGTCCAGCTTTGGGAAGGGAAAGGGCGTGCCGAAATAATCCTCCAGCAACCCGGTGATGCGGCGCGTACCGTCAAGCGCGAAAGTCAGCCTGTCGGCGTTCTGCCGGGTCGAGACGATGCGCAGGGGCAAAGACTTCGCCTCCCCGCCAGCGATGCGAACGGGCCGACCATCATCGCGACGAGGTATGTCGGCAGCGGTGCGGTGGGCGCGAAGCGGTGCACCTCCAGCCCGTTCTCGATGACCGGCGGCCCGGCTTCGGGCGCATTGCCTATCGCGGTCAGGCCCTTGGGCACCCGCAGGGTGAGGGTGAAGGGCGTTTTGAAGCCGGGCTGGTCGAAGCCGGGGAACGCGGCGCGGGCATCGATCGCCTCGAAATGGGACCAGACATGCCATGCGCCTTCGACCTGCTCGCGGAAAAGTCCGGCAGGTCCGTCGGCAAAGGGGGCGCCGTAATCGAAGGCCAGCGTGACCGGCCCGGCGGGCAGGTCTTCCGGGAATTCGATCTGCGCGACGCCGATGGGGTCGATCTGCTGCCAGCGCCCGGCAATCGACCGGCCCTCTGCCCGCGCAATGACGCGCGACACGTCGAGCCCGCGCCCGTGCAGCACGATGGAAGAGGCGGGCGCGGCGAGCATGACGTCGATCTCGGCATGCCCGGAAAAGCGCGGGCGGGACGGATCGATGGTGAGGTCCAGCCGGTAGGCCGCAGGTTTGGCGGTGTCGTCGAGCCGCCCGAGCGGGACCGATTGCGCCTGCGCGGCTACGGTCATGCAGCCGAACAGAAGGGCAAGCAGCATCACGATACGTCGTCCCGGACTTGATCCGGGACCGCTGGCCGTGACCCGCCCGCCGGGCAGCGCGCGCGACACGCTTCCGCCCAAAGACCGCCACCTGTCCCGGATCAAGTCCGGGACGACGAGCCTTCGCACTATCGCATCAATCCGCCGATGAGATTGCGCGCGAACCTGCCAAGTCCGGGAAAGCCGATCGCCTTGCCCAGCGCATCACCCACCGTCCCGGCAGCGGCGCTGGCGGCCGAGGCCTTGGGGCTGGCGCGGCTCTTCTTGCCCTGCATCGTCTGCGCGAGGATCGACCCGGCGCTGGCGGCGGCGGCCCCGGCGGCGGCCTTGGCGACCTTGCCGCCGATGCCGTCCCACAAGCCGGGGCTCCTGCGCTCCTGCTTGGCGACCTCGTCGCGGCCTTTCTCCTCCACCTCCTGCGCAGTGGCGGCGGCATCGGCGGCCTTGGCGGCGAGCACTTCCTCCGCGCTCTCGCGGTCGACGCGGGTGTCGTACTTGCCCTCGAACGGGCTGATCGACTGGACGATCGCGCGCTCCTTGTCGGTGATCGGCCCCAGCCGCGAGCGCGGCGGCGCCACCAGCGTGCGCTGCACCACCGAAGGCGCGCCGTCGTCGCCCAGCGTGGAGACCAGCGCCTCACCCACCTTCAGCTCGGTGATCGCCGCCTCGACGTCGAGCTTGGGGTTGATGCGGAAGGTCTCGGCCGCCGCCTTGATCGCGCGCTTGTCACGCGGAGTGAAGGCACGCAGCGCATGCTGGACGCGGTTGCCCAGCTGCCCGGCGATCTCCTCGGGAATGTCGATCGGGTTCTGCGTCACGAAGTAGACGCCCACGCCCTTCGAACGGACGAGGCGGACGACCTGCTCGACCTTGTCCTGCAGCGCCTTGGGCGCGTCGTCGAACAGCAGGTGCGCCTCGTCGAAGAAGAACACCAGCTTGGGCTTCTCGGGATCGCCGACCTCGGGCAGCACCTCGAACAGTTCGGACAGCAGCCACAGCAGGAACGTGGCGTAGAGCTTCGGGCTGCGCATCAGCTTATCGGCGGCGAGCACGTTGATGTAGCCGCGTCCCTGATCGTCGCACTTGATGAAATCGGCGATCTCCAGCGCGGGCTCACCGAAGAACTGCGCCGCGCCCTGACTTTCCAGCGCAAGGAGCTGGCGCTGGATGGTTCCGACGCTCGCTTTCGACACATTGCCGTACTTGAGTGCCAGTTGAGTGCCGTTGAGTGCCACGTAAGCGAGCATCGCCTGCAGGTCTTCGAGGTCCAGCAGCAGCAGTCCCTCGTCGTCGGCCAACCGGAAGACGATGTTGAGCACACCCTCCTGCGTCTCGTTGAGGTCCATCAGCCGGGCCAGCAGCAGCGGCCCCATCTCGGAGATGGTAGTGCGCACCGGATGGCCCTGCTCGCCGTAAATGTCCCAGAAAACCGCGGGGTTGTCGGCATAGGCATAGTCGGCGATACCGATCTCCCTGGCCCGCGATTCGAGGATGGCGGCGTTCTTGAACTGCGGGCTCCCGGCCATGCACACGCCCGAAAGGTCACCCTTCACGTCGGCCAGGAACACCGGCACCCCGGCGGCGGAAAACTGCTCGGCGATGGTCTGCAGGGTAACGGTCTTGCCGGTGCCGGTAGCCCCCGCGATCAGGCCATGCCGGTTGGCGCGGTCGAGCCGCAGCACCTGCCGCTCTCCGCCCTCTCCATTGCTGCCGCCGCCAAGTCCGAGGAAAATCTCGCTCATCCCGTCATCTCCAAGCCCTGTCGCAGCATCGGTGTAGCGCGATGGAAGCGCATAGCAACATATCGTCGTCCGGGATGACGAGGTGTACGGGCGGACAAACTGCCGCTAAAGCGCCGCCCGATCCCATGACCGCCCCCTTCGTCCTCCTCGATGACGCCCGCAGCGAAGGCGCCTCCGAAGCCCGGCTCTACCGCGCGCCTCGCGAAACCGTCGTGGCGATGCGCGGCGGCGACGTCCTGCCCGCCCTCGAACGCCTGCAGGCGCTTTCGCGGGATGGCCTGCACCTTGCCGGCTACCTCGCCTACGAGGCCGGACTGGCGCTGGAACCGCGCCTTGCCGGACGCCAGCGCGACACTGGAGGCCCATTGCTATGGTTCGGGGCCTTCGAAGGCTACGAGGCGCTCTCGCCCGCCCAGGTGCCGCTCTGGCTTTCCGGTCGCGCCGGGTCGGGAAGACCCGCGATCGGCCCTCTCGAGCCCCGGATCGACCTCGGCGACTACGAGCAGGCTTTCGCCGCGATCCACGGTGCGATTCAAGCTGGCGACATTTACCAGGCCAACCTCACCCTGCCGCTAGTCGGGGCATGGAGCGGCGATCCGCTGGCGCTCTACGCAGCGCTGCGCCCGCGCGCGGCGGCCGGATACGGCGCGGTGATCCACGACGGCGCGCGCTGGCATCTCAGCTTTTCGCCGGAACTGTTCTTCACCCTTTCGGGCCGCGAAGTCGAAGTGCGGCCGATGAAAGGCACTCGCCCGCGCGGCCGCAGCGCCGCCGAGGACGCCGCATTCGCCGTCGATCTCGCCGCCAGCACCAAGGATCGCGCCGAGAACCTGATGATCCTCGACCTCATGCGCAACGACTTGTCGCGCGTGGCCGAGGCGGGCAGTGTAAGGGTGGAAAATCCTTTCACCATAGAAAGTTATCCGACCGTCCACCAGATGGTCTCGACGGTGCGCGCCACCCTGCCCGAGGGGCGCGGCGCGCTCGACCTCTTGCGCGCGCTGTTTCCGTGCGGCTCGATCACTGGCGCGCCCAAGATCCGCGCCATGGAACTGATCGCCGAGGTCGAGCGGACACCGCGCGGGGTCTACTGCGGCTCCATCGGCTATATCGAACCCTCTGGCGATGCGGCTTTCAATGTGGCAATCCGCACTCTGCGTCTCGACCGTGACGGTCGCGCTGTCCTAGGGGTCGGGTCCGCCGTGGTCGCGGATTCGCAAGCGCTTCCCGAATGGCGGGAATGCCTGGTCAAAGGGGTTTCGTGCGAGAGTCGCAAGTGCAGGTTGCCGGGGAAGTTGTGTCGCCTGCAAGCTTCGATCTGATCGAGACGATGCGTTTCACGCCCGAGGCGGGCATCGCGCTGCTCGAACTGCACCTCGAACGCATCGCCGCGAGCGCCGCCGCGCTGGGCTTCGGGTTCGACCGGCATGCGGTGCGCAACGCCATCCAGGCGCTGTGTTTCGAGGCCGAAGCTCCGTCGAAGCTGCGCCTCGTCGTCGGTCGTACCGGGGCGTTCTCGCTGGAACTGACCGATCTGCCCGACACTCTCGCCGAGCACGCGACCGTCGCTGTGCTGCGCCTGCCAGTGGACAGCGGCGACTGGCGCCTCGCCCACAAGACCACCGATCGCGGCTTCTACGACAAGGGTCTCGAAGTGGCGCGCGCGAACGGTGCTGACGAGGCGATCCTGCTACGCGACGATGGCCTGGTGACCGAGGGCTGCTTCACCAACCTGTTCGTCGAGCGCGGCGGCACGCTGCTGACCCCGCCCGCGACGCTGGGCCTACTGCAGGGCGTGCTGCGCCGCTCGCTGCTGGACGCGGGCCGAGCGGTGGAAGCCGAACTGACGCTGGACGATCTGGCGGGTGGGTTTTTCATCGGCAATGCCCTGCGTGGGCTGATCCCCGCGCGGCTGCTGTAAATGGCCTGATGGGGCTTCGACAAGCTCAGCCTGAGCGGTTTTGAGAGCAGGTCTTTAAATTCCGCTCAGGCTGATCTTGTCGAAGCCCCCGCCGGACGATGCTTTGCGATCCTCGGCTCCTGTTCTAAGAGACGCCCCACAATGCACCTGTCCACCGCCCTTTCCCGCATCGCCCCGTCGCAGACCACGGCGATGACCGACCGCGCCACCCAGCTTCGCGAAGCCGGGCGCGACATCATCTCGCTCTCGGTCGGCGAGCCCGACTTCGCCACCCCGCCGCATGTGCTGGAAGCCGCCAAGGCCGCGCTCGACGGCGGGCAGACCAAGTACACCCCCGTGGGCGGCACCTCGCGGCTCAAGCAGGCCGCCGCGCTGCACTTCGCACGCGACCTCGGGATCGAGGTTCCGACGTCGCAAGTGACTGTCAGCGCGGGCGGCAAACAAGCGATCTTCCACGCCATGCTCGCCACGATCAGCGAGGGCGATGAGGTGATCGTCCCAGCCCCATGGTGGGTCAGCTATCCGGAAATCGTGCGCTTCGCCGGTGGCAAGGTGGTCCCGCTGCACACGCACGCCAAGGACAACTTCCGCTTCACCCCGGCCGACCTCGAAGCGCAGATCGGGCCGAATACCTTGTGGGTGCTGCTCAACAGCCCCGGCAACCCGACCGGCGCCTGCCTGCCCGCGGAAACGCTGCTCGGCATCGGCGAGGTGCTGCGCCATCATCCGCGCGTGCTGGTGATGTCGGACGATATCTACGCGCCGATCAACTATACGGGCGGCCCGCATGCCACGCTGGCGAACCTGTGCCCGGACCTTGCCGAGCGTATCCTGACCGTCTCGGGCGTCTCCAAGAGCCACGCGATGACGGGTTTCCGCATCGGCGTCGCCGCCGGGCCGGAGTGGCTCATCAAGGCGATGGAGCGGCTGCAGTCGCACTCCTCGGGCAACCCCTGCTCGATCAGTCAGGCCGCCGCCGTGGCCGCGTTCGAGGGACCGCAGGAATTTCTCGCCGAATGGTGCGAACGCTTCCGCGCCCGGCGCGACCTGGTGGTTTCGGCGATCAATGCGATCCCCGGCCTGTCGACGCCGGTGCCCGACGGCGCGTTCTACTGCATGGTCGATGCCGCGCCGCTGATGGAGCGCTTCGGCGACGACGCGAAGCTGGCGCTGCACCTGCTGGACCACGGCGTGGCGATCGTCCCGGCCTCGGCTTTCGGCGGGAAGGATGGCTTCCGCATCAGCTTCGCGGCCGACGAGGCCCAGTTGGTCGAGGCCTGCAGGCGGATTGCCGAGGCGGTGGGATAATCCTTTCCTTCGTCATTGCGAGCGCAGCGAAGCAATCCAGAGTCGAGCAAACCGCCCTGGATTGCTTCGCTGCGCTCGCAATGACGAACATTTAGGCTAAAGACGCATCAAGCGAATGGTCCTGCAGATTACGGGACGATGAAAGAAAGCACCATGCAACTCGAAATCCTCTTCGAAGACGGCGAAGCGCTCGTCATCGACAAGCCTGCGGGCCTTCCGCTCGACCGTCCCCGCGCGGGCGGCCAGTGCCTGGAAGACCGGCTCGACGAACTCAAGCTCGGCTTTCACCGCGAACCCGCGCCGGTCCACCGCCTCGACCGCGACACATCGGGCTGCCTGCTGTTGGCGCGCAACCCGAAGGCGCTCAAGCGCTTCTCCGCCGCCTTCGAGGAGCGCACAGTCGAAAAGCGCTATCTCGGCGTAGTTGCGGGCGAGGTCAGCGAGGACGAAGGCACCATCGCGCTGAACCTCTCCAAGGTCAGCACCGCGAAGGACGGCTGGCGCATGATCCCGGCGCGCAAGGGCAAGCCCGCCGTCACGCACTGGCGCAAGCTGGATGTACGGAACGGCCTGACCCTCGTGGAATTCCGCCCCGAGACTGGCCGCACCCACCAGATTCGCGTCCATGCCGCCTCGGGCCTCGGCTTCCCGCTGCTGGGCGATCCGGTCTACGGCACCAAGGGCGGCGCCCCGCGCACCATGCTTCACGCGGCCGGCCTGACCGTCCCGCGCGGCGACAAGGCCCCGATCGTAGCGGCCGCGCCCCTGCCTGCCGACTTCGCCGCCCTCGGTTTCGAGGACGTAACCCCGGAAGCAGCCCCCGAATGAGCGACGAGGTCGTCGAGCGCGCCTGGGCTCTCGCGACCGAGAGCTTCATCGCCTCGACCGGCCCGGGCGGGCAGAACGTCAACAAGGTGGCGACGGCGGTGCAACTGCGCCTCGACGTCTACGCCCTGCGCCTCACTCCGCCGGTATTCGCCCGCTTCAAGGAACTCGCCGGCAGCCGCATGACAGCGCGCGGCGAACTGGTGCTGACCGCGCGCCGCTTCCGCACGCAGGAAGCGAACCGCGCCGATGCCCGCGAACGCCTCGCCGACCTTATCACCGAGGCCCACAAGCTGCCTGAAAAACGCGCCAAGAGTCGCCTCAACCGCGTCGGCAAGGAACAGCGCCTGAAAGGCAAGAAGCTGCGCGGCTCGGTCAAGGCCGGGCGCGGCAAAGTCAGCTTCGACTGACTATCGAGCAGCCTCTGTAGCCTGCCCCTCGGAGGGTGCGACAGCCTCTACAGGCGGCCGCCGCTCGTCCAGCATCGCAGCGGCTTCGTCGAGCGCGCGCGCCTCGCCCATCGTCACGCCGCCGGGACCGGGCGCGGTGTCGGACTTGGAACAGGCGGCCAGTGCAAGCAGGGCCATGGCGGACAAGGCGGATCTCATGCTTCCGCCCATAGCCGTTCGATCGTCAGACGTCGATGACCCGGGTATGCGGGTAATGCTTGTCGAGATGCTTGCGGATGATCTTGAGATTGCGGCTGTTCGAGCGGAACAGGAAATCGAACAGATCGCCCGCCACGGGGATTGCGCCGACCAGCGTATCGAACCCGACATTGGCGGTCATGCGCGCCAGTTGCCATTTCGACATGCCGAGATTGCGCGCCTCCCAAACGAGGTAGAGGCCCATGGCCGCCGCGACGAGATCACCTGCGACCGGGACCAGCCCGACCACCGCGTCCAGACCGACCTGGCGGCGGAGGCCCGGCACCGTGAAGGCCCGCTCCAACACGCGCTCCAACGCTTCCACACGGCGGCGCACCGATACCGGATCGTTGCCGAACGGAAGCTCATAATCCATGCGCCGCGCCGATGGGTTGACCACGTATTCCAGCCTCTTGTCGAACCGCGACTTCACGAGCCGCTTTCGCTTATTTGGTGAGCCAGGCCAGCGGCATCGAGGGATGCCAGCCCCACGGGTTTACCGAGAACCCGTCG
Source organism: Novosphingobium sp. NFX11 (assembly GCF_057376415.1). NCBI lineage: Bacteria > Pseudomonadati > Pseudomonadota > Alphaproteobacteria > Sphingomonadales > Sphingomonadaceae > Novosphingobium > Novosphingobium sp. NFX11. Next base: position 3,424,807 of record NZ_CP080384.1, on the reverse strand, counting down.
ACGCTGCCGCGCACCAGCGACCAGCGGATCGGCGTGCCGAAGGGGATGAAGACGTTGGCACCGGTCAGTTCCGCCTCGGCCTCGGTCAGCAGGGCGGCGCGTTCGGCAGGCGTGGCGGCGCTCGCAGCCTCGGCCACGCGCGCATCGGCCTCTTGCGAGCAGAGCCCCCGGCCCGCCTGGCACGAAAGGCGATTGAGATACCACCCCGCGCGCGGATAGCGGGCGACGTCGTCGACGAGCGCAAGATCGGCACCATCGGCATCCTTCGCCCGATCGAGACCGACGCCGATCGTCGCGAAGTCGGCAACCAGTCGATTGAACAGGACGGTGGCTCCACTCCCCTCGGGAAGCCAGACCCTCAAGCGGACGTGGTGGGCTCCTGACTGTCGAGCGCCCGGCGCACGCTCCTGGGACGGTGTCCCCGCCGGCCCGTGCCATGATCTCACCCGCGCGGCCGCGATCGCGCGGCGCTGATCCAGCGTCTGCTCGCCCCAGCGTTCGCCGATGGTCCCAAGGTCGCCATCGAGGCTGGGGGTAACGATACGCGTGGTCGCGGACCAGCCGCCGAGGCCGAAAGGCGAGATCAACCCCTCCCGGTCCACCGCCATGGCCAGCGCCTCGCGGTTGGCGGGCTCGGACAGGAAGCCCTTGTCGTTCATCACGTGCAGGCCGAACAAACCGACCACCGGGTCGAGCTGGATCGTCCCGCGCAGGATACCGACCGAGCGGGTCTGCAGGAAATCCTGGATGCGTCCGCCGAGCACGAGATCGACGCTGCCGTCGTTGAACGCGGCCACGGCCTGCGCGCCCGGCAGCGCGTGCAAATGGATCTGTCGCGTGCGCTCGGCCCACTTGTCGATCGGCGGCAGGCCCAGCTTGGCCGGATCGATCGCGCTGAGCGTGGCGATGCTGCCCGATCGGGTCACGCTCATCGGGCCGGTGCCCTGCCCCTTGCGGTAAAGCCCCAGTTCCGGCTGGGCGAGAAGCTGGAGCAGGTAAGGCATCGGCCGCGTGAGGCGGATCTCAATCACGCGCCCGGCCATGGCGCGGACTTCGTCGATGCCCGCAAGGTCGTGCGCCAGCGGCCCGTCATCGAGCGCCTTAAGTGCAGCATTGATCGCACGGCGCGCAGATTCGGCGGTTATAGGCTCTCCGGTCGCCCAGTTGCCGTCGCGCAGGCGGAAGATGTAGCTCTGGCCGTCGTCCGTGACGATCCAGCGATCCGCAAGGGCGGGGATGACACGGCCCGCATCGTCGAAGGCAACCAGCCCCTCCACCGTCGAGGCGCGAACCAGTACGGCTCCGGCTGACAGACCGGCGCTTTCGGAAAACGGATCATCCGGCTCCCCGACCACGGCAACGCCCAGGGCCGAATTGTCGTAGCCACTGCAGGAGACGAGCATGAAGGCGGCCGCAACGGCCAGCACCCGCGAGGCTTGGCGCTTGGACAGCATGGAACAGGGAGTAGCCGATTTCCCGCGCCTCGCAACCGGCGCGCGGGATTTTTCCGCTTTCCCTCTCAGATCTTGCGCAGGAGCGTCGCGTCGGTCGTCGGGGCCTGGTAGTTGCGCAAGTAATCGGGGGTCATATGCTCGACCTGCCCGGCCTGGCCGGCCTGAGCGCGGGCGAGGCGCGGATCGATGTCCTCGCGGAAAGCGACGCCGAAGCGGCTTTCCTGCACCCAGGCGACCGAGCCTTCGACCCAGCCGATATTGCGGATGTTGACCGAGACGACGGTACCGCGCACGACGCGCACGTTGCCTTCGCCCATCATGCCGCCGGCCGAGAGGTTGCGCACCTTGATCCGGAAATCGCCGTCGAGACCGTCCACGCGAAGGTCAGCCATGAGGAACAGGCTGTCGCGCGCGATCTGCCGATTTTCACCTTGGTTCATGCGATCTTCGTCCGGGCGTTTCGAAATGCACGTCACGATCGTGCCGCCATTGCGCGGCAAACTACCGTGCTTTGGCCTATAATCCTAGCCGCCAATGGCAAACAAAGGCTTAATGTCCCGGCTCCGGACAGGATCGGAGCCGGGTCTTGACCTGATCGTGCGGAATTGCGCCACCGGCCCAAACCGGTGCCGCGATTCCAACAATCAGTCGTCGCGCGAGACTTTTTCGCGACGCTCGTGCGCTTCCTGCGCCTCGACGGTCATCGTCGCGATCGGACGGGCTTCGAGACGACCGAGGCCGATCGGCTCGCCGGTGACCTCGCAGTAGCCGTATTCGCCTTCCTCGATGCGGCGCATGGCCGAATCGATCTTGGCGATCAGCTTGCGCTGGCGGTCGCGGGTGCGCAGTTCGATACCCCAGTCGGTCTCGCTCGAGGCGCGATCGTTGAGGTCGGGTTCGCGAATCGGGCCGTCCTGCAACTGCTGCAGCGTGCCCGCTGCCGCATCGAGGATCGACTTTTTCCATGCCAGAAGCAGCCGCCGGAAATAATCCTGCTGTGCCTCATTCATGTATTCTTCGTCAGGTTCGGAAATGTAGGCGCCGCCAATTGCACGCTTTGCCTTGGCGAGTACATCGATTTCGTCAGCTAGGGCCGTTGCCATCCAGAGAAACTCCGCAGTGCTTCCACAGATCGCCAACGCCCTGCAGCCCCGAATTTTTTCCGGTAACCGTACAACGATCCGCAGTTGAGGCGGCCTATAATTCCGCACTCTTGACCGCACAAGCGTATATCCGTGGCGATCCACAAAATTCTTAACGCCGTCTCCGGGTGACACAGAGTTAATCCGCAGGAAGGGCCTGCGCGCAGTCGCCGTTAACCATTTCTTGATCGCCGTCGGACAGATTGGCCAAATCGAACGCAGGGGCCATTTGCAAACGATTGAGGTCCACGCGGTCACAACCCTTTTTGAAGGCACGGGGATTACGATGGAAACTGTCTGGATTAACCAGGATCTCGCCACGCCGGCCGCCGCGAACGACTTCGCAGGCGACATGCTCATCGCCGAGGCGCTGTCCGCCGCCGCGCAGGGCGATGCCTCGGCTTATTTCGATCTCGGTGTCGCCTTCTCGACCGGCAGCCACGGCGCCCCCTGCGACCTCATCGAAGCGCACAAGTGGTTCAACCTCGCCGCCGTGGGCGGGCACGAGGAAGCTACCGTCTGCCGCGCTGAAGTCGCCGACGACATGACGGCCCGTGAAATCGCCGAAGCCCAGCGCCGCGCGCGCCAGTGGCTGGGCGCGACGGTCCGCAAGGCTGCCTGAGCTAGGCCTTGCGGAAGGGCGAATGCCCGCCAAGCCGGAGCTGGTCGGTGGCGATCCCTGCCCGCTCCTGCTCGAGATATTCGGCAATCGCGGATCGCAGGCCGTCGTGGACGATGTAGTGCGCTGAGATCGTGCGCACCGGCTCGTATCCTCGCGCCAGCTTGTGCCCGCCCTGCGCGCCCGCTTCGACACGGCCTAGGCCCAGCCGGATCGCGACATCGATCGCCTGATAGTAGCACAGTTCGAAGTGCAGGAACGGCTTGTCGACGACGGCGCCCCAATAGCGTCCGTACAGCGCCTCCTCGCCGATGAAGTTCAGCGCGCCCGCCACCGGGTGCCCGTCTAGGAAGGCCAGCACCATCAGGATGCGATCGGCCATCGTCTCGCCCAGCAGGCTGAACGCCTCGCGCGTAAGATAGGGGCGTCCCCATTTGCGCGCGCCTGTGTCCTGGTAGAAATCCCAGAACGCTTCCCAGTGCGCCTCGGTGATCTCCTCGCCTGACAGAGCGCGAATCTCGACGCCCTCCTGCGCTTTCTCCCGTTCCTTGCGCAGATCCTTGCGCTTGCGCGACGACAGTTGCCCGAGGAAATCGTCGAAAGTCGCGTAGCCGCGATTCTCCCAATGAAACTGAATGTCCTCGCGCAGCAGCCACCCGGCGTTCTGGAACACGGGGACCTGCGCCGGTTCGATGAAGGTCGCGTGGGCGGAGGAGAGGCCATTGTCACGGCACAGCGTCTCCGCCGCGCGCAGTAGCGGCAGCATGAGTTCGGGATGCGGTGTCAGCAGGCGCGGGCCGGTGGCCGGGGTGAAAGGTACCGCAATCTGCAGCTTGGGATAGTACGAGCCGCCGGCCCGGTGCCAGGCATCGGCCCAGGCATGGTCGAAGACGTACTCGCCCTGCGAGTGCTCCTTCAGGTAGGCCGGAAGCGCGGCGGCGAGGCTGCCGTCAGGACCGTCGATCACCAGCGGTAATGGCGTCCAGCCGCTGCGGCCGCCGACGCTGCCCGATTCCTCCATCGCAGTGAGGAAGGCGTGAGCGACGAAGGGATTCGCCCCATCAGTCAACGCATCCCACTGATCGGCGGGCAGATCGCCCACGGCGCCGAGCAGGCGGGCGGTGAAGGCGCCCTCGCTCACGCGTCCCCTTCGCGAATCTCGAAAATGGCCGCATCGGCGTAAGCGGCGGCGCGCTCGTCGTGCTCGGGCGCGCGCACCGTCCAGGTCGCGACCGGCAGGCCCCGGCGGCGCTGGGTGGCGGCGAAGCGGCTCGGCAGATCGCGCACGTCGTAGGCGAGAAAATCCGGCCGCGCATGCCAGAGCCACAGACGGCGACGGATCTTGCCCGCCAACGCGCGATCCTCACCCTCGGAAATGATGAGGCCGCGCACGGTGTGGGGCGAATGGCGCCAGTACCAGCGCGATACGCGCGGGTCGAAACTCATGACGGCATGGTTGCCGGTATAGCCCTCCAGCACCCGGCGCACCGCCAGACACAGCGCGGCGATGCGCGCCTTGCGGTCGGACTTGATCTCGATGAGCACCGGCACCCTGCCGCCGACTTGCGCCAGAACCTGCCGCAGGGTCGGAATGGTCTCTGCCGTGCCCGACAGAGTTATCGTGCCCAGCTGCGCGGCGCTGCGGCGCTCGGTGGGGCCGCTCTCGCCGGTCAGGCGGTCGAGCGTATCGTCATGGAAGACGACCGGTTGCCCATCACCGGAACGCTGCACGTCCAGTTCGATGCCGTTGCCTGCCGCGATGGCCCTGGCAAAGGCCGCCCGCGAGTTCTCCGGCACGCCCGAACCGTGTAGCCCGCGATGGGCATAGTCCTGCGCCCCGATCCACGCGACCTTGCGCGGATCGGGTGCAGGTGCACGCCAGCGATCAAGCAGGGCGAACGGCAACGATGGCGTCCACTTCGACGGCGGCGCCCAGCGGCAGCACCGGCACGCCGACCGCGCTGCGCGCATGCTTGCCCGCATCGCCGAATACCGCGACCATTAGCTCGGAGGCGCCGTTGATGACCTTGGGCTGGTCGGTGAAATCACCGGTGGAATTGACGAAGCCGCCCAGCTTGACGATCCGCTCCACCCGGTCGAGCGAGCCGAGCGCGGCCTTGAGCTGCGCCAGGATCATCACGCCGCAGGCCTGCGCCGCCTCGGTTCCCGCCTCGATCGAGACGTCCTCGCCCAGACGGCCGGTGACGAGCTTGCCGTCCACGAAGGGCAACTGGCCGGAAACGTGGGCCAGGCCACCCGCCTCGACCACGGCAACGTACGCGGCAACCGGGGCCGCCGCCGCAGGCAGGGTCAGGCCGAGTTCGGCGAGACGGTCATCAATCTTGCTCATGGAATTCCTCTTCTTCGCGGGTCAGGCTGGGGGCCGTAAGATTGGTCAGCAGCCAGGGGAGCGCGGTCTTCCAGTCATCGATCCGCGCGTGGGCGTGGCCGAGCTGGAGAGCGCACTTGATGTTGGGGGCGATCTTCGGTTCACCGCACAAGTGCAGTCGGCGAACTTGGGGGAAACCTCGAAGACCGACCCGTGATGCTGCGACAGGTCGTCGATGAAGACCGCACGGCTGGGCCGGTACTCGTCGAGGATCGCCTGGAGCGCCGGGCCTTTCGGCCCCTGGTTGGTGAAGACGCGCAGCGGCATGCCGTGTTCGATCAGCTGCGCCTCGCGCGCCTCGCGGCGGAAATCCATGAGGTTGGTGAGGACCACCACGTCGGCGTGCTCGCGGATCGCGGCGATCGCATCGACGGCGCCTTCGATCGGCGTCTGGCGGTGCATCTGCAGATCGAAGAAGCCGTTGAGCAGCGTCCACATCTCCGCCTGTTCCAGCGGCGTGTCGCTGCCGATCCGGCGCATCGACTTGTAGAACTCGCCGTTCTCGATGTCGAAGTGGACGCCTTCTTCCTCGGCCAGCCAGTCGCGGAAGTGCTTGATCATGTGGAGCAGCACTTCATCGCAGTCGGTGATGAGCAGCGGTTTCGTCATGCGCCCAGCTTCCTTTGTGCGGCAACCAGCACCTCGGGCTGGACGCCCAGCGCATCGGCCGCGCCCAGCAGGTCCGGCTCGTGCGCGCACAGGAAATCCATCACCGCACCCAGCGTGGAGGGTTCACCCAGCGAGGCGCGCAGTTCCTCCGGCATCAGGCCGGTGAGCGAGAGGAAACGCTCGGCACGGTCCTGATCGCTCAGGACCCAGCCGAGGGCATTCAGGGCCAGCGCCTGCGGATCGGATGGGGATGAGGGCTCTCGAAGAATTGTCAGTCTCACTCGGACGGAATAGACGGGGTATATTACCCCAGATGGTCATCAGGGCGTCGAATGGCAAAGCGAATCCTCATTGTCGAGGACAACGATCTCAACCGGAAGCTGTTTTGCGACGTGCTTCGCAGTCAGGGCTACGCGGTGGAGCCGTGCGCCGATGGCCTCGATGCGCTCGACAAGGCGCGGCAATTCGTGCCGAATCTCGTCATCATGGACATCCAGCTGCCCAATGTCTCGGGGCTGGACCTGATCGAGGCGGCGAAGAAGGACCCCGTCCTGCGCACGATTCCCGTACTCGCGGTGACCGCTTACGCCGGCAAGGGCGACGAGGAACGCATCCGCGAGGCAGGCGCCGAAGGCTATCTGGCGAAGCCGGTTTCGATCGGCCCGTTCATGCAGGCGGTACGGGCGCTGCTGTAAGCGCGCCCTTGACATGTTACACCCGCGCCGCTTTTGCGCCGCAATTCCCGGCCAGAGAGCCGCCCGACGCTTTCGGAGTTAGATACCCATGGACCGCGCAGAGACTTCGGCCCGCATCGCCGCGCTGATCGAGCCCTTCAACAAGAAGGGCGTCGAAGTGACCGATGCCACCCGTTTCACCGACGACCTGGAGTTCGACAGCCTGACGGTGATGGACTTCGTCGCCGCGATCGAGGACGAGTTCGACATCATCATTTCGATGAATGCCCAGGCCGAGATCGAGAACTACGGCCAGCTCGTCGATGCCGTGGTCAAGCTCAAGGGCTGATTGCAAATGTCTGATACTACTGATCTTTTCAGCAAGTTCGATCCGCTCATCAAGATGCGGAGCGACCTTCTGGCCACCGGCGTGACCGATCCGTTCGGGCTGGTCATGGAGAAGGTGATCTCGCCCACCGTCGCCCTGTGCAACGGGCGCGAGACGATTTTGCTGGGCACTTACAACTACATGGGCATGACCTTCGACCCCGACGTGATCGCGGCGGGCAAGCAGGCGCTCGACGACTTCGGCTCGGGCACCACCGGCAGCCGGGTACTCAACGGCACCTACGCGGGCCACAAGGCGGTAGAAGAGGCGCTTTGCGACTTCTACGCCATGGACCACGCCATGGTGTTCTCGACCGGCTACCAGGCCAACCTCGGGATCATCTCGACCATCGCCGGCAAGGGCGATTACATCGTCCTCGACATCGACAGCCACGCCTCGATCTGGGACGGCTGCAAGATGGGCGACGCCGAAGTCGTGCCCTTCAAGCACAACGACATCGAGGCGATGGAAAAGCGCCTCAAGCGCATTCCCGAGGGCGCCGGCAAGCTGGTGATCCTCGAGGGCGTCTACTCGATGCTGGGCGACATCGCCCCGCTCAAGGAAATGATCGCGGTCGCCAAGAAGTACGGCGCCATGGTGCTGGTCGACGAGGCGCACTCGATGGGCTTCATTGGCCCCAACGGGCGCGGCGTGGCCGAAGAGCAGGGCTGCCTCGACGACGTCGACTTCGTGATCGGCACGTTCTCCAAGTCGGTCGGCACCGTCGGCGGCTTCTGCGTCTCGAACCATCCCAAGTTCGAGATCATGCGCCTGGTCTGCCGCCCCTACGTGTTCACCGCCAGCCTGCCGCCGAGCGTCGTCGCCACCGCGACCACCTCGATCCGCAAGCTGATGAACGCGGGCGAGAAGCGCGCGCATCTGTGGGACAGCTCGCGCACGCTGCACAAGGGCCTGACCGACGCGGGCTTCCAGCTCGGCACCACCGAACCGCAGAGCGCGATCATCTCGGTCATCATGCCCGATCTGGAACGCGGCGCGATGATGTGGGAAGCGCTGCTGCACGAGGGCCTCTACGTGAACCTCGCGCGCCCGCCGGCGACGCCTGCGAACATGACGCTGCTGCGCTGCTCGCTCTGCGCCGAGCATTCGGCAGAGCAGGTCCAGCAGATCATCGGCATGTTCACCCGCGCCGGGACTGCGGTGGGGATCATCTGACCTCGCATTCCTCCCCGAGCAAGCTCGGGGAGGAACTACGTCAGCTATGGATGGCCACGTAGTTCAGGAAAGCCGTCATCCAGCCGCCGAGGAAATCGGCCGACTGCGCGCCCACGGTGCCGTCCTCGTTCAATAGCCCGTCCTTCCACTGCAGGAACGCCTCGGGCGCGCCGAGCGTCGGCATGTCGAGATAGGCCAGCACGTTGCGCAAGTGCTGCTGCGCCAGCGCCGTCCCGATCGCGCCCACCGATACGCCGATCACCCCCGCCGGCTTGCCCGCCCAGGCGCTCTGCCCATAAGGCCGCGAGGCATTGTCGATCGCGTTCTTGAGTACGCCCGGCATCGAGCGATTGTATTCGGGCGTCACGAACATCACCCCGTCCGAACCCGAAATCAGCGCCTTCAGCGCCTTGACGCTCTCCGCCTGATCGCCATCGTCGTCCTGATCGTAGAGCGGCAGCGCGCCGATGTCGGCGAACGTGAAGTCATGCCCCTCGGCGGCGGGCAGGCGGATCAGCGCCTCGGCCAGCTTGCGGTTGAACGATTCGGCGCGCAGGCTGCCGACGACGACGGCGATCTTGGACATGGCTGTCTCCTCTTGCGGATGCGCCGGGTATCCACCCGCAGCATGTCAGGAGCAAGACCCCGTCAGTGGCCGGTCTGTCAGTGAATCGAGATGATCCCGTCCACCGCGCGCCATTCCTGCGGCCCGATCAGATGATTGTGGGCGATCCGCACCGAATGGAGCGGCCCCTCGATCTCGCGCGTCCAGTAGTCGAGGAAATCGCGCAGCACCGGGAAGCGCGGCGCCACGTCGTATTGCTGGAAAGCGAAGAGCTGCAGGAACCGGGGATGGTCGGGCAGGAAATAGTGGATCTCGACAGTCGTAAGGCCATAGCCCTCAAGCTGCCTGAGGAAATCCGCGGAAGCGCGGAAATCCGACGATGCTCCAACCGGTAGACCAGCCATAGCCCTCCTTCCGGCACCGCTACCTTGCGGTGCAGCACGGAGAGGATGACACAATGGTTACAGCCGTCAAGTCACTGCGAAGGGCGGAAAATTCCGTAGATGATGGGCCGCCGGCGTCGTGTGCCTCTCAGACCGTCTGCACCACCGCCGAAGCGCACTTCTCGTCGGTCTGCTTCGATCCGCCGCCGAGCAGCGAGACGGCGAGGAACCCGGCGATGATCAGCACCACGAAACCCACCGTCACCTTGCCCAGATGCTTGTCGATCACCGCCTTGATCGGCGCACCGAATAGGCGGAACAGCACGCCCACGATCATGAAACTGATCGAGCGCGAGACGATCGAGGCGCCCACGAACACCAGCAGGTTCATGCCGATGAAGCCCGCCGTGATCGTCAGCAGCTTGAACGGGATCGGCGTCGCGCCCTTCACGATGATGATCTCGGCGCCGTAGTCGCGCAGATAGCAGGCGGCCTTGGGGAAGCTCTCCGACAAGTGCAGCGCGTGCAGCAGCGCTTCGCCGAAAGCGGCATAGGCGAAGTGGCCGATCGCATAGCCCAGCAATCCGCCCGCCACCGATGCCACCGTGGCGATCGCGGCATAGCGAATCGCCTTCTTCGGCTCGGCCAGGCACATCAGGCCCAGCAGCGGGTGCGGCGGGACGGGAAAAAGCTCGCCTCCATGAAGGCGAAAGCGGCCAGCCACCAGCCGGCATGGCGGTGCGAGGCCTTGGCCATGGTCCATTCGTAGAGGCCGCGCAGCATTCGAGAATTCCCCCGGGAGACAGTCGGCACCCTGGTCAGGGCGCGATGATAGGATCCAACCACCCTCGTCATTGCGAGCGAAGCGAAGCAATCAAGGGCAGTGCAGAACGCCCTTGATTGCTTCGCTTCGCTCGCAATGACGAGTTCGCGGTAAAGTTATCGTGATCTAGAAGCCGCGCTGCATCGCGGCAAGCATCAACACGAAAACCAATTTGGTTATTTTTGTTGACATTGTTCCACCATTTGGGTACATAACAGGAACAACGCAGACACCCCCGAGTCGTCCCGCCGCTCTCTCCGGTTCGCGGACGTGCCCGCCTCTCCAGTACAGGATCCCCCCATGGTCGAGCCGAAGCAGGCTTCGCCCGGCGCGAAGACGCGCCGTCCGCGAACCAAGATCAGCGCCGCATTAATGGAAGAGGAAGAGGGCGACCTCAACAAGCACTGGCGCAAGTATTTCCTTGCCGCGCTGGCCGAAACCTCGAACGTCACCGCCGCGGCCGCCATCGCCGGTGCTCACCCCAGCCGTGCCTACAAGGTGCGCCGGCTGGACCCGGAGTTCGCCCGCAAGTGGCAGACCGCGCTGCTCGAAGGCTACCAGAACCTCGAACTCGAAGTGCTCTACCGCCTGCGCTTCGGCGAGGCCAAGGATGGCGCGGTCAAGTTCGACAACGCCAATGCCCTGCGCCTGCTCGGCCTCCACCGCGAGAACGTGGCGCGCGAAAGGGCAATGCGTGAAAACGAAGACGTCGCGGTCGTGCGCGCCGCCATCGACGCCAAGCTGGAACAGCTGCGCCGCCAGGTCGTCGCCCGCCGCAGCGCGGAGACGAAGGACGCCGCGAATGGCTGATTACGACTGGCTGCGCGAGGCGACCGAAGCCGAGATCGAGGAGCATATCGCCGCGCTCGATCCGGAGCATCGCCGCGAATGGACGTGGCACTGGAATCTCTGGGCGCGCCCCTCTCTTTCACCAAAGGAGCCTCACCATGCCCGCCCAGAAAGGCAGCGCCTTCCTCCTCAAGATCTCCAACGGCAGCGTCCCCGCCGCCTACCAGACCGTCGCCGGGCTGCGCACCACGCAGATGTCGGTCACCGGCGACGCCGTCGTCGTCACTTCCAAGGACAGCGGCGGCTGGCGCGAACTGCTGTCCGGAGCAGGCGTGCGCTCGGTCTCGGTGAGCGCGGCGGGGATCTTCCTCGGCAGCGCCGCGGAGGCACAGGTGCGCGCCAACGCCATGGCGGGCACGCTCGCCGACTACGAACTCAGCTTCGAGGACGGCGAACGGCTGCGCGGCAAGTTCCTCGTCCAGCGCCTCGACTACGCGGGCGATTTCAACGGCGAGCGCAACTACACGCTCCAGCTCGAAAGCTCGGGCGAGGTGGTCCCGGCATGACGCCCAACCCCCTGCGCGGCGAGGCGGCCATCGCCATCGGCCACGGCGCCTACGTGATGCGCCCCAGCTTCACCGCGCTCGTCGCCGCCGAGGAGGAACTCGGTCCCCTCTTCGCCCTCGTCGAGCGGGCGGGCGCGGGCGAACTTCGCCTCGCCGAGATGGCCACGCTGTTCTGGCACTGCCTGCCCGAAGCCGACCGGCCAAGCCGCGAAACGGTGGGCGCGGCGATCGTCGCCCAGGGCCTCGCCGCCTGCGCCGCGCCGCTGCGGGTGCTGCTCGCGCAAGTGCTCAAGGGCAGCGCGTGACTTTCGCGGCCGCCGCGCTGGCCCTTTGCGGCCTGTCCGCGCGCACGCTGGGGTGGCGGCCTGCCGAGTTCTGGGCGGCCACCCCGGCCGAACTGGCCGCCGCGCTCGGCCTGCTCTCCCCGGTGCGCCTGCGGGCTTCGACCGGGACACCCTCGTCAAGCTGATGGAAACCGATCATGGACGATGAAATCGACAGCCTCCTCGTCGAGGTCCGCGCCAGCACCGACGGCTTCGCCCGCGACATCGCGCAAATGCGCGGGGCCGTGGACGGCGACCTCGTCTCCGGCTTCACCCGCGCAGGCGACGCGCTGGAAAAGGGCCTGTCCGGCGCGATCCGCAAAGGCAGCCTGGGCTTCGACGACCTCAAGCGCACCGCCGCCTCGACGCTCGACGCCATCGCTGGACAGGCCGCGCAGACCTTGGCCTCGGCGCTGGTCGGCGGCAGCGGCGCGGGCGGCGGGCTGGACCTCTCCGGCCTGCTGACCGGCGCGCTCGGCCTGCCGGGCCGCGCCACCGGTGGCAACGTCGCGCCCGGACGCGGCTATGTCGTGGGCGAGCGCGGGCCGGAGCTGTTCGTGCCGACGTCCGCAGGCCGCATCGAGACCGGCGGTTCGACCAGCCGCGACGTGCGCGTGGCGATCAACCTCTCGGCCCCGCGCGGTTCCAGCGCGCCGCAGTCGCTGCAGCGCTCCAGCCGCCAGGTCGCGAGCGCCGTGCGCCGCGCCCTCTCGAACTGAGGAGAGACCTCATGGCATTCTGGCTCGCCAGCAAGCGCGAGGGGCAGGCGAGCGACTGGCTCATGCGCTTCGACCCGCGTTTCTGGACCCTCAACTTCCCGCGCCCGATGGTGGCGACGGTGGTGTCCACCGCCCCCGATGGCTTGCGCGTGGAAGCCTCGTTCCTGCGCAAGACCGACCTTGGCGGGCTGATCTGGGACAGCGTCGATGCGCTCGACCACCCCTGCTCGCCTACCGCACCGACCGCGATTATGCGCATACCTCGCTGCGGTTCCGCTGGCGGTCGGGCGGGCTGATCCCGCTCGACGCGATCAACGGCCCAACCCTCACCATCGAGGGCCGCGACGAAGCGGGCGCGTCGCATACCTGGTACGTGCGCCTCTGGAACTATGCCGAGGGGACGGGCGAGGACGCAGTCGTCACGCTCGATTTCTCGGCGCTCGACGGCGGCTACGCCCTGCCCGCCGACGCCGACCGAATCTGGCCCGGCGCGATCGAACGAATGTTCATCTCCTTCGCCCCGCCCGGCTATGACGACGCCAGCCCCGACCCGCTCCCCGCCGAGACCGAAGGCTGGTTCGAGATGACCGAAATCGCCACCGACGGCGCCCGCGCCATGCTGGAGATCGGCGACGTCGTCATGCCCGCGAACGGCCTCGCCATCGCCACCGGCTATGACGATCAGGGCATTCAGACCCCGGCCCGCCTGATCCGCGCCGTGCGCCAGCTCGGCTATCGCGGATCGGTGGTGCATTACCTCGGCATGAGCCACTATTTCCGGCTCGCGGCGAACGGCGGCCGATACCTCGCCGGGCAGGGCGGCGATCCGCTCAACGGCCCGACCCGTAGCTGGCACCGCGCCTTCTTCGCCGAGTGCCTCGCGGCGGGCCTCAGCCCGATGGCCTCACTATCCTACGAACTGCTCGACCAGCACTGCCCGGAAGACTGGAAGCAGCGCGACTTGGGCGGCAACCCGGCGCTGACCGGCTGGGATCCGCCCTCCACCCTGCTCTCGCCCGCGAATTCGCAGGCGATGGCCTGGCTGCAGACGGTCAGCGCGGCGTTCGCCGGATCGCTCGCCGAGGTGGGCGCACCCGTCCGCTTTCAGATCGGTGAGCCATGGTGGTGGACCTTCGGCGACGGGCGCATCTGCCTCTACGATGATGCAGCCAGGGCCGCATTCGGCGGGTCGCCCGCCGCCATTCCCGACATGCGCGCACCGCTCTCCCCAGCGCAGACGGCGATGCTCGATCAAGCAGGCGCGCTGCTGGCGCAATCGACCGCCGACCTCGTCGCGGCGGTACGCACGGCGATCGCACCCGCGCCGGTAGAGGCGCTGGCGCTGGTCTTCACCCCCACCCTGCTCGCGCCCGACATGCCCGAACTGAAGCGCGCCAACCTGCCGACCGGCTGGGCCGCGCCCGCGTTCGACCGGCTGCAGGTGGAAGACTACGACTGGCTCACCGCCGGTGCCGACGCCCACCGCCGCAAAGCCCATGCCGAAGTCGATGCCCGCCTCGGCTATCCGGCGCAGGAACAGGACTACCTCGCCGGTTTCGTCCTCAGGCCAAACCAGCGCGACCAGTGGCTCCGCATCGACGCCGGGATCGACGAAGCCCTGACCCGCGCCCCCCACGAAGTCGTAGTCTGGGCGCTGCCCCAGGTCGCGCGCGACGGATACGTGCGCCTCCCCCGCCGCCAACCTCAGGAGCCGACCCCATGCAGGCCTTCGACGACGTGCTCTACCCGCTCGCACTCGGCCGCGACGCGACGGTGGTGCCCGAATTCTCCACCAGCGTCTCGGTGACCGCCTCCGGCTTCGAGCGGCGCAATTCGCTGTGGTCCAACGCCCGGCTGCGCTTCGACGTCGGCCCGGGCGTGCGCTCCGAGGCGGAACTGGGCGCACTCATCGCCTTCTTCCGCGCCCGCCGAGGTCCCGCTCGCGGGTTCCGGCTGCGCGATCCCAGCGACTTCAGTTCGAGCGGCATGGTCGCCGCGCCCGGCCCGCTCGACCAGCCGCTCGGCACCGGCGACGGCATCAAGGCCGGGTTCCCGCTCATCAAGCGCTACGGCGAGGGCGAGGACGCGCAAGTCCGCCGCATCACCCGGCCCGATTTCGCAACGGTTCTCGTCTCCATCGACGGGGCGCTGCAGGTCGGCAACTGGACTCTGGCCGAACATGGCGTCGTCACCTTCGACGACGCCCCATCCATCGGCGCGGACATCCGCGCGGGCTTCCTGTTCGACGTCCCCGTCCGCTTCGCCGAAGACAGCCTCGAAGTCTCCGGCGCCGCCTTCGCCGCAGGCGAGGCGCCCAGCGTGCCCGTCGTCGAAATCCGGGAGGCGTCATGACCCGCCGCTGGTTCGCCGACGACCTCGAAACCGTCGCCACCTTCTGGCGCATCCTGCGCGGCGACGGGGTGGCGCTGGGGTTCACTTCGCATGACCGCGACTTGTGGTTCGACGGCGTGCTCCACCGCGCCTCGCCCGGCATGGTGCCCAGCGCCATCCGCAAGAGTGCCGAGTTCGAGCCCGACAGCGCCGAAGTGCGCGGCTCGCTCACCCATGAAGCGATCGACAGCGCCGACCTCGCCGCCGGACGCTTCGACGGCGCGCAAGTGCGCATCGGCCTCATCGACTGGGAGACGCTGGAGCACGAGGTACTCTACGCCGGAACCATCGGCACGGTCAGCGAGGACGACGGCGCCTTTTCCGCCGAACTCGTCTCGCGCAAGGCCGAACTGTGGCGCGATCCCACACCGCGCACCAGCCCGGCCTGCCGCGCCGGTTTCTGCGCCCCCGGCTGCAACCTCAACCCACAGAAGTTCACACGCGAAGTACGCCTCGTCAGCATATATACCGCCGCCAATGCCGCGCTGTTCGAAGGTACGCCCGAAGCCGCCAATCACGCAGGCGGAAGCCTGCGCTGGCTCGACGGCCCCCAGGCGGGCATCGCGATGGACGTTATGGGAGGAGATGCGAGCGGCCTGATCCTGGACGTCCCCCTCGCCGAGACGCTTGAGCCCGGCACCCGCGCCGTGCTGCGCGAAGGCTGCGACCACACGCTCGACACCTGCTCCCAGCGCTTCGGCAACGCCGTGAACTTTCGAGGCGAACCGTTCCTGCCCGGAAACGACATGCTCACCCGCTATCCCGGACCGGTTCAATGACGGGGGCGCAACTCGCATCGGCCGCCCTGGCGCTAGTCGGGACGCCCTTTCGCCTGCACGGGCGCGAGGCAGGCGTCGGCCTCGATTGCGTCGGCGTCATCGAGGCCGCGTTCGCACGGGCCGGTCGTAGGGTCCGCCTCGCCAACGGCTATCCGCTGCGCAATCGTACGGCTCCTTCTGCCTGGACGGCTCTCGCGAGCCTTGGGCTGGAGCCGGTCGACGGGGCACTTGTCCCCGGCGACGTGCTGATGATCCGCCCTTCCGCCTGCCAGCTACACCTCGCCATCGCGACCTGCGCCGCGCGCGTGGTCCATGCTCATGCGGGGCTGCGACGGGTGGTTCACGGCGGTCTGCCTTCCGAATGGCCGCGCCTGCACCACTGGCGCCTCACCTCAAATCCGGGAAACTGACATGGCCACGCTCGTTTTCGGAAGTCTCGGCACCATGCTGGGCGGCCCCCTCGGCGGAGCCGTCGGCTCGCTGGTGGGTCGCCAGTTCGACACTGCCCTGTTCGGCGCGACCGGCCGCGAAGGACCGCGCCTCAAGGACCTCGTGGTGACCACCTCGACCTATGGGCAAGTCATTCCCCGCCACTTCGGGCGCATGCGCACGGCGGGCTCGGTCATCTGGGCGACCGATCTCGTCGAGCGCAGTGAAGTTCAGGGCACCGGCAAGGCCAGCCCCTCGGTGACGACCTATAGCTACTCCGCCAATTTCGCCGTCGCCCTCGCCAGTCGACCTATCCGCGGGCTCGGCCGGATATGGGCGGACGGGCAGCTGCTGCGCGGCATCGACGGAGAGCTGAAGGCCACCGGGATCTTGCGCATCCACACCGGCACCGGTGACCAGTCGGCGGACCCGCTGATCGCCTCGGCCGAAGGTGCGGATCGCTGTCCTGCCTATCGGGGCGTTGCTTACGTGGTATTCGAAGACCTGGATCTGTCGGGCTTCTACAACCGCATCCCCTCGTTGACCTTCGAGATCATCGCCGACGACGACTTCTCACTGCAGGACATCGTCGGAGAGGTTATCGACGAGGTCGATTGCACCATCCCGCTCACCGGCGTCGTCGGTTACACCAGCGAAAGCACCCCCGCCGCCGACTTGCAGACTTTTGCCCAGATCATGCCCCTCGAACTGGACGCTTCCGGCGAGGATCTCGTTATCGCCCGCGACCGGCGACAGTCCGCCGCCATCGCACTGCCGGAGGCCGCCGTAACGACCGGAGACGACGATTTCGGCGCCCGGACCGGCTTCACCCGCCACCGCGCGGCGCCGGGCGTGAACCCGCCCTCGATCCTGCGCTACTACGATGTGGAGCGCGACTACCAGGCCAGCCTCCAGCGTTCCACCGGACGGCCCGTTGCCGGCGAACCCGGCGCCATCGATCTCCCCGCCGCCCTCGACGCGGCCACCGCCCGCGCCCTGATCGAGCGGACCGCGCGCCGCATCGACTGGACCCGCGACCGTATATCGTGGCGCACCTGCGAACTCGACGCGCAAATGGCCCCCGGCGCGCTCGTCATGCTGCCGGGCATCGCCGGACAGTGGCGCATCCGCGAATGGGAATGGCGCGACTGCGGAGTCGAACTGTCATTGGAACGCGCCCTGCCGGCAGGAGCCGCGACGCCTCCGGCGCTCGCTTCCGACCCCGGACGCGGCAATCCCGCGCCCGATTTCCCTTCCGGCGAAACCCGCATCACCGCATTCGAACTGCCATTCGATCCGACCGCGGGCTCGCCCGACACGGTTCGCACGCTCGCCGCCGTCTCCTCGCCGGCCGCAGGATGGAACGGTGCCGCACTTTATGCCGACCGGGGCAACGGCGCTCTGCTGCCACTCGGCGCCAGTGGCCGAACGCGAGCAGTCATGGGCGCGGCATTGTCGACCCTGCCCCCTGCGATCCACTGCTCCTCGATCGCGGCAGCCAGCTTGAAGTCCAGCTCATCGATCCAGCTATGCAACTGGCGAGCATCGATACGTCCCTTCTCGGCGAGGGTGCGAACCTGGCGCTCGTCGGCGAGGAAATCGTCCAGTTCCTGTTCGCGACGCCGCTCGGCCAAGGACGCTGGCGGCTCGAAGGCCTGCTGCGCGGCCGTGGCGGCACCGAACACGCCATCGCGTCCCATGCTGAAGGAGAGGCATTCGTAATGATGGCTTCCGAACTGGCTGCTGTCGATACAGGAATGCTCGGCTCCGCTCCAAACCGGCAGGTCCTTGCGCTCGGGCGCGCGGATGCCGAACCGGTGGCTTCCCCGGTCCATCTCGCAGGCATCACCCTGCGCCCGCTTTCACCCGCCCATGGCCGCCGTATCATCTCGACCGACGGTTCATGGACGTTCACGTGGGCGCGCCGGGCACGCGGCGGCTGGTCATGGCGGGATGGCGTGGACGTGCCACTCGTCGAAGAGGCCGAACGCTACCTCGTGACCCTCGGGCCGCTCGATGCTCCCATAGCTTTTTGGACGACCGAAACACCGGAAATCCGCATCGAGGCGGCAGTCCTCGCCCGTTATTCCTCCAAAGCCGGCGCGATGTTCCAAGTTCGTCAACAGGGTACGCATGCGCTCTCGCTTCCCCTTTCGCTCGCCCCCTGGCCTGAACCGCTGCTCCCCGATCGACCTCACGGAGAACCTCCATGCCCGAACAGCTGAATTTCGCCGATTCCAGCCCGCGTTTCGCCCTCCCCTGCTTCATGCCGGTCAGGCGCAGAAAGAGATCTTCGTCAACGAAGCTCTCATGCTGAGTGATGCATTGATGCACTGCCTGGTGCTCGGCGAAGCAGACGCTCCACCGGAAAACCCCGTAGAAAACGACGCCTGGATAGTTGCTCAGGACGCAATCGGCGCGTGGGCGGGCCAGGAAGACTCCGTTGCGTTGCGTCGCGGCGCAGGCTGGGCGTTCGTCACACCTCGCGACGGCTTACGCGTTTTCGATGCATCACGCGGCGCCGAGATGCTGTTTTTCGGTTTCTGGAGAAAAGCTTCGCTCCCCGTGGAACCACTTGGAGGGACGAGTGTTGATGGGGAGGCTCGGACCGCGATCAGCGATCTGGTCTCGGCTCTCCAAGCCTTGGGTATTCTACCTTCGGATTGACGGGTGCAAGGAAACAGGGGTTTCAGGGGTGTTGCAGATTCTGGATAGTGAGGGCGCAACCACCTCCCAAGCTCCCGCAAACGCGACAAATTTGCAACAGTCGCGTTTAATGTGCGCTTGCACACGTAAAGCCAAGGGGTTAGACACTCTCGCACTCGGTGGCTCCAAATCTCTTTGTAGGGGAAACGTATGAGGAAACTCGTCCTTGGACTGGCGCTGGCTTCGACCGCCTTCGCCACTCCCGCGCTGGCGCGCGACAAGTCGTGGTATCTTGAACTCGATTTCGGCGGCATGATCGTCGAAGACGCTGACACTGTCGTCGACGGTACCAGCACCACGATCGACTTCAAGAAGGGCTTCGACGGCGGCGGCGTGCTCGGTTACGACTTCGGTCCGTTCCGTCTCGAAACCGAAGCCAGCTATCGCCAGGCTGCGATCAAGAACTCCGGCGGTGCTGACGTCAGCAACCTGTCGTTCATGGTCAACGGCCTTCTGGACTTCGGTCCGGACGACGGCCTTCAGGGCTTCGTCGGCGGCGGTGCCGGTGTCGCTCGCGTCCACGCTGACGTGATCGACGATTCGGACAGCGGCTTCGCATGGCAGGCAATCGCGGGCATCCGTGCTCCGATCAGCTCGCACTGGGATGTGGGTCTGAAGTATCGCTTCATGAACGTGTCGAACGTCGACCTGGTCGGCCCGGCCGGCGAGAACATCAGCACCCGCTGGCGTTCGCACTCGCTGCTCGGCACCCTGGCGTACAACTTCGGCGAACCGGCTGCTCCGCCGCCGCCCCCGCCGCCGCCCCCGCCGCCCCCGCCGCCGCCTCCTCCGCCCCCGCCGCCGGCTCCGGTCTGCAACAAGGGTCCGTACATCGTGTTCTTCGACTGGGATAAGTCGGACATCACGCCGGAAGCGTCGACCATTCTCGACAGCGCCGTCAGCGCCTACGCGAACTGCGACAGCGTGCCGATCATGCTGGCCGGCTACACCGACCGTTCGGGTACGCCGAAGTACAACATGGGCCTGTCGGAGCGTCGTAACGCTTCGGTCCGTTCGTACCTGACCAGCCACGGCATCCCCGACGGCTCGATCTCGAGCCAGGCGTTCGGTGAAGCCAACCCGCGCGTTCCGACTGCGGACGGCGTGCGCGAGCTTCAGAACCGTCGCGTCGAGATCACTTACGGTCCGGGTTCGGGCATGTAAGCGACCGGCAACGGTACAAGATCGGGGGTTGGAGCAATCCGGCCCCTTTTCTTTTGCCCGCGTTACGCGAGCCGCCTTCCCCTTCCAGACACGAAAAAGCCCGGCAAGATCGCTCGCCGGGCTTTCTTTTGTACGGGGCTTGAAGATCAGGCCGCGTAAGGCGTCGGATCGGTGAGCCCGGCTTCCTCGAAGCCACCCTTGCGCAGGCGGCAACTGTCGCACAGACCACAAGCACGCCCGTCCGGCTGGGGATCGTAGCACGACCAGCTCATGCCGGGATTGAGGCCCAGACGGTCCGTCTCCCGGGCGATGTCAGCCTTGCTCATGAACTGGAGCGGCGCATGGATGCGCAGCGTCTGCCCCTCATCCCCGGCCTTGGTCGCCAGCGTGGCGATGTTCTCGAATGCCGAGATGAATTCGGGGCGGCAATCGGGGTAGCCCGAGTAGTCCAGCGCGTTGACGCCGATGAAGATGTCGTTGGCGCCGATCGCCTCCGCCCAGGCCAGCGTCAGCGACAGGAACACGAGGTTGCGCGCGGGCACGTAAGTGACCGGAATGTCCTCGCCGACACCGTCCTTGGGCACGGCGATGTCGTCGGTCAGCGCCGAGCCGCCGAAGCGCCGCAGATCGAGCGGCAGTACCACATGACGCTGCGCCCCGACGAAGCTGGCGATCTCGGCCGCCGCGTCCAGTTCGCGCCGGTGCCGCTGGTTGTAGTCGATGGTCAGCGCATTGACCGCGAAGCCGCGTTCACGCGCGATACCGGCACAGACCATGGAATCGAGGCCGCCGGAAAGCAGCACCACGGCCTGCGGAGCAGCCGAGCCCGGCTGCGGAGTTGTCTCTTCATGCATGACTGCCCCGCTACGCCCCTGACGCCGGGACGACAACGATCAAATGCGCAAGGTCTTCGGCAGACTCAGCTGCGGCAATCGCCCGTGCGCCGCCCTTCGGCGGAAAACGCGAAAGGCAGGCCGTTGACGATGCCCTGGCTGTCGATCTGCACCAGGCCATCGGTCTCGCGCCGGATCTGCGTGCGGCCATAGCCCTGTCCGCGACAAGTATACTGCACGGTGACCTGATCGGCCTTGTCCTCGACCACGACAGTGCTGCACGGTGCACCCGGATGGCGCAGCTGGATCAGCCGACGTCCACTGTCGAGGCAGATGTTGCGCACCGGACCACCGCGCTCGCGCAGTTCCCAGCCACCGTGCGCCAATGCATCGAGCATGCCCAGTGACTGCTGCTGCGCGTAAGCCGGCAGCGCTGCCGCTACACAGGCGGCCAGTCCAAACACCGCAAGAGAAGACTTCGAAAACATTCCGTCGCACCCTGAAAACGTCCCGCCGCTTACAACATCGGCAGGGGCGCCCCGGATTTCAAGTCACCCATAGGTGTGGCGAGAGTATGACGCTCGCTTGTGCTACTCAGGCCGGGACGCGCAGCACCTTGGAACAGAACGCGCAATCGACCGGGATGTGCCCATCGTCGTCGCGCATGTCCTCCAGCTGATCCTCGGGGAACTTGGACAGAATCGAGAGATAATGCTCGACAGTGCAGCGACAGCCACGGCTCAGCGGCAGCAGCGGCTCGACGCGCACTTCGCTTTCCTCGTGGAACAGGCGCCACGCCAGTTCCTCCAGCGTCAGCACCGGATCGACCAGTTCGGCGGCCTGCACCGTTCCCGACAGGATCGCGACGTGCTCCCAGTCCGGGTGGTCTTCCTGGACGTGCAGGCGCTCACGCCCTTCCTCGCCGTCCGGGAAATGCTGCACGAGCATGCCGCCCGCCACGCAGCGCGGCCCGTTCGAGCGGACCGCGATACGGATCAGCGTCGGCAGCTGCTCCGACTGCGCGAAATAGCTCTCGCAGGCATGCGCCAGCGACGCCCCTCCAGCGGTACGATGCCCTGATAGCGCTCGCCGCTGGTCGCGAGATCGAAAGTGATCGCCAGGAAGCCCTTGCCGAACATCGTCTCGAGCGAGCATTCCTCCTCCAGCGCCCCGACCATCGCGGGGTCGTGGCGCAAGTAGCCGCGCAGTTCCCCGTTGCGATAGTCACAGACCAGCAGGTCCACCGCGCCGCCCTCGGCCTGCGCCTGGAACGTCAGCTGGGCGTTCTCGTCCTTGAGCAGCGAACCCATCAGCGCAGTCAGCACCAGCGCCTCGGCCAGCACATGCTTGACCACCTTGGGATAGTCGTGCGCCGAAAGCACCGTCTCAAGCACCGGGCCAAGCCGCACCATGCGCCCGCGCACGTGGCGCGCGGGCACGGTGAAGGCGAGCACCCGGTCGAAGCCGGTATCGTCGCGCAGCAGGTCGTCTTCGATCACAGCTTGCCCAGCGCCCAGAGCAGGACCGACTTCTGACCGTGGATGCGGTTCTCGGCTTCGTCCCACACCGCCGACTGCGGACCGTCCATGACCTCGTCGGTCACTTCCTCATTGCGATGCGCGGGCAGGCAGTGGAGGAAGGTCGCCTCGGGGCGGGCGGCGGCCATCAACGCGGCATTGACCTGGTAGGGCTGCATCGCGGCGACGTGCACTTCGCCGCCCGGCTGGCCCATCGAAACCCAGGTGTCGGTGACGACGACCTGCGCCCCGGCCACAGCCTCACGCGGGTCGTTGGTGAGGATGACTTCGCCCCCGGCCTCGCGGCAGCGCGCGATGAAACCGGCGTCCGGCTCGTAGCCCGCCGGGCCGCCGATGCGGATGGTGAACTTCATCAGCCCCGCCGCCTCGATCAGCGAGTTGGCGACATTGTTGCCGTCGCCCAGCCACGCGAGCTGGAGGCCAGGCAGCGCATGGCCGTGCTCCACGATCGTCAGCAGGTCGGCGACGATCTGGCACGGGTGCGACAGGTCGGTCAGGCCGTTGATGACGGGGACGTCGGCGTAGTGGGCCAGTTCCTCGATCTTGGCGTGGTCGTCGGTGCGAATCATGATCGCGTCGACCATGCGGCTGAGAACGCGGGCGGTGTCAGCGATCGATTCGCCGCGACCGATCTGCGTGGAACCTGCCTCCAGGATCAGCGCCGAGCCGCCAAGCTGGCGCATCGCCATGTCGAACGAGACGCGGGTGCGGGTGGAGTTCTTCTCGAAGATCATCGCGAGCGTGTGCCCGGCAAGCGGCGCATCGGCGTCGGCACGGCCCTTGGCCCAGCCCGCACGCGCTGCCTTCCGGTCGATCGCGTCGTTGATCATGGCGGCGAGGGTATCGCCGCCCGCATCGGACAGACTCAGGAAATCCTTCATCACACGCTCGCTTCGATCTTGTAGTCCGCCGCTGCGGCGGAGAGCTTTTCCATGAACTCGTCGATGTGGCTGTCGTCGATGACGAGCGGGGGCAGCACGCGCACCACGTTGTCGCCCGCCGAGACGGTGAGCAGCCCGTGGTTGTCGCGCATGTGCGCTACGAAAGCGCGCGGCTCGACCTTCATCTTGAGGCCGATGAACAGGCCGCGCCCGCGCACCAGTTCGAAGAGATCGGGATAGTTGCCGATGAACTGTTCGAGGCGGGCCTTGATCCGCTCGCCCTTGGCGCGCACGTCCGCGAGGAAAGCCTCGTCCGGGATCACGTCGAGGATCGCGCCGATCGCCGCCATGGCGAAGGGGTTGCCGCCGTACGTCGAGCCATGCGTGCCCGCGACCATGCCGCGCGCCGCCTTCTCGGTGGCGAGGCAGGCGCCGACCGGGAAGCCGCCTCCGATGCCCTTGGCGGTCGCCATGATGTCCGGCTCGATGCCGTACTGCTCATAGGCGAAGAAAGTCCCGGCGCGCCCGACGCCGCTCTGCACTTCGTCGAGGATCAGCATGAGGTCATGCTCGTCGCACAGCGCGCGCAGGCCCTGCAGGAATTCGTCGGTGGCGATGCGGATGCCGCCTTCACCCTGGATCGGCTCGACCATGAAGCCCGCCGTGTTCGGACCGATCGCGGCCTTCGCAGCCTCCAGATCGTTGAATTCGACGTACTTGAAGCCGGGCAGCAGGGGCAGGAAGCCCTTGTGCATCTTCTCTTGGCTGGAAGCGCTGATCGTGGCCATCGTGCGGCCGTGGAAAGCCTGGTTGAAGGTGATCAGCTCGTACTTCTGTTCGTTGCCGACCGACTGGTGATAGGCGCGCGCGGTCTTCATCGCGCACTCCACCGCCTCGGCGCCCGAATTGGTGAAGAACACCGTGTCCGCGAACGTCAGGTCGACGAGGCGCTTCGCCACGGCCTCACCCTGCGGGCTGCCGTAGAGGTTGGAGACGTGCATCAGCGTCTCGGCCTGCTTCTGGATCGCGCCGACGAGGCCGGGATGCGAATGGCCGAGCGCGTTGACCGCGATGCCGCTGGCAAAATCGAGGAAACGGCGACCGTCCTCGCTGATGAGATGGCAGTGTTCGCCGCGAACGGGACGCACGCCGCACCGGGGATATACGGGCATCAGCGGGGTAATGGACATGTCGGCATTCCTTGCAGAATCGAGCCCCCAGAACGCGGGTCTTGGCGGGCCTTAGAGAAATCTCGCTTTGAAGATCGCAAACGACAAATGGCGGCCCTACCGGACCGCCATTTGCGCGCGTTTAGATGTTTGCAGCCTCCGGGTCAAACGTCCTTAAGGAGTTCTGGCCCGGAGGAGTGCAGGCAGGATCAACCCTGACGCGGCTGCAGGTTGACCGCCGAGTACTTGCCTCGTCGATCGACCTCGATGTCGAACTCAACCTGATCGCCTTCGTTGAGACCGGACATGCCCGAGCGCTCAACCGCACTGATGTGCACGAATGCGTCCGGCTGGCCGTCATCACGGGTGATGAAGCCGAAGCCCTTCATGGAGTTGAAGAACTTGACAGTGCCGGTGGCCTTCTCCCCGGTGAGCTGGCGCTGCGGCGCCGGCTCGCGCTTGGCGACGGGGATCACATCGCCAACGACCACGAGGTCGGTTGCCGATACCTTGCCACCGCGATCGACGAGCTGGAATTCGAGCTGCTGGCCTTCGGCCAGACCTTCGAGGCCGGCGCGCTCGACCGAGCTGATGTGCACGAACACATCGTCGCCGCCTTCGTCGCGCTGGATGAAGCCGAAGCCCTTGGCTGCGTTGAAGAACTTTACGACGCCCTTGCCCTGGCCGACGACCTGTGCAGGCATGCCGCCACCGCCGCCGCCGCCACGGCCGCCGAAGCCGCCGCCACCACCGCCGCCGAAGCCGCCGCCACGGTTGCCACCGCCGAAGCCGCCACCGCCGCCGCCGAAGCCGCCGCGATCACCGCCGCCGAAGCCGCCACCAGCGCCGAAACGGTCGCCGCCACCGAAGCCGCCGCCGCCGAAGCCGCCGCGATCACCGCCGCCGAAGCGATCTCCGCCACCAGCGTAGAACGGATCGAACTCGTCTTCTCCGCCCCGCTTATTGTCGCGTCCCCTTCCGCGACGACCTCTATCAAAACCCATGTCTACTAGCGTACCTTCGCTGCGCCCCAGAAGTATTCGTCAGGCGGGCGGACGATCCACGCCAAACGTCAGGCAAGCGGCCGGGCTAAGGCCCGACCCTCTCCTGCGAACATGACTCTTACACGACTCCAAACGCGATGGCGAACGGAAATGCGAGGTCTTTGCAGTGCTTCACGACGAATTAGCGGTTTTTAAGCGACGAATGGGCTTGCCTCAACGCTCCGAAGCGTCTTGAAGGCCGGTTTCCGGCACCACCCGGCCGCTCCACTACGGGAGAATGCGCAGATGTTCCGTCAGATTACCGAGACCGTCTTCGCCAGCCCGCAGATCGACGCCGCCATGGTTGCGGAGGCCAAGGCGCTCGGAATCGTCCGCATCGTCAACAACCGCCCCGAAGGCGAGAGCGAGGACCAGACCCCCGGCGACGCCATCGAGGCCGCAGCCCGGGAAGCGGGTATCGACTACGTCGCGATTCCCGTGACTCATGCCGGGTTCAGCCAGGCACAGGTCGATGCGATGGAACAAGCGCTCGACATCGAGGGGCCGGTGCTCGCCTATTGCCGCTCGGGCACGCGGTCGACACTGCTGTGGGCGCTGGCCCGCGCCAAGGCCGGTGACAGCCCGGCGGTGATCGCCTCGAAGGCAGCCGGTGCGGGTTATGACGTCAGCCCGGTGCGCCAGTTGATCGAGATGCTGTCCGCCGGACGATAAGCCGAATACGCCCGCACGGACGGGCCATGATCAGGGCGCTACCAACAACTAGAGCGCGTCGTCACCCTGTTCGCCAGTGCGGATTCGCACGGCGCGGTCGAGGGAAACACGAAGATCTTGCCATCGCCGATCTCGTCGTTGTTGGCGTGCGCGCGGATGATCTCGACGATGCGCGGCGCCATCTCGTCGGTCACCGCGATCTCAAGCCGTAGCTTGGGCAACATGCTCGAGGTATATTCGGCCCCGCGGTAAACTTCGGTCTGCCCTTTCTGGCGACCGTGCCCGCTGACTTCCGAAACCGTCAGGCCGGACACGCCGGAAGCAGCCAGCGCCTCCTTCACTTCGGTGAACTTGAACGGCTTGATGATGGCCGTGACGTACTTCATGCGCGTTCCCCCACTCGTCACCCCGCAGGCGCAGCATCCCACAAGTCGCATGCATAAAAAGGGGCCGGAGCGGCTGGCTCCGGCCCTTTGAAGGTTGTGTTCGCAGGAGGAACATCGGTTGGCGACGACGGGAGGGAGGAGAGGAGGAAGTTCCCGCCGCCGCCAAACTGGAGATTCTTAGTTGTAGGCGCGCTCGCCATGCTCGCCGATGTCGAGGCCATCGGCTTCGACTTCGGGAGTGACGCGCAGGCCGGTGACTGCCTTGGCGATGAAGATCGCGATCACGGTGCCGACGGTCGCGAGGACCACGGTGGCGAGGACCGCCTCGATCTGGATCACCAGTTGCGTACCGATGGCGAAGTCCGCCTTGCCGGGGCCGCCGAGCGACGGGGCATAGACGATGCCGGTGCCGATGGCGCCGACGATGCCGCCGATGCCGTGGACGCCGAATGCGTCGAGCGCGTCGTCATAGCCGAGCATCGGCTTGAGCTTGCTGACCGCGAAGAAGCAGATGATCGAAGCCACGGCGCCCAGCACGATCGCGCCGAACGGGCCCGAGTTGCCGGCAGCCGGGGTGACCGCGACGAGACCGGCGACGACGCCCGAGCAGAAGCCCAGGGCCGAACCCTTGTGACCCGCCAGACGCTCCGCGAGCATCCAGAACAGACCGGCCGAAGCGGTGGCGACGAAAGTGTTGATCATGGCGAGCGAAGCCGCGCCGTTGGCCGAGAGCGCCGAACCGGCGTTGAAACCGAACCAGCCCACCCACAGCAGGCCGGTGCCGACCATGGTCAGCGTCAGCGAGTGCGGCGGCATCGGCTCGGCCGGGAAGCCCTTGCGCTTGCCGAGGATGATAGCGGCGACCAGCGCCGAGACACCGGCGTTGATGTGGACGACGGTGCCGCCCGCATAGTCGAGCGCACCGAGGCCGAAGAAGTAACCGGTCGGTGCCCAGACCATGTGCGCGATCGGGAAGTACACGATCGTCAGCCACACGGCCGCGAAGACCATGACCGCCGAGAACTTGATACGCTCGACCGTGGAACCCAGGACCAGCGCGACGGTGATCGCGGCGAAGGTCATCTGGAAGCAGGCGAAGACGTATTCGGGGATGGTGCCCGAAACCGAATCGGGGGTGACGCCCGCGAGGAACGCCTTGCCGAAGCCGGCGACGAAGGCATTACCGCCCTCACCGAAGGCCATCGAATAGCCGTACATGACCCAGATAAGCATGGCGAGCGAAGCCGCGGCGCCGATCTGCGTCATCGTCGAGAGCATGTTCTTCGAGCGGGTCAGGCCGCCGTAGAACAGCGCGAGGCCGGGGAGGATCATCAGGAAGACGAGGACGGTCGAGGTCATCATCCAGGCGGTGTCGCCCTTGTCGACAGTCGGCGTCGCGTCCTGTGCGAAGGCGGCGGTGGAGACGGCAAGCGACGTGAGTGTCGCACCAATTCCACCGAAAATCTTGCGGTTCATCATGAAAGCTCCCCTCAGAGCGCGGTGTCGCCAGCCTCGCCGGTGCGGATGCGCACGGCCGAAGCGAGGTCCAGGACGAAGATCTTGCCATCACCGATGGCCTCGGTGCTTGCGACCTGCTGGATCGTCTCGACGATCTTGGGCGCCAGATCGTCAGGCGCGGCGACCTCGATCTTCACCTTGGGCAGCATGTTGGTCGAATATTCGGCGCCGCGGTAGATCTCCGTCTGACCCTTCTGGCGGCCGAAGCCCTTCACTTCCGAGACGGTCATGCCCGCGACGCCGATACCCCCAAGGGCCTCGCGAACCTCGTCCAGCTTGAAGGGCTTGATGATGGCTATGATGAACTTCATGCCTATCCCCTGTTAGCAACCGGCCCCAGCGCCGGTTAACCGAGACTAAGCAAGGGGCATGCCAATTTACCAACTGGCAAGAATCGGTGCCGATTCAACAGGCGGATAAACCGCAGGTCGCGCAAGGAGCACGCCGCGCCGCTCGATTCATGGGCAGTTGCCTAAATTTTAGGCAACGCGAGCGAGGCAAAGACGGGCAGATGGTCAGACCCTATCGCCGACAACGGACTGTGGTGCACACGGGTTCCCAGGACTTCCCACTCGGTGGACACGATGATCCGGTCGAGCAACGCCATCGGTCGCCGCGATGGAAAGCTGCGGCCCGGCGCCAGCACCTGCCAGCCCGCACCGAACTCCCGAAGGCAGCCGCCCCGCTGCGCCCATTCATTGAGGTCGCCCATCATCACGGTGGGCACACGCTCGGCGCATTCGGCGCAGTGCGACAGCACCGAGCGGACCTGATGCCGCCGCCGGATGCCGGAAAGGTCGAGATGCATGCCCACCACCCGCAGGCGCCGGCCCTCCACCAAGAGATCCGCCCGCACCGCGCCGCGCGGCTCCAGCACCGGCAGCGGCACCGGCGCCGCCTCGACGAGATCGATGCCCTTGCGCACGAGGATCGCGTTGCCATGCCAGCCCAGACTGTCGGGCTTCATCGACATGGGGACGGCGACGTAATCGGTCGCGGCATGAATCGCCTCGAGCGGCAACACGGCCATGCGGCGGCCGTAGCGGCGATCGACTTCCTGCAGCGCGACGACGTCGGCGTCGATCTCCTTGAGCACGGTGAGGATGCGCTCGGGATCGCGCCGCCGGTCGAGGCCGACGGCCTTGTGGATGTTGTAGCTGGCGAAAGTGATCTGCAAGAAACGGCTCCGGCGGGTGGCCTGTGTAGCAATCCGCCGGAACGCCGTCAGGTTCCTTCACGCACCATTGTGGTGCGGTTAGGTGCCGTTGAGTGCCATTGTGTGCCTCTCAGCGTTCCTTGGTAGCGCTGAAAGTCAGTTCGGGGTTGCGCTCCTGCTGATAGCCGACATCCCAGGCCGAGCGAGCCATGAACACAGGATCGCCGTCCCGGTCCTTGGCGAGGTTCATCTTGTTGAAATCAGCGAAATCCCTGAGCGCCTTGTCGTCGCCCTTGAGCCAGCGGGCGGTGTCGAACGGCGAGCCTTCCAGAACGGCCTCGACCTTGTACTCGGCCTCCAGACGGCTGATCAGCACGTCGAGCTGCAACTGGCCGACGACGCCGACGATCCACTGCGAGCCGATCTCCGGGTAGAACACCTGAATGACGCCCTCTTCCGACAAGTCGTCGAGCGCCTTGCGCAACTGCTTGGTCTTGGTCGGGTCCTTGAGCGCAACGCGGCGCAGGATTTCCGGCGCGAAGTTGGGCAGGCCGACGAAGCGCACGTCGTTCTTCTCGGACAGCGTATCGCCCACGCGCAAGGTGCCGTGGTTGGGGATGCCGATGATGTCGCCGGGCTCCGCATTGTCCGCAATCTCGCGGTCCTGTGCGAAGAACAGGATCGGCGAGTGCACCGCGATCGGCTTGCCGAGGCCCGAGGGCGTCAGCTTCATGCCGCGCTTGAAGGTGCCCGAAACGAGCCGCATGAAGGCGATGCGGTCGCGGTGCATGGGGTCCATGTTGGCCTGCACCTTGAAGATGAAGCCGGTCACTTCCTTGTTGTCAGGCTCGATCGTGCCCTGGTCCGAGGGCTGCGGGCGCGGCGGAGGAGCATGGCGCGAGATCGCGTCGATCAGTTCCATGACGCCGAAATTCTTGAGCGCCGAGCCGAAGTACACCGGCGTCAGGTCGCCCGCGCGGTAGGCTTCGACGTTGAATTCCGGATAGCCGGCCTGCGCCAGTTCCAGTTCCTCTGCGACGGCCTCCGGCAGCGCCGCACCCTTGTCGATCTTGCCGAGAAATTCCTTGGAGGCGCCCTCGGGGCGGCTGATGCCGCCGCTGGCGAGGTCGAGGATGCCCTCGAACACGCCGCCCATGCCGACCGGCCAGGACATCGGGCACACGTCGAGCGCCAGCATGTCCGCCACTTCGTCGAGCAGGTCGAAGCAGGCGCGGCCTTCGCGGTCCACCTTGTTGATGAAGGTGATGATCGGCACCGAACGCAGGCGGCAGACCTCGAACAGCTTGCGGGTCTGCGGCTCGATACCCTTGGCCGCGTCGATCACCATGATCGCCGAATCGACCGCGGTGAGCGTGCGGTAGGTGTCTTCCGAGAAGTCCTCGTGACCCGGCGTGTCGAGCAGGTTGAAAGTGATGCCGTCGCGCTCGAAGGTCATGACCGAACTGGTCACGGAAATGCCGCGCTGCTGCTCGATCTTCATCCAGTCCGAGCGTGCACGCCGCGCCGCGCCGCGCGCCTTGACTTGCCCCGCAAGGTGAATCGCCCCCCTGCAGCAGCAACTTCTCGGTCAGCGTGGTCTTGCCCGCGTCAGGATGCGAGATGATCGCGAAAGTACGGCGGGACTGGTGGGGCGAAGTGCTCATCGGCGCGCTTTAATTGCGTAGGGCCAAGAAGGAAAGTCCCGGCGCCAAAGCACCGACGGCAGACGATCTCAATGACGGTTGGCCTGTCGCCTCTATCCGCTAAGGATAAACATGACTGCGGCGTGGCGGTCTGCACAAGGACAAGAGCGAGAATGACCAAGCCGACGCCAGCCCTCAATCATCGGTTCGATTCCAGCATTCTCCGCGAATACGACATTCGCGGTATCTTCGGCAAAACACTCTTCGAAGAGGACGCCTACGCACTTGGCCGCGCCTTCGGGTCAGTCATTGGGAACACCGGTGCGATTGCCGTGGGACGCGACGGACGCATAAGCTCGCCAGTTCTCGAGACCGCGCTGGTAGAAGGTCTCGCCGACGCGGGAGTGAATGTCATTCGCGTCGGTCTTGGCCCGACACCGATGCTCTATTTCGCTGAAGCCTCAATTCCAGAGGTGAACGGCGGCATTCAAGTAACTGGCAGCCACAATCCCGCCGATCACAACGGCTTCAAGTTGGTACTTGCGGGAGCGCCTTTTTCGGGGCGGATATTATCCGGATCGGAAGCATCCTCGCCACGGGCGGCTGCCCGCGCGCAAACATTCGAGGCCGCATCGAAAACCGTAATATCCTCCCAACCTACGTCAGCCAACTGCTCGAAGGACTGGCCGGATGCGATAGATGCTCGCTTGACCGGCTGCGGATCGGTTGGGATGCAGGCAACGGAGCGGCCGGACCGGCGCTGGAACGTCTGCTGTCGCAATTGCCGGGCGAACACCATCTGCTTTTCTCCGAGGTGGACGGGCGGTTTCCCAATCACCACCCTGATCCAACGATCGACGCCAATCTCGCAGACTTGCGGGAACTGGTCGTGGCGAAGAACCTCGACTTCGGACTAGCTTTCGATGGCGATGCTGACCGAATCGGTGTCGTGGACAGCTTGGGCCGGGTACTGGACGCGGATCGACTGCTGCTCATCTTTGCGCGTGACCTGTTGCTCCGCCACCCCGGCACAAGCGTGATTGCAGACGTCAAGGCATCGCGCACGGTCTTCGATGGCGTCCGTGCCATGGGCGGCCGCGTTGAGATGGCCCCGGCGGGTCACTCGCACATCAAGGCTCGAATGAAGCGAACCGGCGCCTTGCTGGGCGGCGAGACCAGCGGCCACTTCTTCTTCGCCGACGATTGGTTCGGCTTCGACGACGGGCTCTACGCGGCAATCCGTATCATCGCAGCTGCGGCCCGCCTCGGATCGAGCATAACCGCGCTCCACGACGCGACGCCCGCTCTGATCAGTACTCCGGAACTGCGCTTCCCGGCGGACGAGGCACACAAGTTCGCGGTCGTCGAGGACGTCGTACGAAGGCTCACGGAAGCGGGAGTACAAGTCGAGCTGATCGATGGCGCGCGTGTCGATACACCGGATGGCTGGTGGCTGCTGCGGGCATCGAACACTCAGGCAGCCCTGACCGCGCGAGCCGAAAGCGATACGCCTGAAG
The DNA here is from genome assembly GCF_057376415.1 of Novosphingobium sp. NFX11. NCBI lineage: Bacteria > Pseudomonadati > Pseudomonadota > Alphaproteobacteria > Sphingomonadales > Sphingomonadaceae > Novosphingobium > Novosphingobium sp. NFX11. The sequence goes on along the minus strand of NZ_CP080384.1, from coordinate 3,392,363 downwards.
GCCTGCTGCGCCTGCTGGCGCAAATCGACGATCAGCTTGCTGCCTCAGGGCTTTCCCGGATGATGGTGGAATAGATCAACGGAGACCGTGAAACTGCATCCGCTGCGGTGCTTTTAACCCATAGTGCAGATATGCTTTTCCAGATGCGCGCAATAGCAACACCCGCCGGGCAGATACCTCCAGAGATCGCCGAATGGTTCGACTCGCGAGGATGGTGTGTACGCAGCCACCAACAGGCGATGCTTGCGGCCGCGGATCGAGGGAAGCATGCGCTGCTCGTTGCGGATACCGGTGCAGGCAAGACCCTCTCCGGGTTCCTGCCTACGCTGGCCGCATTCTGTCCCTCGCGGCTCGGCTCAGAAAAACCGGCTGACGGCCTGCACACGCTGTACGTGTCCCCGCTCAAGGCACTGGCCACCGACGTCCAGCGCAATCTACTCACGCCGGTCGAAGAGATGGGGCTGGCGATCCGCATCGAAACGCGCAGTGGCGACACGCCGTCGGACCGCAAGGCCCGGCAGCGCGCGCGGCCACCACATATCCTCCTGACTACACCCGAATCGCTATCGCTACTGCTTAGCTATCCGGAGGCGCCCAGCCTCTTCGCTAGGCTCCAACGCATCGTAGTCGACGAGGTCCATGCCTTCGCGACCGGCAAGCGCGGCGACCTCCTCGCATTGGCCCTCACGCGGCTGCAGGCGATAGCGCCGGGCCTCCGGCGTGCGGCGCTATCCGCCACTCTGGCCGATCCCGACGAGTATCGCGGCTGGTTGGCTCCATGGGGCGACATCGATAGTGTCGAACTGGTCGAGGGCGAGCCAGGCGCCGAACCCCAGGTCGAAATCCTGCTCCCCCGCGAAGAGCGTATTCCGTGGAGCGGCCATGCCGCGACTTGGGCCATTCCGCAACTGATCGAACAGATCAAGGCGCACCGCACGACTCTCGTCTTCACCAACACGCGCTTCCTAGCAGAGTACATCTTCCAGGAATTGTGGGACGCTAACGAAGACAACCTGCCGATCGGCATCCACCACGGCTCGCTCTCACGCGAGGCACGCCGCAAGGTCGAGGCGGCCATGACTGACGGGAAACTGCGGGCACTGGTCTGCACTGCCAGCCTCGATCTGGGCATAGACTGGGGCGACATCGATCTCGTCGTGCAAATGGGAGCGCCCAAGGGATCTTCGCGTCTGCTGCAGCGAATTGGCCGTGCCAACCACCGGCTCGACAGTCCCAGCGAGGCAGTGCTGGTGCCTGGCAACCGCTTCGAATTCCTCGAGGCCTTTGCCGCACAACAGGCCGTGCGCGAAGGACAGCGCGACGGCGACGCCTTCCGTCCGGGCGGGCTCGACGTGCTTGCCCAGCATGTGATGGCAATGGCCTGCGCGGGACCGTTCCAAGAGGAAGCCCTGCTGCGCGAGGTTCGCTCCTCGCTCAGCTATGCCTGGGTGGACGAGACGATCTTCCACCGTGTGCTGGAATTCGTTGCGACTGGCGGCTACGCGCTGCGCTCGTACGACCGCTTCCGCCGCATCGTCCGCGAGAAGGACGGGATATGGCGGCTCACACATCCCGAGCACGCCGCCCGCCACCGCCTCAATGCCGGAATCATCGTCGATGCAGAGATGCTCGATGTGCGCTTCCGTAACGGGCGATCGCTGGGCAAAGTCGAGGAAGGTTTCGGGGCCAGCCTTGAGCCCGGCGACACCTTTCGCTTTGCAGGGATGGACCTTGAGGTCGAATCGCTAAAGGAACTGGAACTGGTAGTCCGCGCAGCAAAGCGCTCGGCGACGATTCCCAGCTACATGGGCCAGCGCATGCCGATCTCGACGCACCTCGCCGATCGGGTGCGCGCGATGCTTTCGGATCGGGCGGGATGGGCGCGATTTCCGGACGACGTGCGCGAGTGGCTGGAAGTGCAGGACTGGCGATCGCATTTGCCCGCCCCCGGTCGGCTGCTGGTCGAAAGCTTCCCCACCGCAATCTCGCGTATACGAGCTATTATACATTCGAGGGCTGGAACGCGAACCAATCGCTCGGGATGCTGATCACCAGGCGCATGGAAGATCGCAGGCTAAACCCGCTGGGTTTCGTGGCTACGGACTACACTCTTGTGGTCTGGGGCCTGAAGGCGGTGGACGATCCTGCTTCGCTGCTTTCCCCCGACATCCTGACGCATGAGTTCGTCGACTGGGTGCAGCAATCCTACCTGCTCCGGCGCGCATTTCGCGAAGTGGCGTTGATCTCGGGCCTCGTCGAACGCCAGCAGCCCGGCAAGCGCAAGTCAGGCCGACAGGTCACTTTCTCCACCGACCTGATCTACGATGTACTCCGCAAATACGAGCCCGATCACCTGCTGATAGAGGCTGCGTGGGCCGACGCTCGCGCACGGATGACCGACGTGGCCCGCATTGCCGACGTACTCGACCGTGCGGCACGCGAAATCGATCACGTGGTGCTTGACCGGATCAGCCCGTTGTCAGTGCCGGCGCTCTCAATGATCGGTCGCGAAAGCCTGCCTTCGGGGGCAGCGGACGACGACTTGCTACTAGAGGCGGAAAGCCTGGCCTCGGTTGCGATGCGGATTGATTCGGGCAACGAGGATTGAGGGCAAACAAAAAGGGGCGGATTGCTCCGCCCCTTTGGGTGCCCCTTGCGGGACCAGTTTTTGAACGACCGGCTTACTTGCCGAAAGTCGCGAACTGTTCGTTGCCGACGAAGCCGAACTTCGTGACCTGCGAAGCCTTGATGACCTCAAGAACCTGTGCCGACAGCTCGTAGCTGGCTTGCGGCTCGGGCTGGAACTGAAGTTCCGGCTCGGGGGTCATGCGGGTCGTGGCTTCGAGCGTCTGGACCAGACGCCCCTGATCGATCTGGGTCCCGTTCCACATGACCTTGCTGTCCTGAGTCAGCACGATCTTGTTCTTGACGGGGTCGATCGGAGGCGGAGTGTCCGTCGGAGGGGTCGCGACGGGCAGATCGATATCGATCGAGTGCGTCGCAACCGGGATGGACATGATGAACATGATGAGGAGGCAGAGCATGACGTCGATCAACGGCGTCGTGTTCATCTCCATCATCGGCTCGCCATCAGACTTGCCTGCTGACATTGCCATGAGATGTTACTCCTGTTCCCGCGCGTCAGTTAGGATCGATCGGGTTGGTGATGAAGCCAACCGTCGGATAACCCGAAATCTGGACGTTGTAGATCGCACCGGCGACGCAACGCCAAGGCGATTCGACGTCACCACGAATGTGGACCTGCGGGATGAGATCCGGGTTTGCCATGAGGGCCTGCGGACCACCTTCGCGCTTCACGATCGCGTCAAGACGCTTGAAGGCCTGGTCGCGCAGTTCCTCGGAAGTCACCGGCGTCACGTTGTTGATGTAGATGCGGCATTCACCGCCGCGGTTCGCACCCTGGAAACCGGGTTCGCCCGCGCTCTTGCCCGAAGCATCGGTGGTCGAAACGGTAAGGAGGAGATTCTCCACCTTGTCCTTCGACTCCTGCGCTACGATGACGGGAATGCGCAGCTTCTCGATCGTCTGGATCGCGACCGGAACCGCGATCAGGAAGATGATGAGCAGCACCAGCATGACGTCGACGAGCGGCGTCGTGTTGATGTCGGACATCGGTGTCTCTGCACCGCCTCCGCCCGTGGATATCGCCATAGTCTTATCCTAATCCTTGCGTTGCCTGGGGTCGGCAGCGACTTCTCGCATGCTTCGAGCCGCCGCCTTCTTCTTGACCCCGACGGGGGCGGACCGGGCCAATGAGCCGATCCGCTTCGTTCCCCGTGCTCTTACGGCTTGGCGGGAGCGGCAGCCGGCTTGGCGGGAGCCGGAGCAGCCTTGGCCGCGACAGCGACGGTCGGCTTGATGGCACCCTTCGAGTTGATGTTCGCGAGAATGTCGTTCGAGAAGCCGGTCAGCAGTTCTGCAATGCGCTTGTTGCGCGACTGCAGGTAGTTGTAGGCAAGCACGGCGGGAACGGCGACGAGCAGACCGAGCGCGGTCATGATCAGCGCTTCACCGACCGGACCCGCGACCTTGTCGATCGAGGCCGAACCGGCGAGACCGATCGCGATCAGTGCGCGGTAGATGCCGACGACGGTACCGAACAGACCGATGAACGGCGAGGTCGCACCGACAGTGGCGAGGAAGGGCAGGCCGCCGGAGAGGCGAGCGTTGATGGTCGCTTCCGAACGCGACAGCGAGCCGTGCAGCCAGTCGTGGGCTTCGAGCGAGTCGGTCATCTTCGAGTGCTGGTCTTCAGCGGCGATGCCGTCTTCGACGAGCTGGCGCCATGCGCTGTTCTTCTCGAGCTTGGCAGCGCCTTCACGCAGGGTCGGAGCCTTCCAGAAGGTCGTGCGGATGGTGCCGAACTGGCGCAGGATCTTCGACTGCTCGAACCACTTGGTGAACAGGATATAGAACGAACCGAAGGACATGATGCCCAGGATGATCACGGTCGCGTAAGCGATGAAACCGCCCTGCTGAAGCGCTTCGGCGAAGCCGAACTTGTTCTGCGGCGCGCCCGCGGCGGCAAGGATGTCAACGATAAGCATGCGAGTTACCTCTCAAGAAGAATGCAGGATGTGATCGGAGCGGTCGAATTACCCAATGACCCGAACCGATCCCTTGGAGATTAGTTGAGCTTGTACACGATCGCGGTCGAGTACGACGACGAGATCGGGTTGCCGTCCGCATCGAGCGCCGGGTCGAAGCGCGCATAGCGCTGCATACCGTCGCAAGCGGCCTCATCCAGATCCGGGCTGCCGCTCGAAGCGGAAACGGAACAGGCCGAAACCTTACCGTCGCCACCGACAGTCACGCGAACACCGACGCGGCCTTCGCGCTCTTCACGAGCAGCGCGGGTCGGGTAGTTCGACTGAATGCGGGCGGCCCAGCTGCCCTGGCCCTTCGGCTTGACGCCACGAGCCTTCGACGGACCGGGCGGCGGCGGCGGCGGAGCCGGCGGCGGCGCTGCGGTCTGGATCACCACCGGCGGAGCCGGGGTGGGGTGATCACAGTCTGCACCGGCGGCGGGGCCGGGGCGATGTTGATCGGCGGCGGCGGCGCCACGATAGGCGGCGGCGGCGTATCTTCCTTCGGAGGAGGCGGCGGTGGCTCTTCCTCCTTGGGCTTTTCCTCCTTGATATCCACGGTGGTCACCTTGTTGATGACCTTCTTCGCCGCCTCATAGGCCAAGCCGGTGACGAGCGCATAGCCGACGAAGACATGGATCAAGGCGACAATGACAAGAGCAACAACCTTGTTGGTGCTCATCTGCTGGTCAGCGTAAGCCATTCAGACGCATCACTCCATTACCAAGCCCCGGACAAAAATTCCCGGAAGAACATGCCCAAGGGCGCCCATGGACTCCCCCGGAAAGAGGGAACCCATGACGAAACTCCAAATTACCCACCCTGACGGCTAACAGTCTGCCCATCCGACGACAATACGAAACGGGAGGCGAACCGAGGAGCTTTTGCTGTTTTTGCCCCATTTTGCAGGCTTCTTAACGTTGAAGCCCACCCCGCGCAACGCCTTATCGGCCCAGCGGGGGTTAACGCACGATTCATGCCCGGTTAGCTCAAATTGATCCAGTCCAATTTTGAGTTGTCCGCACTCATTGACTATAAGCCATCGCATTTCCACGGAGATTATCGTCCATGCCGCTGATTTCGCGCCCCCTTGCAGCGGCCCTGGCGTGTGCCTATCTCGCATTCGCGCCCCCTGCGGCGAGCGCTCAGGGGCCGCTCGAGACGCCCGGTGAAGTCACTTATGCCGACATCGCCGACCTAGCTGATTCGGCAGGTCTGGTGGTCCAGGCCCAGATCGTTAAAATGACCCGCATCGATAATGAACGGGCTCGCGGTCTCACTCCGGGACATGGACGCTTCTATATAGAGGCCCGCACCAGAGCTCTGCTGGTGGGCAAGGCGCCGCTCGGCGAATCGGTCACCTACCTCGTCGACCTCCCGCTCGACGGCAAAGGCAAGGCGCCCAAGCTGAAGAAGCAGGTCGTGTTCCTGTTCGCACGCGCCGTGCCGGGCCGTCCCGGCGAACTTCAACTCGTCTGGCCGACCGCACAGCAGATTTCCACGCCTGCGCGCGAGGCACGGCTCCGTTCAATTCTCCAGGCCCTCGTCGCGCCCGATGCCCCCGCGAAGATCACCGGCGTGCGCGAGATGCTTTTCGTTCCCGGCAATCTCGCGGGACAGGGGAGACCCAGATCTTCCTCAACACCCACGACAATTCGGCCGCCTCGATCACGGTGAAGCACGAACAAGGACAGGCCCCGGCCTGGGGTGTTTCGTTCTCCGAGCTTGTCGCCGACCTCGGGCACCCGCCGGAGCCGGACACGCTCGAGTGGTATCGTCTCGCCTGCTTCCTGCCCCGAACACCGCCTGCCGGCGCCAATGTCTCGGGCAGCTTCGCCGAACAGCAGCAGGCTCTTGCGGACTACCGCATGGTCCTGAGCCAGCTCGGACCCTGCACGCGGACACTTAAGTGACACCGCGATAGGCGTTCGTGCTGGAATTTGACGCCCGCCTGCCTTAGTGCGCGCTCCCGAACAAGGAGCTAGCATGGCCGAACCGCTGAATATCGCGCTTGCCGGACTGGGAACCGTCGGCACCGGCGTCGTCCGTCTCATCGAGACCAATGCGGAGCTGATCGCCCGCCGCGCTCGCCGTCCGATCCGCATCGCCGCCGTCAGCGCGCGCGACCGCACCAAGGATCGCGGCGTCGACCTTTCGCGCTACGACTGGGTGGACGATACCGCCGCCCTCGCCGCGCGGGGCGACGTCGATGTGGTGGTGGAGATGGTCGGCGGCTCGGACGGCCCGGCCCTCGCCCTCGCCCGCAACTCGATTGCGGGGGCAAGAGCCTCGTCACCGCCAACAAGGCGATGATCGCGCATCACGGGCTGGAACTGGCCGCCGCCGCCGAGGCGAAGGGCGTCGCGCTCAAGTTCGAGGCGGCCGTCGCGGGCGGCATCCCGGTCATCAAGGGCCTGTCCGAAGGCGCCGCCGCCAACGCCATCGAGCGCGTCTACGGCATCCTCAACGGCACCTGCAACTACATCCTCTCGACCATGGAGGACACCGGCGCGGACTTCGGCGACGTTCTCGCCGAAGCGCAGCGGCTTGGCTATGCCGAGGCCGATCCGACCTTCGACATTGAGGGCATCGACGCCGCGCACAAGCTGTCGATCCTCGCCGCCATCGCCTTCGGTTCGCAGCTTCGCTTCGACGCGGTGGAGACGATGGGCATCAGCCGCGTCAAGGCCGCCGACATCGAGCAGGCCCGCTCGCTCGGCTACGTCATCCGCCTGCTCGGCATGGCCGGTGTCGATCTTGCGAGCGGCACTCCCCGGCTGTTCCAGCGCGTGCGTCCGCACCTGGTGCCGATCGACCACCCGCTCGCCCATGTCGACGGGGCGACCAACGCGGTCGTGGCCGAAGGCAACTTCATGGGCCGCCTGCTGTTCCAGGGCGCAGGCGCCGGAGACGGCCCAACCGCTAGCGCGGTCGTTGCCGACATCATCGACATCGCGCGCGGTGAAAAGGGCGCGGCATTCTCGATGCCCGCGGGCGAACTGGAAGCGATGGAACCGGCGGAATCCGGGCACCGCGTCGGCAGTTCCTACATCCGCTTCACCGTGCCGGACCGCCCGGGCGTGCTGGCCGACATCACCGCCGCCATGCGCGATGCGGGCGTCTCGATCGAGAGCCTGATCCAGAAGGGCGATCCCGATCAGGACGGCGAGGTCATCCTGGCGGTCGTCACGCATCCGGGGCCGGAGAGCGCCGTCACCGAGGCGATGCGCATTCTCGACGGGTCGGACAGCCTGACCGCGAAGCCGCTGGTGATGCAGATCATCGGGGCCTGAGATGGCCCGGGGGGATGCCTCTTCGGAGGCATTCTTCCTGTACGTTCTATTCCTGAGCACTCCCGGAGCCGCCACTCCGGGACGCCGCCTTCATGGCGCGCGCAGTTCGCCCTTGGCGATCTTGTCGGCGTCCGAACCCGCAGGAGCTTCCGGTATCGTCGACAAGTCGATGATATAGGGCTGCTCGGGCGGGCACGGCGGGATCATGCATAAGCCGCTCATCGTCGCCTTGCCCTTGAAGATGCCGTTGCCCGAAACGTCCGGCGTGCGCGGCCGCCCATCGTTGGCGCCCACGCCGGTCGGGTCGTCGTCTCCGGTGGAAGGGACGCGGTACTGGTCCGGCGTCGGCGCACAGACCACGATCTCGCCCTGTTTCATGGTTCGCAGACAGGCGTTGCGCGAAGTATCCTTCGTGATCCGGCCGCCTGTTCCAAGCATCTTTTCGGCGATCGCACGGTCTTCGGCAGAAGCGCCGGAAGCAGTTTGAGCAATCGCCGGGACGGGAGCGATTATTGCGATTGCGAAAGGGTATATCCAGCTTCTCGACAATTCAAAGTCCTCTGTCTAATCGATGAAAATCTTGCCTCCCTGGATTAATCCGGAGTGAACATGTCCGAAAACACTACCCCCGCTAGTCATGTGCTTGATCGCGTTCTGGTCCTCGAAATGGTGCGCGTCACCGAGGCTGCCGCCATCGCCGCGTCGACCCTCATCGGGCGCGGAGACGAGAAGGCGGCCGATCATGCCGCAGTCGAGGCAATGCGCAAGGCCTTTGACGGCCTGTACATCGACGGGACGGTCGTGATCGGCGAGGGAGAGCGCGACGAGGCCCCCATGCTGTTCATCGGCGAGAAGGTCGGCGGCGCTCCGGGCAAGGGTCCGAAGATCGACATCGCGCTCGATCCACTCGAAGGCACCACCATCACCGCCAAGGCCGGACCGAACTCGCTGGCGGTGCTGGCGGCGGCGGAGGAAGGCGGCCTGCTCAACGCGCCCGACGTCTACATGGAAAAGATCGCGGTCGGCCCCGGCTATCCGGACGGCGTGATCGACCTCAAGAAGACCCCGACCCAGAACGTCGAAGCGGTGGCGGCGGCCAAGGGCGTGAAGCCTTCGGACATCATCGTCTGCGTGCTCGACCGCCCCCGCCACGAGGCGCTGATCGCCGAACTGCGCGAGATCGGCTGCGGTGTCGTGCTGATTGGCGACGGCGACGTCGCGGGCGTCATCGCGGTGACCGACGAGGACACCACCATCGACCTCTACATGGGCTCGGGCGGCGCGCCCGAGGGCGTGCTGGCTGCTGCGGCGCTGCGCTGCGTCGGCGGACAGTTCAACGGCCGCCTGCTGTTCCGCAACGACGACGAGCGCTCGCGCGCCCGAAAATGGGGCATCAAGGACCTCGACAAGATCTACAAGCTGGAAGAGCTGGCCAAGGGCGACTGCATCTTCGCGGCGACCGGCGTTACCAGCGGCTCGCTGCTCGACGGGGTGAAGCGTCGCAAAGGCGGCATCATGACCACCGAAAGTGTGGTCATGCGCGCCAGTTCCGGCACCGTGCGCTGGATCAGGGGCGAGCATCGGATCTGACGTAAGGTGACAGGGTTTACACGGTTTACACGGTCCAGAGGGGAAAGGTGTCACCTTGTGAGGGTGAAGTGTCACCTTGTGGTGTAACCTTGTGACGGAAGGTGAGCGGCGGACGGGGCATGAGCGCAATGTACCGGAGCGCGCCGCGTGTAGGAAAGCGGGCCTTCGAAAAGCGCCCCATTGCGGACATTGCCTGATCCTCCCTGTCGCGCAGCGATGGGGAGGGGGACCGCCGACGCAGTCGGTGGTGGAGGGGGAACCCCTCCGTCAGCCCTGCGGGCTGCCACCTCCCCATTCCTGCGGAACAGGGAGGATAAAACGGCCACTTCCTACCTAAAGTCTTCATTTAAACACCATCGTCATCCCAGCCCCCTCACCCCGCAACCATGCCTCAAATCGGGCCGATGCGGTGACAATCGGCCGCCGACTATTGCAATCCCGCGACACCCGGGTACAGGGCCGGTCCCAACGACCGACCGCCAGGAACCGTCACGGGGATTCGCAAATGAAGATCATGTCCGGCAACAGCAACCTGCCGCTCGCACGCGCGATCGCAGGGTATCTCGAACTGCCGCTCACCGACGCCGCCGTCCGCCGCTTCGCGGATGAGGAAATCTTCGTGGAAATCCACGAGAACGTCCGCGGCGAGGACGTCTTCGTGGTCCAGCCGACCAGCTACCCCGTCAACGACAACCTGATGGAGCTGCTGATCTGCATCGACGCGCTGCGCCGCGCCTCGGCCAAGCGCATCACTGCGGTCGTCCCCTACTTCGGCTACGCCCGCCAGGACCGCAAGCCCGGCCCGCGCACCCCGATCTCGGCCAAGCTGGTGGCTAACCTGCTGACCGAAGCCGGCGCCGACCGCGTGCTCTCGGTCGATCTGCACGCCGGGCAGATCCAAGGCTTCTTCGACATCCCCACCGACAACCTGTTCGCCGCGCCCGTCATGGCGGCCGACATCCAGGCCCGCTACGGCGATCAGTCGTTGATGGTGGTCTCGCCCGACGTCGGCGGCGTGGTCCGTGCCCGCGCACTGGCCAAGCGCCTCGACAACGCGCCGCTCTCGATCGTCGACAAGCGCCGCGACAAGCCGGGCCAGTCGGAAGTCATGAACATCATCGGTGATGTGAAGGGCCGCGCCTGCATCCTGATCGATGATATCATCGATTCGGGCGGCACCCTGTGCAACGCCGCGCAGGCGCTGATGGACGAAGGCGCCGCCAGCGTCACTGCCTACATCACCCACGGCGTCCTGTCGGGCGCAGCGGTGAGCCGCGTGACCAATTCCGCGCTCAAGGAACTGGTCATCACCGATTCGATCATGCCGACCGAAGCCGCCAAGGCCTCCGACAAGATTCGTATCCTGCCGATCGCCCCGCTGCTTGGCGAGGCGATCCGCCGCATCGCCGACGAAAGCTCGGTGTCGAGCCTGTTCGACTGAGCTGTCGCTAAGAACCACCCTGCCCCCTCCCGCAAGCGGGAGGGGAATGAGACCGTTTGCTTGCCCTCCCGCTTATCCTGAGCCTGTCGAAGGGGAGGTCCGGGAGGCTTGGCCCGGAGGGCTTAGCCGGACGGGGTGGGCGACAATTATCTCTACTCCCAGGGCCGCGCCTGTCCCGGCTCGATCCGGCGCAGCGCTTCCAGACGCCGCGCCTGACGCGATTCGAGCGCCAGCGTCAGGATCGGCTGCGGGCGCGTGACGAACTGGCGCGGCGACATACCGAACAGTTCGGTGAACTCATGGATAAGATGACTCTCGTCGTAATAGCGCAGAGCGATCTCATCTCCCTCGCGCGAATCGGCTACGCCGCGCAGGTGGCTCGCCATGTCGAGCGCGCGGGCGCGGCGCAGCACCTGCTTGGGCGGCAAGCCGAAATCGCGGCTGACCACGCGCTCAAGCTTGCGGCGATCGACCCCACATTCGGCCGCCGCATCGCTGACCGAGATGCCCGGATCGCGCAGGCTGATCTCTTCGAACTGCGCGGTGACGGGGTCAGGCTCCGCCCCGCCCAGCCTTTCGACCTGCCGGCGAACCAGCCCCTCGATCGACTGCAGCCATTCCTCCGGCGTCGCACCGGGGTCCAGCACCTGCAGGAAGTCATCCGAAGGCGCGGTCATCACGTCGGTAGGAACGACCCTGTCGAGAAACTCTCCCACGCGCGGCAATTTCAGCGAGGTGCCCGTCCCGGGACGGATGACATACCCGACGCTGACGAAACTGCCCGTTACCGAAATCGGCATGCGCCGCGAATGAGGACCGAAATAGAATGCCCCGCGCCGGGTGGTAACAGGTCCTTCTGCGGTCTGCGCCGCCCAGTCCCCCGCCATTTGCACGCGCACGCAGGCGGTGTCGTTGAACAGTCCGCAGGACACCGTGTAATCCTTGGGCAGATCGACTTTCGTGACATAGAGGCGGCCCAGCCAGGGTGCCAGATCGGGCGCAGGCGCGCGGTTGTAGGACAGGGGTTGCCCGTCACGTGTGATGCCTTGCTGCGGCGCAATCGAGGGATCGACCGCAGGACGGTTCCTGCGTTGCATGGTTACCCTGTTTTAAAGATGCCCTTGAAAAGCGATAATTGCGCAATGGCTTGGGAGCAATGCGAGAAAATCTACAAGGGCTGTTAGATTCCTAGTATTTTCTTGCAGGTAATGCCCCCGGATACCCCTGACCCAAGGAACTTGACCGGATCACCATCCGGAAGGCAGAGCAGGCGGCATGAAACTCGACCACGACATCGCCCTCGCGCTCCGCCTTGCCGATGCGGCGGGCGAAGCTATTCGCCCCCACTTCCGCACCGGCCTCGCCGCCGACCGCAAGTCCGACGCCTCGCCCGTCACCGTGGCCGACCGGGCGGCAGAAGAAGCCATGCGCCGCATCCTCAAGGCCGAAGTGCCGCGCGATTCGATCATCGGCGAGGAATTCGGCACCGAGGAAGGCGGCTCGAACCGCACCTGGGTGCTCGACCCGATCGACGGCACCATCTCGTTCATGGGCGGTCGCGCGACCTTCGGCACGCTGATCGCGCTGCTGGTCGACGGCTGGCCGGTACTGGGGATCATCGACCAACCCATCCTGAACGAGCGCTGGGTCGGCGCCAGCGGCCACGCCACCACCTTCAATCGCAGCGAAGTGCGCACTCGTCCCTGCCGCGAACTCTCCGACATGATGCTGGCGACGACCGGCCCGCAGTACTTCGACGACCATCAGGGCGCCCACTTCATGGCGCTGGCGGCCAGGACCGACCACAAGCGCATGATGTTCGGCGGTGACTGCTACAACTACGGCCTGCTGGCGAGCGGCCACATCGACCTCGTCTGCGAGGCGGGGCTCAAGCTGCACGACTGGGCCGCGCTGGTCCCCATCGTCGAGGGCGCGGGCGGCATCATGTGCGACTGGAACGGCGAGCCCCTTCACGCTCAGTCCGGCGGCGAGGTGCTGGCGATCGGCGACCCCGCGCGGCTGGAAGACGTGATCGAGGCGATGGCCTGCCATCATCACGGCCATCACCACGACTGACCCTTGAGGCTGTTCTTCTACGGCACCCTTCGCCCAGATGCGGATACGCCGATGGCGCGGTGGATCGCAGCGCGGCTGGTCGTGGCCGAGCCGGGCGAGGTGCCGGGGCGGCTTTACGCGGTCCCGGACGCGCAAGGCTGGTATCCGGCGCTGATGCCGGGCACAGGCCGGGTGCGGGGCATGCTTTGCGAACTGCAGCTGCGACCCGGCGATCTGGCGCGGCTCGACCGGTACGAAGGGCGGGAGTACCGGCGGGTGGCGCTTCCGGTTCGTACCGGCGCAGGGCGGGTCAGCGCACAGGTCTATGTATGGCGCGGGCGATTGCCGCAGGGCCGGGCGATCGGGCCGGACTTCCCAGAATGGCTGCGCAGCGTTCGCGGCATGGCTTACTCGTGAACCGCGCGCTTGCCTTTCCTGCATCCAGCCACTAAGGGCGCGTCCTTCAATCGACACGGTCGAGTCTGCCCCTGGGGAGATTCGCGGGTCGGCCTGGCGAAAAGGGCTGCCAAGGCCGGCGGGACGTGTCCCGATCAAAGGAGACGAAAATGCCCAAGCTGAAGACCAAGAGCGGCGTGAAGAAGCGCTTCAAGCTCACCGCCACCGGCAAGGTGAAGCACGGCGTAGCCGGCAAGCGCCACCGCCTCATGAGCCATAACGGCAAGTACATCCGCCAGAACCGCGGCACCGAAGTCATTTCCGACGCCGATGCCAAGGTCATCAAGAAGTGGGCGCCCTACGGGCTCAACTGAGGAGTACTGACGAATGAGCCGTATCAAGAGGGGTGTCACCACCCGCGCAAAGCACAAGCGGATTCTGGACCAGGCCAAGGGCTATCGTGGTCGCCGCAAGAACACCATCCGCGTCGCACGCCAGGCCGTCGAAAAGGCCGGCCAGTACGCGTACCGCGACCGCAAGATCAAGAAGCGCACCTTCCGCGCTCTCTGGATCCAGCGCATCAACGCGGCCGTCCGCGCTGAAGGCCTGACCTACTCGCAGTTCATCCATGGCGTGAAGCTCGCCGGGATCGAACTGGACCGCAAGACGATGGCCGACCTCGCCATGAACGAAGGCGGCGTGTTCAGCACCGTCATCGCGCAGGCGAAGGCAGCTCTGCCCGCGGCGGCGTAAGCCACCGACGCGTAAAGCTCCTCAGCTTCATCGCGCGATTTCAAAGGGCGTGGATGGCATGTGCCGTCCGCGCCCTTTTCGCGTGTTGGGATAGCGCACCAGCTGGGTTCCTGCCTGCGCGGGAATGACGACAGGGTGTTAACTGCCGATTGAAGCGATTCCGCTGCATCACTCTTCCCAGTCATTCCCGCGAAGGCGGGAACCCAGCTGGTGGCCCCTCCGATGCGCGAAACCTTCGATCCATGCACGTACCTCCTCGCGTCACATCGCAACGGTACGCTCTATGTCGGAGTCACATCGAATCTGCTTCGTCGCCTCCATCAGCACCGCGAGGGCTTGATCGAAGGGTTCACGAGCGACTACGGCGTGCATCGACTGGTCTGGTTCGAGCGGCACGCGACGATTGAAAGCGCGATCCTGCGCGAGAAGCGGATCAAGACGTGGAACAGGGCGTGGAAACTCGCCCTGATCGAACAGGCCAATCCCGATTGGCGCGACCTTGCGGTGGATTTCGGCTTCGTGCCGCTGCCACCGCCCCGGATCGTCAGGGGATAGGGCATCAGATGGGTTCCCGCCTTCGCGGGAATGACGAGTTTTTGGGGTTTAGTATCGTGCTCGATTTTGATCAGGTGATCTCGGCGATCGAAGGTGCCGAAACGCTCGAGGCTCTCGAAGCGCTGCGCATTCAGTATCTGGGCAAGGCGGGCGAGATCACCGGGCTGATGAAGCGTCTGGGCGGCATGTCGCCCGAGGAGCGGCGCGAGATGGGGCCGTTGTTCAACGGCTACCAGCGCGACGCCAACGCCGCCATCACCGCCCGCAAGGAAACCCTCGAAACCGCCGCGCTCGACGCGCGCCTTGCGGCCGAGACGATCGACCTATCGCTCCCTGCGCCCGCCACTCCGCGCGGCGCCGTCCACCCGGTCTCGCAGGTGATGGACGAGCTGGCCGAAGTCTTCGCCGACCTCGGCTTCGCGGTCGCCACCGGGCCGGAGATCGAGGACGACTGGCACAACTTCACCGCGCTCAACATGCCCGAAAGCCACCCGGCGCGCGCGATGCATGACACCTTCTATTTCCCGGACCGTAATGACGACGGCCGCGAGATGCTGCTGCGCACGCATACCTCGCCGGTGCAGATCCGCTCGATGATCCAGCAGGGCGCGCCCATCCGCATCATCGCGCCGGGCCGCGTCTACCGTTCGGACAGCGACGCCACGCACACCCCGATGTTCCACCAGATCGAGGGCCTCGTCATCGACAAGGGCATCCACCTCGGCCACCTGAAGTGGACGCTGGAAGCCTTCCTCAAGGCCTTCTTCGAGCGGGACGACATCGTCCTGCGCCTGCGCCCCAGCTACTTCCCCTTCACCGAACCCTCGATCGAGGTGGACGTGGGCTATTCCAGCCAGGGCGGACGCCGCGTGGTCGGCGGTTCGGGCGATGCGCCGGGGCACGCCTGGATGGAAGTGCTGGGGTCAGGCATGGTCAACCGCCGCGTCATCGCGGCGGGCGGCATCGACCCCGACGAATGGCAGGGCTTCGCCTTCGGCATCGGCGTCGATCGCCTTGCCATGCTCAAGTACGGGATGGACGACCTGCGCGCCTTCTTCGACGGCGATGTGCGCTGGCTCTCCCACTACGGTTTCTCCGCCCTCGACGTGCCGACCCTTTCGGGCGGCGTCGGTACGCCGGCATAAGGCGGGAAGGATTTAGACAATGAAGTTCTCGCTCTCCTGGCTCAAGACGTACCTCGAAACCGATGCGTCGATCGAGCAGATCGCCGCCACCCTCAACGCCATCGGCCTTGAGGTCGAAGGCATCGAAGACCCTGCCGCGAAGCTGGAAGGCTTCCGCGTGGCGAAGGTGCTCACGGCTGAAAAGCACCCGCAGGCGGACAAGCTGCAGGTGCTGACCGTCGACACCGGCGACAAGGTGCTCACCGTGGTCTGCGGTGCGCCCAATGCGCGCGCAGGGCTGGTCGGCGTGCTCGGCCTGCCGGGCGCGGTGGTGCCGGTGAACGGCATGGCCCTCAAGGTTGCCGCCGTGCGCGGCGTCGAATCGAACGGCATGATGTGCTCCACCCGCGAGCTGGAGCTGGGCGAGGACCACGATGGCATCATCGAACTGCCCGAGGATGCGCCCGTCGGCACGCCCTTCGCGCAGTATCACGGCGCCGATCCGGTCATCGACGTGTCGATCACCCCGAACCGCCCGGACTGCATGGGCGTCTACGGCATCGCCCGCGATCTCGCGGCAGCGGGCCTCGGCACGCTGAAGCCGATCGTCGCGCCCGAGGCCGCAGGCACCTTCCCCTGCCCGGTCGAGGTGCGCACCGATGATGCCGAGGGCTGCCCGGCCTTCTACGGCCGCGTCATCAAGGGCGTGCGGAACGGCCCCTCGCCGCAGTGGCTGCAGGATGCGCTCAAGTCTGCGGGTCAGCGCCCGATCTCGGCGCTGGTCGATGCGACCAACTACGTGATGCTCACGTATGGCCGCCCGGCCCACGCCTATGACCTCGCCAAGCTGACCGGCGCCGTCGTCGCCCGCCGCGCGAAGGACGGCGAGACGGTCGAGGCGCTGAACGAGAAGACCTACACCCTCGACGCCGAAATGACCGTGATCGCCGACGGCAGTGGCGTCCACGACATCGCAGGCATCATGGGCGGCCAGCACTCGGGCTGTGGCGATGCCACCACCGACGTCCTGCTCGAAATCGCCTACTTCGATCCCGAGCGTATCGCCAAGACGGGCCGCAAGCTCAACCTCACGTCAGACGCGCGCGGGCGGTTCGAGCGCGGGATCGACCCGCAGTTCCTCGACACCGGCCTTGCGCTGCTGACGAACCTGATCGTCGAGCTGTGCGGCGGCGAAGTGTCCGAGATCGTGCGCGCGGGCGCTGCTCCGGGCACGCCCAAGATCGTCCACTTCGCGCCCTCGCTGGTCGAGAAGCTGGGCGGCGTCACCGTCACCCCCGGCGAACAACAGCGCATCCTCGAAAGCCTCGGCTTCTCGGTGGTGGAGGCTGACGACTGGGCCGTCACCGTCCCCGGCTGGCGTCCTGACGTCGATGGCGCGCCTGACATCGTCGAGGAAGTCGTGCGCATCCACGGCCTCGACAAGGTCGAGAGCGTGCCGCTGCCGCGCGCCGACGGCGTCGCCAAGCCCACCGCCACCCCGGCGCAGGCACTGGAACGGCGCGTGCGCCGCGCCGCTGCGGCGCGCGGGCTTCAGGAAGCCGTCACCTGGTCGTTCCTGCCCGAGCCCGCCGCCGAGGCTTTCGCCGAAGGTCCGCTGTGGGTGCTCGCCAATCCGATCAGCGAGGACATGAAGGCCATGCGCCCCTCGCTGCTGCCGGGCCTGCTGATGGCGGCGAAGCGCAACCTCGATCGCGGCGCGGCCTCGCTGCGCCTGTTCGAGATCGGCCGCCGCTATCTGCGCGGTGCCGGCGGGGCGAGCGATGAACGGCTGACGCTGGGCGTCGTCCTCGCGGGCGAGAAGACCACGCGCGGCTGGGCGACCGGCAAGGCGACGGCGTTCGACGCCTACGATGCCAAGGCCGAAGTGCTGGCGCTGCTGGCCGAGGCTGGCGCCCCGGTCGACAAGCTGCAGGTCATGGGCGAAGCTGGTCCCCAGTTCCACCCCGGCCAGTCGGCGACGCTGCGCCTCGGCCCCAAGACGGTGCTGGCGCGCTTCGGCATGCTGCACCCGAAGACGGCGAAGCAGTTCGACGTCGATGGCCCGGTGGCGGTCGCCGAACTGTTCCTCGACGCCATTCCCGGCAAGAAGGGCACGCCCGGCTTCGCCCGCGTCTCCTACGCGCCCCCGGCGCTGCAGGCGGTGACGCGCGACTATGCGTTCCTCGTGCCCGCAGAGCTGCCCTCGGGCGATCTCGTGCGGCTGGTGCAGGGCGCGGACAAGGCCAACATCGTCGCGGTGCGCCTGTTCGACGACTTCCGTGGCAACGGCGTGCCCGAGGGGCAGAAGTCGCTCGCGCTCGAAGTCACGCTCCAGCCGGTCGAGGCCAGTTACAAGGAAGCCGACCTCAAGGCGATCAGCGAAAAGGTGACCGCCGCCGCCGCCAAGCTGGGCGCGGTGCTGCGGGGGTGATGCAAGACCCTTCGACAAGCTCAGGGTGAGCGGAGGCAGGGTAAAACCTCCCAAGCCCGCTCAGGCTGAGCTTGTCGAAGCCCCGGCCGCATAAACTGGCTCAGGTGGGAAGTACGACAAGGGGACTGACGTGGACTTCGTGACCATCTCCTCCGGCGATCTCACCGCCCGGATCAACCCGCTCGGCGCCGAACTCTGGTCGCTGACCGACAGTTTCGGCCGCGAATACATGACCGATGCCGACCCGGCGTTCTGGACCGGCCACGCGCCGCTGCTGTTCCCGATCGTCGGGGCCTTGAACGGCGACACCTACCGGCTGGACGGCGAGGAATACGCCCTGCCCCGGCACGGCTTCGCGCGCAAGTCGGTGTTCGAGGTCTTGGAAGCGGGCACCGATCGTGCGCTTTTCCGCCTGACCGACAGTCCTGAAACGCGCGCGGTCTATCCGTTCGCCTTCATGCTGGAGATGGCGTTCCGACTGGAAGGCACAGCCCTGTTCACCGAGGCGCGGGTGCTCAACGCCGGCGATGCCCCGTTGCCATTCAGCCTGGGCTTCCACCCCGGCTTCGCCTGGCCGCTGCCGGGAGGCGCCACCAAGGCCGACCACGTGGTCGCCTTCGAACAGCCCGAACCCCAGCCGATCCGCCGCATCGACGGTCCCAGCGGACTCCTGTTGCCCGAGCCTGTGGCATCGCCGGTCGAGGGCCATATCCTGCCGCTGGACGCCGCGCTGTTCGAGGAGGACGCGGTGATCTGGGACCGCCTCTCCAGCCGCGCGCTCACATACGGCGCACCGGGCGGGACACAGCTCGCCATCGCCTTTCCGGACACCCCGATGCTGGGCATCTGGCAGAAGCCCGGCGCGGCTTACTTGTGCATCGAACCGTGGCAGGGCCATGCCGACCCCCTTGGCTTTGCCGGCGATTTCCGCGAAAAGCCGGGCGTGATCACGCTGGCGCCCGGAGAGGCGCGCAGCTTCCGCATGGACGTCACCGTCCTCTCCGCAGATTGAAGGAATCCCCATGAAGACCGTACTTGTAACCGGCGCCACTTCCGGTATCGGCGAAGCCTGCGCGCGCGCTTTCGTGAAGGCCGGATGGCGCGTGATCGGCACCGGCCGCCGCGCCGAGCGGCTTCAGGCGCTGACGGACGAACTGGGTGCCGACCGCTTCCACGCCGCCGTCTTCGACGTGCGTGACGAAGCCGCCCGCGACGCCGCGCTCGATGCGCTTCCGGCCGATTTCGCCGCGATCGACTGCCTCGTGAACAACGCGGGTCTCGCGCTGGGCGCGGCGCCCGCGCAGGCAGCCGACCTCGCCAACTGGAAGACGATGATCGACACCAACGTCGTCAGCCTGGTCTCGCTGACGCACAAGCTGCTGCCGGGCCTGATCGCGCGCAAGGGTGGGATCGTGATGCTGTCCTCGGTCGCGGCGACGTATCCCTACACCGGCGGCAACGTGTACGGCGGCACCAAAGCCTTCGTGCGCCAGTTCGCGCTCGGCCTGCGCTCGGATCTGAGCGGCACCGGCGTGCGCGTGACCTCGATCGAGCCCGGCATGGTGGAAACCGAGTTCACCGTGGTTCGCAACGGCGGCGATCAGGCCGCGTCCGACACGTTCTACGCAGGCGTCAACCCGATGACCGGCGAGGACATCGCCGAGACCGTGCTCTGGGTCGCCACCCTGCCCGCGCACGTCAACATCAACACGCTGGAACTGATGCCGGTGAACCAGTCGTTCGCGGGCTTCCAGATCGCGCGGGAAAATTAAAGCGTGCTCGCCTCGTAATTTTATCGCCGTCAGTCCCGCGAAGGCGGGAACCCATCTCCTGACGTGGCAGATTGAACCATCATCAGATGGGTCCCCGCCTTCGCGGGGATGACGAATGGTGTTTCAGCCAAAGACGATGGCATTCTAATCCGCAGGCAGCACCGCCAGCAGCACGTCGCGCGCGGCATTCGCCTCGTGCACCTGCTCGGAGCTGCCGCCCTTGTCGGGGTGCACCAGCGCGATGCGGCGGCGGTGCGCCTCGACGATCTCGCGCCGGTCGGCGCCCGCGTCCACGCCCAGCAGCGCCCGCGCCTGCGCCGTCTCGAAGGACGGCCCCGCGACCTTGCGCTTCTTTTCCCAGGGCCAGCGGCCGATGAGCATCCGGCAGACGATGCAGCCGAGCGCGACCAGCCAGAGCAGCTTGATCATGGGCCTTCCCGTCAGCCTGCGGCGGCGAAGGCCGTTTCGGACTCCCGCCGTACCGGCACCGGCAGGTTGAGCCCGGCGACCAGCCCGCGCAGTTCCTGCCGCGCGACGAGGTGGCTGGTGCCCAGATCGCCCAGAAATCCCTTGTCGAGCAGAGTCAGGCCCGAGGGGAACAGCTCGCGGAAGATGACGCGCTCGGACAGGCCCGCCGCGACGCGGAAGCCCGCGCGCTTGGACAGTTCCTGAAGCGCCCCGTCGATGCGCCGCATGTTACGCGCCTCGACGTGCTGGACGCGGTTGCGCACGACGACCCAGTCGAGTTCGCGGCGGCCTTCGTTGATGGTCTTGAGCCCGCGCTTCTTGCGCGCCTCCCACATGACTTCGGCATAGAACGAGAGGCGCTTGACCTTGAAGGTCTCGCTCTCGACCTGACCGAGAAGATCGAAGTCGACGAAGCTGTCGTTGAGCGGGGTGACCAGCGTGTCCGCCGTGGTCGCCACGTGGCGGGCGAAGGGATCGTCGCGGCCGGGCGTGTCGAAGACGAGGAAGTCGTAGCCCTCCGCGATCTGCTCGGCGAGATCGTCGAGTTCGCCGATGTCGTCGCCATCGTAGACCGCGAAGCGCGCGCCGGGCAGCGCGATCTCGCGCTTGCGCTCGGTCTCGATCCGGTTCTCGAGGTAGCGGTAGAGCGTGCGCTGGCGGTGGTCGAGGTCGATGCAGGCGACATTCGCGCCCTGGTAGGCGAGCGCGATGGCGACATGGACGGCGGTGGTGGACTTGCCGGTGCCGCCCTTCTCGTTGGCGAAGACGATGCGATGCGCTGTCACGTGACCGTTATCCTGCTCGCGGGACCGGTCGCCCGGCCCGACGTTGAAATCATTGCCCCCGCAGGTGCGCCGGGGCTAAGGCCCAAACGCACCTTTCGGTCGCGCCCATCATACCGGAGCAGCCAAGCCCAATGCAAACCGTCCACGCTCTTGATCCACTGCGCAATGCGGTTGCCGAGCTTCGCAAGACCGGTCAGGTCGCGCTCGTGCCCACGATGGGCGCACTGCATGACGGCCATCTGACGCTCGTGCGCGAGGCGAAAAGCCGGGGCGCGGCCGTGGTCGTATCGATCTTCGTCAACCCGCTCCAGTTCGGTGCGAACGAGGATCTCGACGCCTATCCGCGCCAGCTTGCCCGCGACTCGGCGCTGCTGGAAGCCGAAGGGGTGGACCTGCTCTGGGCACCCACGGTCGAGGCGATGTACCCGGCCGGCTTCGCCTCCAACATCTCTGTCGCCGGGGTCAGCGAGGGCCTGTGCGGCGCGTCGCGGCCCGGCCACTTCGACGGCGTCGCCACCGTGGTGTGCAAGCTGTTCAACCAGGTCATGCCAGACATGGCCCTGTTCGGCGAGAAGGACTGGCAGCAACTGGCCGTCATCCGCCGGATGGCGCGCGACCTTGACCTCACCCGCCCCGCCGCTGGCTCCATCCTCGGCGTGCCGACCGTGCGCGAGGCGGACGGGCTCGCGATGTCCTCGCGCAATGCCTACCTCTCGGCCGGGGAGCGCAAGGCGGCGGTCGCACTGCCGACCGCGATGTGCACCGCCATCACCGCCATCGAAGGCGGGGCGGATGTGTCGGAAACCCTCGCCAAGCTGGAGGCCGAAATCGTCGCGGGTGGCTTCCGCTCGGTTGACTATGCCGAACTGCGCGATGCGGATGATCTTACGGCACTGACCACCCGATCGGACCGGCCGATGCGGCTCATCGTGGCGGCACGGATCGGCCCCGCGCGGCTGATCGACAACATGGCCGTGTCTCCGGCCTGAACCGGCCCGCCAGAGCATCCGTCACACCTTCCTCGTCATTGCGAGCGCAGCGAAGCAATCCAAGGCCGCGTAAACCGCCCTGGATTGCTTCGCTGCGCTCGCAATGACGATCCAGGAAGGCGGTGCGCGCCTGGTTCCTGCGCAATCGCGAAAATGGCACGAACCTCACTTGATTCTGAAAACGCACACTAAATTGCGAAAGATTCTCACAGACATCGTCATTTGTTCGTGCAAGAGTGACCGCATAAGGAGTTCGTCGCCCTGGGGATTGGGCACTTCGCGTCCGCGCGAGACAATAGGGAGCACTACTGATGAAGACGTTCGTTTGCGCGCTGGCCGCGCTCACCACCCTTGCGGCCACCCCCGCCCTCGCCGACCAGTCCTCGGGTCGAAAACTGCAGGAAAAGGGCCAGCAGTCGATCCCCGTCTGCCGCAAGAACCTGGGCACCGTCGCCATCATCGAGCCCGACACCCAGTGGTGGCGCGAGTTGAGCCTGGGCAGCCCCGAGGCGATTCTGCGCGTCTTCGTGCAGAAGTCGGGCTGCTTCACCATGGTCAACCGCGGCCGCTCGCTGCAGAACAGCGCCATGGAGCGCGCGCTCGCCGAACAGGGTGAACTGCAGAAGGGCTCCAACATCGGCAAGGGCCAAATCAAGGCGGCGGACTATTTCCTGCAGCCGGACATCGTCTCGACCAACAACAATTCGGGCGGTAGCGGCATCGGCGGCGTGCTGGGCGGCGTCGGCGGCCTGTTCGGGCGCGGCGTGGGTGCGATCGCCGGTGGTCTCAACGTCAAGAAGGGCGAGGCGAACGTCACCCTCTCGATCGTGAATTCGCGCACCACCGTGGAAGAGGCGCTGACCGAGGGCTATGCCCGCAAATCCGACGTCAGCTTCGGCGCGGGCGGCGGCGGCTTCTTCGGCGGCACTTTCGGTGCAGCAGGCGGCGGCGGCTACCAGAACACGCAGATCGGCCAGATCATCGTGCTCGCCTACCTTGACGCCTACACCAAGCTGGTCACCGAGCTTGGCGGCCTGCCTGTCGATGCCTCGGCGGCAGCGCCCAAGGCGCAATAACTATATTTAACTCGTGGAAGTGTTGACGCGCACTTGTCGCAACATATCCTGCAGACCTCGGAATAGCGCCTTTGCTTGATTCCGATATTGCCAGGGGCACAGGAGTTCATCGATGAAAAAGTTCGCGATCGCAGCAGTCAGTGCTGCCCTGGTTTTTTCGGCCACGGTAGCAAATGCGGCCATCGAAACGGTCCCCGGCAATCTGGACACCGGTACCGCGCGGAGCTTCTGGAGCTTCTTCTTCGGTTGAATTGCACCAGATGGAAAAACAAGAAAAGCGGGCCAAAAGTGCCCGTCTTTCTGAAAAAGATGGACCAGGAAACGAGACGCAAGCCACCGACCCAATAATAACAAGCATTGTCAGGCGACGGTGGGCCACCACGCGCTTATTAATAGCTGCAATAGATAACGATAATCACTTGGCTGTGAAAGCGGCATGATGGTTGGAATGAATATCCTCTACATTGAGGACGATATGCGCGCAGCGTCCCAAGTAAAGGAGCTTGCAGTCGGGGCCGGGGACGCACTCACATGGTGCGCAACCGGCAACGAAGGCCTCAAACGCGCCGGCGCAGAGCGGTTCGACGTCATCATCCTCGACCGCATGCTTCCTGACTTGGACGGCATCACCATCCTGTCTCGCTTGCGCGAGAGCGGGGTCGGCACGCCGGTCCTGCTACTCTCGGCGCTCGGCCGCTCGACTGACCGCGCCGAAGGGCTGGACGCCGGGGCCGACGACTACCTCGCCAAGCCCTTCGAAGGTGAGGAACTGCTCGCCCGCCTGCGCGCGTTGCACCGCCGCTCTTCCGGCCGCGAGCATTCCGCCGTCATCCTCTACGGCGCCTTCGAGTGCCACGTGAAGGCCCGCACCGCCTTTCGCGACAATCGCCACCTTGCACTCAGCCCCAAGGAATTCGAGCTTTTCCGCCACTTCATGGAGAACGCAGGCGAAGTCCTGACGCGCGAGATGCTGCTACGCGACGTGTGGAAGATGAACTTCGATCCGCAGACCAACGTGGTGGACGTCAACATCGGCCGCCTGCGCCGCAAGCTCGAAGAAGGTTTCGACAAGCCCGCACTCGAAACCATCTGGGGCTCCGGCTACAGGTTGCTGGACGGGCGGTGAGCGGGCCCTTCATAGCGTCATCGGTCCGCGATCCGCTGCCAAGCTACGTATGCCCATGAAGCGGCTGGCTTTCATCCGTAATTCGATTTTCGCTCAGATCGTCGTCTGGGCGATCGCCACGGCAGCGGTGATCACCTTCGGGCTGTGGCTGTTGACCAACGCCACGATCGAGCGCTCCAACCGGCAAGCGCTGGAACGGGCTGTCGACGTCGATCTTGCTGGCATGGTCGACATCTACGCCAGCGGCGATCGCGACGAACTCGGCAAGCGCATCAAGGACCGCCTCGCACTGCAACCGCGCAACGGCGATCCCGCGCACTACCTCCTCGCCGATGCGCAGGGGAAACCTATCGCCGGAGACCTGACCCAATGGCCGGGGCTGCATGCCGGCATCTCCGAGGCCGCCGACATCCGCATAGAGGGCGGCGAACTCGCCTTCGCCCGCGCCACCCAGCTCGGCCCCAACCTCAAGCTGCTGGTCGCGCACGAGTATCGCGACCTTTCCATGCTGCTGCGGCAGGTGGCACTGGTATTCCTCACCGGCGGCGTGCTGGCGACCTTGGCGGTGGCGCTTGGCGGCTGGACTGCAGCGCATCGCCTGGCAGGAAGGCTGGAACGGATCAACGCCGCCTTCCGCCAGCCCGACGACGCAGCGCTGCAGGAACTGGCACGCGGCTCGGCCGGGCATGACGAGATCGACGAACTGGCCGCCCACTCGGGCAACGCCCTTGGCCGCCTGAAACGACTCGCCGCAGCCCACCGCGAAACGACCGACCATGTCGCGCACGAGATGCGCACGCCGCTGATGCATCTCGACAACCGGCTGGTGAAAGCACTCGCCGCCACGCCCGATGCCGAGACGGCCGCGCGTATCGCCGATGCTCGTACCGAGATCCGGGGTATCATCCGCATGCTCGAATCGCTGCTGGACATCGCTGCCAGCGAGGCGCGGCGCGGCGATCGCCATGGCCTCATCCCCGTGGACCTGAGTTCCCTGTCCGCCCGCCTCGGCGAACTCTACGCCGACAGCGCCGAGGAATCCGGCCACCGGCTAATCCTCGACATCGAGCCCGAAGTCTCGATCGCGGGCGAGGAAATGTCGCTTACCCGGCTGATCACCAACTTGCTGGATAACGCCTTCAAGTTCGTACCTCCCGGCGGTACGGTCCGCCTCACGCTGCGACGAGGGCCGTTGCTGATCGTCAGCGACGACGGGCCAGGCATTGCCGAAGACCAGCGCGACAGGATTTTCCAGAAATTCGCCCGCGGCGGTAGTTCGCTCGGCACCGAAGGAGCAGGCCTCGGCCTCGCACTATGCCGCGCGATAGCCGAACGGCATCATCTCGAAATCTCGCTCGCCCCCAGCGAAAGAGGCGCCTGCTTCACTATTGCACCGGAATTCAGACGATGATCGCTTCGGGCGGCGACGCAAGGTCGTGTGGCAGGCATCTAGCCCCTCTCTTCACTCGCGATGATGAGGGCATCGGGCGTTTATACGGCGTCCCGTCGGCACGGTGAGCACGCTTACAGCGTAACGCCGCGCTTCCAGATACCGATGGCGCGTTCGTCGTTACTCTCGTTGCGCGCCGGTTCCCCGCTCGCGACGGCGATGATGCGGTCGAGCAGCAGGGCCGCCGCGCCCGCCATGCCCTTTTCCAGCACCAGTCCGGCATCGAAGTCGATCCAGCCCGGCTTGCGCTCGGCCAATGAATGGTTCGAGGCGATCTTCATCGTCGGTACCGGGCTGCCGAGCGGCGTCCCGCGCCCTGTGGAGAACAGCGTGATCGTCGCCCCCGCTGCCGCCAGCGCGGTGGTGGAAACGGCATCGTTGCCGGGCGCTTCGAGCACCGTCAGTCCCGTCGTCGAAATCCGCTCGCCATAGCCGATCACGTCGCAGACCGGGGCAAGCCCGCCCTTCTGCACGGCGCCCAGGGACTTTTCCTCCAGCGTGGTGATGCCGCCCGCGATGTTGCCGGGGCTGGGGTTCTCCGAAACCGGCTCGCCGTTCTCGATGAAGTAGCGCTTGAAGGAATTGACGAGGCCCGAGAGCTTGTCGAACACCTCTTCGCTGGTGGCACGTTCGAGCAGCAGGTTCTCGGCGCCGAAGATTTCGGGAATTTCCGTCAGGATCGCGGCACCGCCCGCGTCGGTCACCGCATCGGCCATCAGACCGATCAGCGGATTGGCGGTCAGTCCGCTCATCGCGTCCGAGCCGCCGCATTTCACGCCCAGCCGCAGCTTCGAGAGCGGCACGTCCTCGCGCCGGTCCTCGGCCATCAGGCCCAGCAGTTCGTCGATCAGCGCTTCCCCGGCGGCGAACTCGTCGCTTTCCGACTGCGCGCGCAGCACACGCAAGCGATCGCGGCGGTCGTCGGGAATGCGCTTGAGCAGTTCTTCCAGCTGGTTCGATTCGCAGCCGAGACCCAGCAGCAGCACGCCGCCCGCGTTGGGGTTGAGCGCCAGCGAGGCGATCACCGCCGCCGTGCCATCGAGGTCCGCCCCCAGCTGCGAGCAGCCGAACGGGTGATTGAACGCATGAACGCCATCGACGGTCGCGGGCGACCGCAGGTTGCCCTTCGCCGCCAGCCGCTCGCCCAGGCGGCCGACACAGCCGACCGTGGGCAGGATCCACAATTCGTTGCGGGTGCCCACGCTGCCGTCCGGCCGGACGTAGCCCCGAAAGGAGCGCGAGGACTGCGCCGCGTGCTCCTCGGCCCGCGCGCCGGAGAAGGCATAGGCCTTCTCGCCCGAAAGCGCGGTGTGGACATTGTGGACATGGACATGCTCGCCCACCGCGATGTTGCGCGTGGCGAGGCCGATTGGCGCGCGATAGCGACGAACCGGCGAACCCGCGGCAACAGGCATGACGGCGAACTTGTGGCCAGCCGGAATCGCATCACTGAGGCAGATCGTCTGACCGTCCACAACGACTTCCGCGCCTGCCTCAAGCGGCTCCAGGGCGACGGCGACGTGATCCTCGGCGGAAATCCGCATCACGGTGACAGGTTTGGAAAGCGTTTCGACCATGGCCCGCCGATACAGCATTGCCAGCGCTGGCACAACTCGGTAATCGAGCCGCAAACGCACTCTTCCGAGGAGTCCCAAGGATGCCCAAGCTCTCGCTGCACCCCGATCGCCTGCTGCCGGCCGACCCGACGACGCGCGCCATCGCCCGCGAACTCTATGCCGAAATCGCCGGCCTGCCGATCGTCAGCCCGCACGGCCACACCGACCCGGAATGGTTCGCCACCGACGCGGCCTGGACCAACGCGACCGAGCTGCTGCTGGCCCCGGACCACTACCTGTTCCGCATGCTCTATTCGCAGGGCATCGACCTCGACGCGCTGGCCGTCCCCGCAAGGGCGGCGTGATGCCCGCCACCGACCCCCGCGAGGCATGGCGCCTGTTCGCGGCGAACTGGAAGCTGTTCCGCGGCACGCCATCCAGCATGTGGCTGCCCCACGTTTTCGGCGAAGTCTTCGGCATCGACGTGGCGCTGGATGAGAGCACTGCCGACTTCTACTACGACACCATCGGCGAGGCCCTCGCCTCCCCGCATTCCGCCCGCGCGCGCTGTTCGAGCGATTCAACATCGAACTGCTCGCCACCACCGAGGGCGCGGGCGACGACCTGAAGCATCACAAGGCGATTCAGGCATCGGGCTGGCAGGGCAAGGTCGTCACCACCTATCGCCCGGACTCGGTGATCGACCCCGAGCACGACAGCTTCGCGCGCGACATCGTGCGCTTCGCCGACCTGTCCGGCGAGAACGTCGAGAGCTGGACCGGCTACCTCGCCGCGCACCGCAAGCGCCGCGCCGACTTCCGCGCGATGGGCGCGACGGCGACCGACCACGGCTTCGTCACCGCCCGCACCGCCAACCTCTCGACGGTGGAATGCGAGGCGCTGTTCGCCAAGGTCATGGGCGGGAAAGCCGACGCCGACGAGGCCGAGCTGTTCCGCGCACAGATGCTCACCGAAATGGCGCGCATGAGCGTGGAGGACGGCATGACCATGCAGATCCACCCCGGCTCCACCCGCAACCACAACGCCCGCCTCTTCGCCAGCCACGGCCGCGACAAGGGCGCCGACATTCCGCGCGCCACCGAATATGTCGAGGCGCTGCGCCCGATGCTCGACCTCTTGGGCAACGAGCCGGACCTCAAGGTCATCCTCTTCACGCTGGACGAGACGACCTATGCCCGCGAACTCGCGCCGCTGGCGGGGCACTATCCGTGCCTCAAGCTCGGCCCGGCATGGTGGTTCCACGACAGCCCGGAAGGTATGCGCCGGTTCCGCGAGATGACCACCGAAACGGCGGGCTTCTACAACACCGTGGGATTCAACGACGACACCCGCGCCTTCCTCTCGATCCCGGCGCGCCACGACGTCGCGCGGCGGATCGACTGCGGCTTCCTCGCCCGCCTCGTCGCCGAGCATCGCATGGAGGACTGGGAGGCTGCCGAACTGGCCCACGAACTGACCGTCGGGCTGGTGCGAAAGGCCTACGGCCTCGAAGCGCCCGCGCGCGAG
Source organism: Novosphingobium sp. NFX11 (assembly GCF_057376415.1). Classification (NCBI taxonomy): domain Bacteria; kingdom Pseudomonadati; phylum Pseudomonadota; class Alphaproteobacteria; order Sphingomonadales; family Sphingomonadaceae; genus Novosphingobium; species Novosphingobium sp. NFX11. The sequence continues at coordinate 3,363,369 of NZ_CP080384.1, read as the reverse complement.
GTGGAACCGGCATGACCCGTCTATCGCAAAACACCCTTTCCGCGCTCCCCGCAGGCGTGATCCGGCCGCAGTACGACCGCTCTGCCGTCAAGCGCGGCGTCGTCCACTTCGGGCCGGGCGCGTTCCACCGCGCGCATCAGGCCGCCGCCTTCGACACCCTGCTGGGTAGCGATCCCCGCTGGGGGCTGACCGGCGTGAGCCTCAATTCGCGCGGGGTGGCCGATGCGCTGAACCCACAGGACGGGCTCTACACCCTCGCCCTGCTGGACACCGAGGTCGCGTACCGCGTGATCGGCGCCATCGGCGGAATTCTCACGAAGGACGATCCGGCCGCGATCCTCGGCGAGCTGACTCATGCGGACACCCGCATCGTCAGTTCCACCGTGACCGAAAAGGGCTACTGCCTCGGCGCGGACGGAGCGCTGGATTTCGCGAACCCGGCCATCAAGGCGGACCTCGATGCCTCGCGTTCGGAAGGCTGGACGCCGGGTTCGTTCACCGGCTGGCTGGTGCGCGGGCTTCAGGCACGCCGTCTCACGGGGCTCCCCGGCGTGACCGTACTGTGCTGCGACAATCTCACCGACAACGGCCGCAAGCTGGAGGCCGCGACGATCGCGCTGGCCGAGGCGATCGATCCCGACACCGCCCGCTGGATCGCCGACACCGTCGCTTTCCCGAACGCGATGGTCGATTCGATCACCCCCGCCACCGACGACGCGCTGCGTGCCCGCATCGCGGTGGCCACCGGGCTGGAAGACGTCTGGCCGATCCAGCGCGAGCGTTTCACCCAGTGGGTGATCGAGGACCGCTTCGCCGGGGAGCGACCGGCGCTTGATCTCGCAGGCGTGACGTTCGCGAGCGAAGTGCGTCCTTTCGAGAAGGCCAAGCTGCGCCTGCTCAACGGCGCGCATTCGTCGCTCGCCTACATCGGTCTTGGTCGTGGGTTGGAGACGGTCGGCGAGGCCATGGCCGACAGCGAACTCGCCGCTTTCGCCGAACGGCTGATGCGCGAGGACATCGCGCCGTCGATCGCGCCGCCCCCGGGCTCGACCTCGCCGGCTACATCTCCGACGTGCTCGCCCGCTTCCGCAATCCCGAGATCCGGCATCTGCTGTCGCAGATCGCGTGGGACGGGTCGCAGAAGCTGCCCTACCGCCTGCTCGACACCACGCGCGAGGCGCTCGCGGCCGGGCGGCCGGTCGAGCGGCTGGCGCTCCCGATCGCGGCATGGCTGCGCTTCCTTGCAGGCGCGGCGCGGGACGGCCAAACGATCACCGACCCCCTCGCCGCCCCGCTGCTGGAGCGGGCGAGCGACTGGCGCAGCGTTCTGGCGATGCGCGAGGTATTCGGCGATCTGGGTTCGGACGGACGGTTCGTCGGCGCGGTGGAAGCCGGGCTGGCGGCACTGGAGGCCGGACGGCTGGAGCCGATGGCGGCCTGAGCACCTCCTCGACCCCACACACCTCGTCTTTGCGAGCGCAGCGAAGCAATCCAGGGCAGTTCTAAGCCGCCCTGGATTGCTTCGCTGCGCTCGCAATGACGAATGAGGAGAGGATCATCACCCAAGTCTCAACGGCAATCAGACCGAAGGCGCAGGCCCCGTCGATTCCGCCGGAACCACGCGCAGTTCCACCTCGAACGGCGGTGGCGCCTCGCCGCCCTCGATCCGCGCGATGAGCCGCTCTGCCGCCGCCGCCGCCATGTCGCCGAACGGGCGCAGCACCGAGGTCAGTGCCGGGCTCAGCATCCGCGTGAGCAGGCTGCCGTCGAAGCCCACCACCGACAGCCCCCCGGCACCGCGATCCCCCGCACCGCCGCGACCTTGAGCACGCCCGCCGCCATGATGTCGTTCGCCGCGAAGATGCCCGTCGGCCGCTCGGCCCGCGCCAGAAGCTGTTCCGCCCCGGCCACGCCCGAGGCGAAGTCGTAGTCGCCCGGCGCTTCGGCCACGCTTGCCCCGGCACGCGTCGCCTCCTCGATGAAGCCCGCCCGGCGCTCCATGGCCGAAGCCGTATCGGCGGGACCGTTGACGATGCCCAGCCGCCGGTGCCCCAGATCGAGCAGATGCCGCGCGACTTGCGCGCCCGCCGCGCGCTCCTCGCTGACGATGACGTCGGCAAAGCCCGCGATCGGCACCGACGACAGCGCCGCGACCGGCACTTGCGCCTCGGCCAGAGCCTCGGCCAGACCCGGCACGCCCGAAACCGGCGGCAGGATCACCAGCCCGTCCACGCGCGACCGCTCGACGAAGCCCAGCACGTCGCGGATCGCCGCTTCGGTTTCCAGCGGGGTCGGGTGGACGATCACCTCATAGCCGCGCGGCGCGGTCAGGGCGACGACGCCGCGCTGGATGGAATCGAGCACCAGCGCGTTGCGGTCGTTGTGGATCAGCCCGATCAGGAACGAACGCCGCATCGCCAGCGCCCGCGCCCGAGCGCTTGGCCGGAACCTGAGCGCGGCGATCGCGGCTTCGATCCGCTGGCGGGTCTCGGCATTCACCTTGGGCGACTTGTTGAGCACCCGCGAAACCGTGCGGATCGAGACCCCGGCGGCGGCGGCCACGTCCTCGATGGTGGGATCGCCTTCGCGCGCTCTTGCTGGGGTTTCGTGCATCGCCAGGCTTGTATGGCCGATCGCGCGTTCCTGCAATTTTCATTGACACCGATGCCATATATGATAGCGCTAGCATAAATCAAAAGCAGAACCGGAGAGAGCCATGAAGTTCGACCGCCGAGAGGCCCTGTTTACAGCGGGTAGGGCCGCAGCGCTGGGCGCAGCAGGCGGCGCGGCATCGCTGACGGCGCTGGCAGGCAGCGCAAGCGCAGCGACGGCCGCCGCCTCGCCTGCAAAGCCCGCTTCGGTCGGCGCTTCGAAGTACCGGCGCGGCTTCGACGACCAGCGTATCCCGGATCAGGGCAACGGCACGTACCTCAACCCGTTGATGGCGGGCGACCATCCCGACCCGACGATCGTGCGGGACGGGAAGGACTATTACATGACCTTCTCGACCTTCGATTCTTATCCGGGGCTGGTCGTGTGGCACTCCGCCGACCTGATCAACTGGCGCCCCCTCACCGCCGCGCTGACGAAGAACCTCGGCTCGGTCTGGGCGCCGGACATCAGCAAGCACGGCGGCCGGTTCTTCATTTACTTCACCGTCAAGGCCACGCCCAACGCACAGTACGTGGTCTGGGCCGACAAGGCCGAAGGCCCGTGGAGCGAGCCCGTCAGCCTCGGCCTGCCCGACCATATCGACCCCGGCCACGCGGTCGGAGAGGACGGTTCGCGCTGGCTGTTCCTTTCCGGCGGCGACCGCATCCGGCTTGCCGAGGACGGCCTCTCCACCGTCGGCGCGGTGGAACACGTCTACGACCCCTGGCACTACCCGGAGGACTGGGACGTAGAGGGATTCTCCCCGAAGGCCCCAAGATCGTGCGGCGCGGTGAATACTTCTACCTCGTCACCGCCGTGGGCGGCACGGCCGGTCCGCCGACCGGGCACATGGTGATCGCCGCGCGCTCCAAGTCGATCCACGGCCCTTGGGAGAACTGCCCACACAACCCGATCGTGCGCACCACCGACTTGTCGGAAGCCTGGTGGTCGCGCGGACACGCCACGCTGTTCGAGGGGCCTGCCGGGGACTGGTGGTCGGTCTATCACGGCTACGAGAAGGACTTCTGGACGCTCGGCCGCCAGACCCTGCTCGATCCCGTCAGCTGGACCGCCGACGGCTGGTTCCGCATGGAGGGCGGCGACCTGTCGAAGCCGATCCGCACACCCAAGGGCGGCCGCAAGGCGGGCCCGCACGGGATGCCGCTGTCGGACGACTTCTCGTCGCTGGAGATCGGGCGGCGCTGGAACTTCTTCAAGCCCTCGCCGACCGAGCGCGACCGCGCGCGGGTGGCGAACAACACGCTGCACCTGACCGCCGCCGGCAAGGCCCCGGTCGATTCCTCGCCGCTGCTGCTGATCGCGGGCGACCAGGCCTACGAATTCCAGTGCGAGATCGACATCGACCCCGGCGTCACTGCGGGCCTGCTGCTGTTCTACGACCAGCAACTCTACTGCGGGCTGGGCTTCGACGCGGCCAAGTTCATGACGCACCAATACGGCATCGAGCGCGGCCGCCCGGCCAACTACCACGGCCGCAAGATGCTGATGCGGGTGCGGAACGATCGCCACATCGTCGCCTTCCACACCAGCGGCGACGGCGGGAAAACGTGGAAGCGCTTCGACCGGGGCATGGAAGTCTCCGGCTATCACCACAATGTGCGCGGCGGCTTCCTGATGCTGCGGCCGGGTCTCTACTCGGCCGGACAGGGCGAGGCACGCTTTAGCAACTTCAAGTTCAAGGCTTTGTAAGTGATCGTCGTCCCGGACTTGATCCGGGACCGCTGGCCGTGACCAGCCCCCATAGCTTCAGGGCGCCCGGCACGGCAGCGCCCGCCTAAAGACAGCCACCGGTCCCGGGTCGAGCCCGGGACGACGACGGCCCCAAAGACGAAAAGGACGAACGGCATGACCTCGCTCGATATGCTCCCTGCCGACTGGAAGGACGGCCTTTTCCTCGGCCGTCTCGACCTTGGCGAAGGCCCGACCCCCGTGCTGCTGCAGGGCGGCGTAACCTATGATATGAGCCGCATCGCGCCGACCGTGGCCGACCTCGTCGATGCAGGCGCCTTCGATCCCGCGCAGGGCAAGGCCCTTGGCGCCGCCGAGGACGTTCTGGCCCGTGCCACCCTGCTCAGCCCGATCGACCTGCAGTGCGTGAAAGCGGCGGGCGTGACGTTCGCAGTCTCCGCACTGGAGCGCGTGATCGAGGAACGCGCGCGCGGCGATGCCGACAAGGCGCAGGCGGTGCGCAGCGGGCTCGAGGAGCGCATCGGCGGCTCGATCCGTTCAGTCGTGCCCGGCAGCCCCGAGGCGGCGGCGCTCAAGGCCGCGCTGATTGAGGACGGCATGTGGTCGCAGTACCTCGAGGTCGCGATCGGGCCGGATGCGGAAGTCTTCACCAAGTCGCCGGTGCTTTCCACCGTGGGTTCGGGCGCGGCGATCGGCGTGCGTTCGGATTCGGGCTGGAACAACCCCGAGCCGGAAGTGGTCATCCTTTCCGACGCACGCGGCAAGGCCGTGGGCGCGACGCTCGGCAACGACGTCAACTTGCGCGATTTCGAAGGCCGCTCGGCGCTGCTGCTGGGCAAGGCGAAGGACAACAACGCCAGCTGCGCGATCGGCCCGTTCGTGCGCCTGTTCGACGCGGGCTACACCGTGGCCGACGTCGAGAATGCACGAGTGCTGCTGCGCATCGAGGGGCCGGAAGGTTTCCTGCTCGAAGGCGAAAGCCGCATGTCGGAGATCAGTCGCCCGCCGCTCGACCTGCTGCGCCAGTGCTTTTCCGAGCATCAATACCCGGACGGCGTCGTGCTGTTCCTGGGCACGCTGTTCGCGCCGACGCAGGACCGCGATGCACCGGGACGCGGGTTCACCCACAAGGTCGGCGATGTCGTGACGATCTCCAGCGATCGCCTCGGCACGCTGGTCAACACCGTCGCCACCTCGCGCGATGCGCCTGCCTGGGAAACCGGGATTTCCGCCCTCTACCGCAACCTCGCCGCGCGCGGACTGATCGGCGCGAAAGCCGACGCGCTTGCCTGATTCCTCCTCCCCGTCATTGCGAGGCGGTGAAACCGCCGAAGCAATCCAGGGCAGCATAGACCGCCCTGGATTGCTTCGCTCCGCTCGCAATGACGAGCGGAGTTTGGGGCCGGAATGCACCGCACCCGCTTACGAATACCCGCATTTCCAAGGACTTCCATGTTGACCACCACGACCCCCTCCTCCACCGCGCAGGCCGCGCGCTTTCCCTCGCTTGCGGGCAAGGGGGTGTTCATCTCGGGCGGCGGCTCCGGGATTGGGGCGGCGCTCGTCGAGGCCTTCGCGCGGCAGGGGGCGAAAGTGTCCTTCGTCGACATCGCCGCCGAACCTTCCGAAGCGCTGGTGGCGAGCCTTGATGGCACGGTGGAGTTCACCCCCGCTTCGTCGCCGGCGATCTCAAGGACCTCGACTTCGTGCAGGCGCAAGTCGCGGCGGCGCATGACGCGCTCGACGGCCTCCACGTGCTGGTCAACAATGCCGCCAACGACGACCGCCACGCCATCGCCGACGTCACCCCGGAATACTGGGACGAGCGCATGGCGGTGAACCTGCGCCACCTGTTCTTCGCCGCGCAGGCCGCCGTGCCTTACATGGAAGCGGCGGGCGGCGGCGTGATCCTGAACTTCGGGTCGATCAGCTGGCACCTCGCACTCGACCAGCTCTCGCTCTACCAAACCGCCAAGGCCGCGATCGAGGGCATGACCCGCGCGATGGCCCGCGAACTGGGCGAGCGGAACATCCGTGTTTGCGCGATCGTGCCCGGCAACGTCCAGACGCCCCGGCAGGAAAAGTGGTACACCCCCGAGGGCGAGCGCGAGATACTCGATGCACAGTGCCTGAAGGCCCGCGTGCAGCCGGCCGACGTGGCGGCGCTGGCGCTGTTCCTCGCCTCCGACGACGCGCGCATGTGTACGGGGCATGAGTATTTCGTCGATGCGGGCTGGCGCTGAGATGACGCCTCAAGTCGCCTGCAGGGTCGGTTCGACGCTGGGCGAGGGTCCGGTGTGGGACGCCGCGCGCGGTTGCCTGTGGTTCGTGGACATCAAGGGCCACAAGCTCCACCGTTTCGATCCTGCGGATGGCGAATTGGAAACGATCGATGCGCCCGAGGAGCCCAGCTGGGTGATCCCGCTGGCCGACGGCGCGCTGCTGGTCGGCGCCAGGGCAGGCGTGCACCGCTTCGCGAAGGACGCCTTCGCGCTGCTCCACGCGGTCGAGCCCGACCTGCCCGGCAACCGCCTCAACGATGCTGCCGTCCACCCGGACGGCTCGGTGTGGCTGGGCACCATGGACAATGCCGAGGAGGCGCCGAGCGGTGGCTACTACCGCTTTCACGGCAGCGCCTGCACCGCGCTTTCGCCCCAGCCGATGGTCATCACCAATGGCCCGGCCTTCTCGCCAGATGGCGGGACGGTCTATCTCGTCGATACGCTGGAGCGGGTGATCCTGTCCGCCAGTGTCGGCGCGGACGGGCATCCCGGCGAGGCTCAGGTCTTCGCGCGCATTCCGGACGGCATGGGCTATCCCGACGGTCCCTCCGTGGACAGCGCGGGCACCGTCTGGGTCGGCCTGTTCGGCGGCTGGGGCGTCGCCCGTTTCTCGCCCGAGGGCGAACTCCTGGGCCGGGTGGAGTTCCCGGTCGCCAACGTCACCAAGATCGCGTTTGGCGGCGTGGACCTTTGCACCGTCTATGCGACGACGGCGCGCAAGGGGTTGTCAGCGGCCGAACTGGCGGCACAACCCCATGCCGGGGACCTCTTCACGTTCGCGGTGGATGTTCCCGGCGTTCCGCCGATTTACCCCGCGAACTAGCCGATGCCGATCACCCACCTTTCGTCATTGCGAGCGCAGCGAAGCAATCCAGGGCGGTTTACGCTGCACTGGATTGCTTCGCTGCGCTCGCAATGACGAAGGGGAGGGATTGGCGCTGACGACCTGACATAACTTATAAACGAGGATGCAAGAATGGCGGCGATAGACATGGGAAGCGCGCCAACCGGCGTGGAGTACGGCGGCAAGGTCAACATGGCCTTCGTCGCCATGATCGTTGCGGTGGCGACGATCGGCGGCTTCATGTTCGGCTACGACAGCGGCGTCATCAACGGCACGCAGGACGGGCTGGAAAAGGCCTTCGCCCTCTCCAAGCTGGGCACCGGCCTCAATGTCGGCGCGATCCTGGTGGGCTGTGCGATCGGCGCCTTCGTGGCGGGCCGCCTCGCCGACATCTGGGGCCGCCGCACCGTAATGATGATCGGCGCGGCGCTTTTCGTGGTCAGCGCTCTGGGCGCGGGCGCGGCGACATCATCGCTGCTGTTCGTGATCGCCCGCCTGATCGGCGGCATCGGCGTGGGCGCGGCCAGCGTGCTGGCGCCGGTCTACATCAGCGAAGTGGCCCCCGCCTCGATCCGCGGGCGCCTGTCCAGCCTGCAGCAGATCATGATTATCACCGGCCTCACCGGTGCCTTCGTCGCCAACTGGGCGCTGGCCAGCCATGCCGGGTCCAGCACCGCGCCGCTGTGGCTGGGCCTGCCCGCCTGGCGCTGGATGTTCTGGATGCAGGTGATCCCCGCCGTGATCTACCTCGTCGCCCTGTTCATGATCCCGGAAAGCCCGCGCTTCCTTGTCGCCTCCGGGCGCGATGCCGAGGCCGAGGCCGTGCTCACCCGCATCTTCGGAGCCGAGACGGCCGCAAAGATGACCGCCGACATCCGTGCCAGCCTGATCGCGATCGCCGCCGACCATCACCGCCCGAGCTTCGCCGACCTCAAGGATCCCAAGACCGGCCGCTGGCGCAAGCTGGTCTGGGCGGGCATCGGCATCGCCGTGTTCCAGCAGTTGGTTGGCATCAACATCGTGTTCTATTACGGCGCGGTGCTGTGGCAGTCGGTCGGCTTCTCCGAAAGCGACGCGCTGCTCATCAACATCCTGTCCGGCTCGCTCTCGATCCTGGCCTGCCTCGTCACCGTGCTACTGATCGACAGGTTGGGCCGCAAGCCGCTGCTGCTGATCGGTTCGGCGGGCATGGCGGTGACCCTCTGCACGATGGCGGTGTGCTTCGCCAGCGGCAGCTTCACCGGCGGGCACCTGACCCTTTCGGACCAGACCGGCACCGTCGCGCTGATCGCCGCGAATGCCTACGTCGTGTTCTTCAACGTCAGCTGGGGCCCGGTCATGTGGGTGATGCTGGGGGAGATGTTCCCCAACCAGATTCGCGGCTCGGCCCTGGCCGTCTCGGGCTTCGCGCAGTGGATCGCCAACTTCGGCATCTCGGTCAGCTTCCCGGCGATGGCTGCCGGGCTCGGCCTGCCGCTGACGTACGGGTTCTATGCGCTCAGCGCCTTCCTCTCGTTCTTCTTCGTGCGCGCCATGGTGACCGAGACGCGCGGCCGCACGCTTGAGGAGATGGCGGCTTGATCCAGCTGCGTTCGGGCAGCAGCGAAGCCACGCTGCTGCCGCATCTGGGCGGGTCCATCGGTTCGTTCGCGGTCGGCGGCAGGGACATCCTGCGTCCAACCCCGGCGGACGCCGCGAGCCCGCTGGACGCCGCCTGCTTTCCGATGGTTCCTTACGCCAACCGCATTGCCGATGGGCGCTTCTCCTTCGCGGGAAAGGACTATGCCCTCCCCCGCAACGTCGCGGGCTTCGAGCATCCGATCCATGGTCTCGGCTGGATCATGCCGTGGATGGTCAGGGCACAGGAGGCCGACCGCGCGGTCCTCACCTGCATGCATTCGGCGGACGCGCACTGGCCGTGGGACTGGTCCGCCACGCAGAGTTTCGTGCTGGAAGACGGCGCGCTGCACGTGACGCTGGAGGTGGCCAACCAGTCCGAGCGCGCCATGCCCTGTACGCTGGGCCAACACCCCTACTTCGTGCGCGAACCCGATGCGCGGGTGACGTTCGCCGCCGAGGGCGTGTGGCTGAGCGACGCGCGGATGATCCCCAGCGAGACAGCGCTTGCGGATACCTTCGGAGACTTCGCGCGAGGGGCCGTACCCGACCCGATGACTCTGACCGACAACTGCTGGTTCGGCTGGCAGGGCGAGGCACGGCTTGGGACAGTCAGCGTGACGTCGCCCGAGGCCGGGTTCCTGCATCTCTACGCCCCGCCGGGGAGGACTTCCTCTGCCTTGAGCCTACGACGGCGATGCCCGATGCGTTCGGACGGGTCAGCAGCGGCATGACGGTACTGGAGCCGGGTGAGACACAGGCGTTAACGATGGTGTTGCAGGCCTGATCCGGGTCAATTATCTCGCCGTCATTCCCGCGAAGGCGGGAACCCATCTCCTGCCGGCTCCTCTTGCACGGGCATCGGTTGGGTCCCCGCCTTCGCGGGGATGACGGGGAGCGTTTCAATCACGCCAGGGCGGGCATCGATAGCGCTTCCGGCAAGGCGCCCCGCGGATTTCAAGGCCGTTCGCGGCCAGCGGTCCCGGACAAGTCCGGGACGACGGCTTATCCGAACCCGACCGTCCGCGCCCAAGCGCGCCACATCTCGGGCCAGATCTCGACCGGCTTGCCGATGGCGCGGCGCAGGCCGAAACCGTGACCGCCATTGGCGAAAAAGTGCGCCTCGACCGGCACCTTGCGGGCTTTCAGCGCCGCGCGCAGGCTTACGGTGTTCTCCGCCGGAACGACGTCGTCGTCCTCGGCATGAACGAGGAAATGCGGCGGCGCATCGGACGGGACCATGCGGTCGGGGGAATGCGCGGCCTCAAGCTCCGGCGTCGGCGAAGGGCCGAGCAGCAAATTACGCGATCCGGGATGCGCGATGCCTGCGTCCATGCTCACCACCGGATAGATCGGCGCGGCGCAGAATGGCTTTGCGGAGAGCCTGTCCGCCGCGTCCACGGGCTCGTAGACTTTGGCCGCGAAGCGCGCGCCAAGATCGGCGCAAAGGTGTCCTCCGGCAGAGAAGCCCATCGCCGCGACCCGCTCGGGATCGAGGGCGAAGTCCTTCGCGCGGTGGCGGATCAGGCGCATGGCGCGCTGCGCGTCGGCAAGCGGGGTGTCGGGGCCGCTCGACCAGCCCTCGCCCGGCAGGCGATAGAACAGCACGAAGGCGGTGAAGCCGCGCGCCGTCAGCCAGCGGGCGATCTCGTAGCCTTCCTTGTCGACGACGATCCAGCGGTAACCGCCACCCGGCGTGATCATCACCGCCGCGCCGTTGGGCCGGTCGGGACGGAACACCGCCATGCGCGGACGGGTCACGCCGTAGACCGCGCGGTCGGTGACGAGGGCATCGGTGGACCGCTCGTCCACCGTCTCGGTCAGCGGCGCCTTGAGACGTGCGGGCGGCCCCTTGGGCCAGAGGTCGATGGTCTCGGTCGGCTGCGGCAGGCCGGGCGGGAGCGCTTTGGAGGCAGCGGGAGGCGGTGTCTGCGCATTGGCAGGACTTGGGGCCCTTCCGGCCAGTCCCGCAGCGGCAAGAGAGCCTGCGATCAGGGTTCTGCGATCGAAATCCACTCCGGGCTCCCTTGGAAAACAAAAGGAGCGGGGTCCACGGGCCGGAACCCGCGAACCCCGCGTCAGGGGAGGAGATCAGATCTTCGCGCGCGCGCCGAACAGGATCGTGCGCCCGAAGTGATTGTTCTCGTAGTTACGGGTCGCGTAGACGTCGTTGAAGCGATAGCGATACTCGTCCGTCAGGTTGTTGCCGTCGATCGACAGCTCCAGCCATTCGGTCGCCTTGTAGCGGATCGCCGCATCGAAGCTGGTGTACGAACCGTACCCTTCGAAGATGTTGTTCGTTGCACTGGCGCCATCCACGAACGGGCCGCGATAGCTCACCGAGCCGCGGATGCTAAACTTGCCGTCGTCATAGTACAGCGTCGCGTTCCACGCGCGCTTCGACACGCCGAACAGGGTATTAGTGTAGGTATCCGGAACACCGACGAGGGAGCAGGCGGTCGTCACACGGGTACAGGCCGTAACCGCTGGACCAGTGATCGTGTAGTCCGCCTTACTCTGGATGAACGTGGCGTTGCCCTGGAAGCCGGTGTGGCTCAGGATGCCCGGCAGGAAGGTGAAGGGCAGCTGCAGCGCCACTTCCACGCCCTTGAGCGTCGCACCCTCACCATTGACCTGTGCCGACACCACGTACTCCTGATTGGGGTCGTAGTTGATGTAGGCAGGCGTGCTGGTGCCCAGGACATCGCGGCCCAGGCCAAGCTGCGGCAGGGTGGCGGTGTACTGCCCGGCGACCGGGAAGCTCTCGATCTTCTTGATGAAGCCCGCCACCGAAAGCAGCGCCTGCGGGGCGAAATACCATTCGATCGATGCGTCGAAATTGGTGGCGCGATAGGGATCGAGGAACGGGTTGCCGAAATTCACACGGTAGTTGAACCCGTCGACCGAGCCGCCCGGATTGAGGTTGCTCAGCGCGGGCCGGGTGATGACCTTGGCGATCGCACCGCGCACGATCACGTCATGGCGCGGATAGAACGCAAGGTTCATCGACGGCAGCCAATCGTCATACGTGCGCTGCACGGTCGCGGCGACGCCTGCGGAGTAGCCGGTCGACTTCTGGTCGGTATGGGCATAGCGGATACCCGCATTGCCTGCATATTCGAGGCCGAAGAGTTCGCCCTTGACGTCGAACTGCACATATCCGCCCGAGGTGGTTTCCTGCACGCGGCGGTTGTTGCCGAAGTCCTCCTTGGCGGTGCGGCCATAGAGGTTGGTGTAGTCCGCCGCGTTCGCGATATCGGCGACGATCCACTGGCTCGTGGAGCCGCCGGGCTGGCCGGCATCGCCCAGATCGACGAGCTGCGAGATGCCCGAGGTCACCGGCAAACCGTAGACGCTGGATGAACAGGTCACGGTGCCGAGGATCAGGTCCTGCGTGCCGTTGGCCCCGCATGCGGCGGTATCGCGCATGAACAGCTGGGTCTGGAAGTTGTAGCGCCGCCACACCGCGCCGGCCTTGACGGTGAAGCCGTCGGTCAGGTCCCATTCGGTGCGCAGCTGCGCGGTCTTGAACTTGTTCTTCACGTAGGACGGGCGATCGCGGATTTCGGCAAGCTGGAAGTTCGCCGGGTCGGTGACGTCCATGCCATAGCTGAGCACCGGCGACTTCATGTCCGAGTAGTCGTAGCTGAAGCCGTCGGCGTTCTTGTTGTCGTAGGCGATCGTGGTTTCGACCGGGATGTCGGCGTTCGACTGCGACATGCCGCCCAGCAGGGTGAAGCGGAAGCTGTCGCTGACGTCCTGGTCCCAGGTCGCGCCGACCTGCCAGAACTCGGTCTTCGACTTGCGCAGGTAGCTTTCGGTGCGGACGTAAGCATTGTTCAGGGTCGCGCTGACCATGTTGCCGTTGTCGTCGTAGACTGGATCGACGACGTCGAAGCGGCGCTCGTTCGAACGGGCGAGCACTTCGAGCCACTGCTCGGCGCGGGTTTCCTTGAACGACGAATAGAGTCCGTCGATCGAGAACTTGGTCTTGTCGGTGGGTTCGAACTGGATCGAGCCGGTCAGGCCGAGGCGCTTGCGGTCATGCTCGACCACGCCGTAGCGCGGGATACGCGGGTGGAACGCGAGGCTGGCGGCGTCGCACGCCGCCGAGGGGCGATAGCCGCCGCCCGAGCTTACCGGCACGCCGCCGGTCGGCCCGACGTCCGAGTAGTAGCAGGGCGTTCCGTCCACCGAGTTGAAGTAGGCCTGCGCCCAGCGCACGGTGTTGTTGCCGTTCTCGATCGTGTCGGTGTGCGAATAGGCGGCCGAGAGGTTGACGCCGAACGTGCCCGCATCGTTACGCCAGGACAGCAGCCCGGCCATGCGCGGGCCAACGTTCTTTGACAGGTCGTTGTAAGAACCCTGGACGTTGAGCACGCCGGTCAGGCCCGCCTTGGCCGCCAGCGGATTGCCGGTGTTGAGATCGACCACCGCGCCCAGCGAACCTTCGTCGAGGCTGGCTTCGGCGGTCTTGTGGACGACGAGGCTGCTGAACAGCTCCGAAGCGAAGACGTTGAAGTCGAACGAGCGGTCGCGGTTGGCGGAGGCGCCGTCCGAGCTGGTGGCGATCGTCTCCAGCCCGTTGACGCGGACGCGGGTGAACTGCGCGCTGAGGCCGCGCACGGTGATCGCACGGCCTTCGCCGCCGTCCTTCTGGATCGAGATGCCGGGGATGCGCTGCAGCGACTCGGCAAGGTTCTGGTCGGGGAACTTGGCCATGTCCTCGGCCACGACCGCATCGACCGCCGAGATCGATCTGCGCTTCACGTTGAGCGCAGCCTGCAGAGACTGGCGGAAGCCGGTGACGATGATGTCGCCCGCAGTCGCGGTCTCGTCCGCAGGAGCTGCGGTATCCGCCGCGTCCTGCGGCGCGGGCGCCGCGTCCTGCGCCATCGCAGCCGACGACACGAGAGCGCTGCCCGCGCACAGGGCAGCCTTCAAAAGCGAAATTCCGGTAACATGCTGGCGCATGACAACATCCCCTCACGACCCTTGCGGGTCAAAAATGATACCGGTGTCAGAAGGAAGCGCGGCTAACGCGCGCATTGTTCCGGCACCTCTACTCCCGCCCCTTTCGGAGCACCTCGGGCGACCTCCAAAATCGCCCCACCCGTTCCGAAGATCATCCTTGCGATCCTTGGTAACCGGTGTCATCAATATGTGACGCAGGGAGAACGCCCTGTCAATACTCGGAGTCCACAAGCTCCGCCAATGGGAGATCGATAGTGAAAATCCGCAGGCTCGCGAGCCAGATTGTCCTTCCGATTCTGATGGTTGCTTCCACCCCGGCGCTGCTGCACGCAGCCCCGCTAGAACCCACCCGCGGCGGCGAGGGCGGCCGTATCATCCGCGTCACCACTCTCGCGAAGGACGGCCCCGGATCGCTCAAGGCCGCGGTCGAAGCAAAGGGCAAGCGCATCGTCGTCTTCGAGGTCGGCGGGGTCATCGACCTTCAGCGCACGATCCTGAACATCGACGAGCCTTTCCTGACGATCGCCGGGCAGACCGCGCCTTCGCCGGGCATCACGATCGTGCGCGGCGGCATCGATCTCAAGGGCCACGACGTCAAGATCAGCCACATCCGCGTGATGACCGGGGTGGACGGCCAGGCCAAGCTCTCGGGCTGGGAGGCGGACGCCTTCTCCACCGTCGCCGCGCACAACGTGATCGTAGAGCACTGCAGCTTCTTCTGGGCGATCGACGAAAACATGTCGACCTCCGGCCCCCGTTTCAACGGCAAGACCGTCAAGGAATGGCGCGCTGCCACCAGCCATGACGTGCTGTTCCGCGAGAACCTCGCGGCCGAAGGCCTCGCCGACGCCAGCCATCCCAAGGGCGAGCACTCCAAGGGCACGCTGATCCACGACAACGCCACTGCCATCACGCTCTACCGCAACGTCTACGCCCACAACATGGAGCGTTCGCCGCTGGTGAAGGGCGGCGCGCAAGTGCTGATGGTCAACAACATGATCTTCGACCCCGGCCACCGCGCGGTGCACTACAACCTGATGAACCTGGAGTGGGCCGGCCACGACTACGTCACCGGCGAGATCACCGCCGTGGGCAACGTCATGCGCGCGGGCAATTCGACCGCGCCCGGCCTGCCGTTCCTGACGCTGGGCGGCGACGGCGATCTTGCGTGGTATTCCAAGGACAACATCAACGTCGATCGCTGGGGCAACCCGGCGCCGATGTTCGGCCGCTACGGCGTGACCAAGGCGAAGCTGATCGAGAAGGATTCGCCGATGGCCAGCCTGGGCAGCCTCGACGTGATGCCCGCCAAGGACCTGGAAACCAGCCTGCTCGCCTCGGTCGGCGCGCGTCCGTGGGACCGTGCGCCCGATGATATCCGCGTACTGTTCTTCGTCGCCGAGGGGCGCGGCGAGATCATCGACGACGAAAAGGTCGTCGGCGGCTACCCGCACCCCAGCCCGACCGCCGCGCCCTTCGTGGACAAGGACTGGAACCTCAAGACCATGGAGCCGAAATCCGGCGTCTATCCGGGCCAGAAGGACGGCGCGCAGGAGAAACTCTCCGCCCGCGACGAAGCCATGCGCGAGAACGCGAAGTGATCGGGGCGGCGCTCCTGCTGCTGGCGGCGGCTCCGGCGATGGCCGTCATCGACGAGCGTGACACCGTGCGCGAGGAAGCCCCTCCGCACGGCGCCATCGGCATGAGCACCGCCTATCGCATTTCCGACGCAGCGCCAGCGCCGCGCACGATGGAATTCCGCCGCCGCGTCCTCCACAAGGGCGCGGCGATCGGCGAGCATCCCATCGCGCACGATGAGGTTTACTACGTGCTCTCGGGCGAGGGCGAAGTCGTCTCCGACGGCAAGCGCGCGCAGCTCACGCCGGGAATGACCGCCTATCTCTACGACGGCGCCGTGGTCGGCATCTGGCAGCGGGGCGAGGAACCGCTTTCGCTGGTAATCGCCTATCCCAACCCGCCCGCCGCCAAGTAGGTTTCGGCACGACGGATTCTGCAAATTCCTCCCCGAGACAAGCTCGGGGAGGAATTTGCGTCACACCCCGGCTGGACGTAGGGCGCCCTCGCCCACAATTCGCGCTGCCAGCGGCGCGGATCGTTCTCCACGCGCACGGTATCGCCGAACACCATCGTCGCGCGCGCGGGCAGGCGGTACGGCGACCACTCCGCCAGCCCCGGTCGCCCGGTCTTGGCCAGACCGGTGAAGGCGCGCATCATCGCTCCGCTCAGCCTGCGAGCCCCGTCGTCGGTGCCCGAATAGCTGCCCGGCGCGTCCAGCGTGCCGAAGACATAGGGAATGTCGTCCGTATGTGCCGCCCCGCGCAAGGGGTCCGTCGGCGAGGGACGGTCGAGTTGGTACACCCACGTCGATCCCGCCCCGGCCGCCGCCCGCGCATCCGCCTCGATCACTTGCCCCGGCCATGACCGGCCCGCCGTGGTGGCTGCGTAATAGACTTGCTCGGGCGTCCAGCCGGGTTCATGGGCGCGGTACTGCTCGACGACCCAGACAGGGTCGAGGTCGATCTTGATCTCGGGCACGATGCGCGCGGCAAGGTTCTCCCACGACAGCCCCTGCAGCTTCGCCCCGCGCGGATCGAGGAAGGCGCGCGTCTCCTCGCGCACGTTGCCAAGGATCATCGGCACGCCCAGCGACTGCGGCGCGGCATCGGGCCAGAACGGATGCCGCGGCAGGTTGGTCATGTCGAGCACGGGGCCGAAGTAGACCCCGCCGCCCATGATGGGATCAGTGGTGGCAAGACCCTCGACCAGCCGTTCGATCTGCATCGTTCGCAGGCCCTCGACGTCGCCAGGGGCGAGCTTCAGCGCCGCCATAAACGCCTGCGTGCGCGCCCAGGCATGGGCCGGGCCGCTGGCCTGCACCTGCTGCCCGCTCATCGTCGCGGCGACGTGGAACAGGCCCTTCGCGGCGGGCATCGCCATGAGCGTGGCGATCTTGGCGCCCCCGCCCGACTGGCCGAACACCATGACGCGCGCCGGATCGCCGCCGAACTTGGCGATGTGCTCGCGCACCCATTGCAGTGCAAGGATCAGATCGAGCTGGCCGAGATTGCCGCTATCGGCATAACGCGCACCGAAGGGCCCCAGCCAGGCATAGCCCAGCGCGTTGAGCCGGTGGTTGACGGTGACGACCACGACATCGCCGTCGGCGGCCAGCTTCGCGCCGTGGGTCAGCGGATCGGTGACCGAGCCAGTGGTGTAGGCGCCGCCGTGGAAATAGACCATGATCGCCCGCTTCGCGCGCGGGTCCGCCTCGGGAGTCCAGACGTTGAGGAACAGGCAGTCCTCGGACTGCGGCTCGCCCGCCATGGCGCGCTGCGGGCAGATGGGGCCGAACTTCGCGGCGGTGATCGGGGGCCTTCGAGCGGCTCGGCGATGGGACGGGCAAAGCGTTCGGCGCGGCCGTAGCGGATGCCCTTGAAGGCATGGACGCCGCTTTCCGGGACGGCGGTGTAACGGCCGATTCGGCGCGTCTTCGCGCTGCGGGCGAGAGAGGGAGCGGCGCCGTGGCGGCGAGCACTGCCGCCGATTTCACGAGGGTGCGGCGTGAAAGATCGGTCATATTGCTCTCCCAAGCTGAAGTGCGTGCCGCTCACCCACCCCGCTGCGACTAGGCAGCAAGCTGCCAAGTCTCGCTCCCTCCCGCTTGCGGGAGGGGCTGGGGTGGGCCTTGTTCTCTTAGCGCCTGACGTCCCCGCCCGAAGTCGAGAAGGCTTCCAGCTCCGCCGGTCCAACAAGGCACATGTCACCCGGCACGGTATGCTTGAGCACGGTATAGGCCAACCCTGCCTGCGCCGTCTCGACCAGCCCGGCACCTGCTAGCCACTTGTGCAACACGCCCGCCGCAAAGGCGTCGCCGGTGCCGATGCGGTCGACGATGCCGGTGACATCGACCTCGCTCGTCTGGTGCGCCGCGTCCCGCGCATCGAGACGTGCGGCGATACGGTGATGGCCGGAGTTCACCACGTGCCGCGCGGTCGAGGCGATCAGTTGCAGCTTCGGGAACGCCTCGAAGGCGGCCAGCGCGGCCTCGCGCCGACGGTCGGAGCCATCGCCGGAGAACGCCTTGCCCAGCAGCAACGAAATATCCCGGTGGTTGCCGATCATGACCGTCGCCGACTGCATCAGGTCGGTCAGGATCGCGCGCGGATCGCTGTCCCAAGCATCCCACAGCAGTGCGCGGTAATTGCCGTCGAAACAGACAGGCACGCCGGCGCTGTTGGCCGCGGCGACGGCGGCTTGCGCAAGCGCGACGCCTCCGGGGCCGAGCGCCGGCGTGATGCCCGACAGGTGGAGCAGTCGGGCGCCCTCGAGCGCGGAGGCGAAGTCGAACTGGTCCGCCTTGGAGGTTGCGAACACGGAACCCGCGCGATCGTAAGTGATCGACGAGGGCCTCAGGCCTGCTCCGCTCTCGAGGAAGTAGAGGCCCATGCGGCCGGTATCGCGCCCGACGTGGGCGGTATCGATCCCGGCGGCGGCGAGGGCTGCGCGCGCCTTGTCGCCCAAGGGACTGGACGGCAGGCGCGTCAGCATCTTCACGTCATGGCCCAGTGAGGCGAGCCCCGCCGCGACATTGGCCTCGGCCCCGCCGACGACCATGTCCAGCGCATCGCACTGCACCGTCAGCCGCGCGGCCGGGGTGGCGAAGCGCAGCAGCACTTCGCCGAAACACAGGACATGACCGCTCATCTACCCACCCCTCTCACATTTCCATTCGTCGCCGCAGCGGCTTAGCGAGCCAGCCAGCCGCCGTCGACAGCAAGAATGTGACCGGTAACATAATCCGAGGCTGGAGAGGCCAGGAACACGGCGGCGCCCGCGATATCCTCCGGCTTGCCCCAGCGGCCTGTCGGGATGCGTTCGAGGATCTGGCGGTTGCGCGTCTCGTCGGCGGAAAGCGCGGCAGTGTTGTTGGTGGTGATGTAGCCCGGCGCGATCGCGTTGACCTGCACGCCCTTGGGCGCCAGTTCGTTCGCCATCGCCTTAGTGACGCCCGATACGCCGGACTTCGCCGCCGCATAGCTCGGCACGCGGATGCCGCCCTGGAAGGTCAGCAGCGAGGCGATGTTGACGATCTTGCCGCCGGTTCCCCGCTCGACCATGTCCTTCGCGGCCGCCTGGCTGAGGAAGAACAGGGTCTTGAGGTTGGTGTCGATCACCGCGTCCCAGTCCTCTTCTGAGAACTGCAGCAGGTCGTCGCGGCGGATGATACCGGCGTTGTTGACGAGGATGTCCACCTTGCCCAGCCCTGCCACCGCCTCGTCGATGACGCGCTGCACCGGCTCGATGCTCGACAGGTCGGCCTTGATGTTGACCGCCTTTCGGCCCGTCGCGGCGATCAGCGCCAGCGTCTCGGTCGGCTCCGAGCGGCCCGCGACGGCGACATCGGCGCCCGCCTGTGCCAGCGCGACGGCGATGGCCTGGCCGATGCCGGTGTTGGCGCCGGTGACGAGCGCGGTCTTGCCCGTCAGGTCGAAGGAAATTGCCATGATACCCTCTCTCGTCATTGCGAGCGCAGCGACGCAACCCGGGGCGGTTGCGACGCTGGCTCGATGGATTGCTTCGTCGCTGCGCTCCTCGCAATGACGAGCGCAGGGGGTAGGCGAAGACTTACTGGAGCTGGCAGATATCCAGCACGTTCATGTCGGTGTAGTCGAGGTTTTCCCCGCCCATCGCCCAGATGAAGGCGTACTTCTTGGTGCCCGAACCCATGTGGATCGACCACGGCGGGCTGATGACGGCCTCTTCGTTGGCGATGACGATGTGACGCATCTGGTCGGGCTCGCCCATGTAGTGGAAGATGCGGTCGTTCTCTTCGGGCAGCTCGAAGTACAGGTAGATTTCCGAGCGGCGGTCGTGGAGGTGCGGCGGCATCGTGTTCCAGACCGAGCCTTCTTCCAGCACGGTCAGGCCCAGCAGCAGCTGCGCGCTCTCGCACACGCCGGGGATCACCAGCTGGTAGATGGTGCGCTGGTTCGAGTTGGCGAGGTCGCCGCGCGCCAGCGGGTTCGCCTGGTCGAGCGTGATGTGCTTGATCGGCAGCGCCTTGTGGGCGGGAACCGAGGCGATGTAGAAGCGCGCGCCCTCACCCTCGAAGATCACCTCGTTCGTGCCCATGGGGACGTAGAGGCATTCCTTGTTCTTCATCTCGAAGCGCTGGCCGTCGACGGTGATCGCGCCGGGGCCGCCGATGTTGGTGATGCCGGCCTCGCGGCGCTCGAAGAAGGACTTGCCCTCCGCGCTCTTGGGGACGGTCTGCAGCGGCAGGGCAAGCGGCTCAGCGCCCGGAACCGCACCGCCGATGATGAAGCGCTCGTTGTGCGAGTAGTTGAGGTTGACCTCGCCGGCCTTGAACATGCCGGTGACCAGATAGCGGTCGCGCAGTTCTTCATTGGAGACACACTCCATCATGTCCGGATGGGTGGCGTGGTACGTCTTGCAGAACACTGTGAACTCTCCCGTTCAGGTCTTGGCGGCATTCGTATCCGCTTTAGGTAACCGGTGTCAACGGGGTTGGCGCGCGTTGCAATCATCCTTCACCGCATCCCGTCATTGCGAGCGCAGCGAAGCAATCCAGGGCGGTGTAGAGCTGCCCTGGATTGCTTCGCTGCGCTCGCAATGACGGGATGTCAGGGTTTCGGGTATGGCACCGCCGAAGCCCGCCGGATCAGGTCCGATAGGAAGAACGAAGGCTCCGACGCTGCCGAGGCCGGGCGGATCAGCTTGGCCGCCGCCGTGCTGGCCATCGTGCGGATCGGCCAGCGCACTGTCGTCAGCGGCGGCCAGATGTGCGCGGCGGTGGCGGTATCGTCGAAGCCGATGATCGACAGGTCTTCGGGCACGTTCAGCCCCGCTCGCGCGCCGCGTGGAGGATGCCCGCCGCCATCTCATCGTTGCTGGAGAACACGGCGGTGGGCGGTTCGGCGGCCGACAGCAGCTTCTCGCCCGCCGCCTTGCCCGATTCGAAGCGATAAGTACCGCGCGCCGCGACCGCCGGGTCGAGCGTCAGGCCCGCCGCCGCGAGTCCGTCGAGGAAGCCCTGTTCGCGCTCGTTGGCGGAACGGAAGCCCTCCGGCCCGGCGACGAAGCCGATTCGCGTGTGGCCCAGTTCCACGAGCCACGCGACTGCCTCGCTCACCGCCTGCCGGTCGTTCGAGGCGACGAGGTGCTCGTCGTCGTCGAGCCGCGCCGAGCCCATCCGCACCAGCGTACAGCCGAGATCGCGGCACAATTCGGCGAGATCGTCGCGCTCCGACAGCGGCGGCAGAAGCATCACGCCGTAGAGCCGCTGCTGCTCGATGAAGCGGCGGATGTCCTCCGCCAGCGTCGGCGAATGGCGGTTCACGGGATGGACGACGAGGGCGAACTCGGTGTCGCGGATGGTGTCGAGGATACCCTCCTGCACCCCCAGCACCATCTGCGCGTTGGGGTTGTCGTGAATCAGGCCGATCAGGAAATTGCGCCGCAGCGCCAGTGCCCGCGCCTGCGGATTGGGGACATAGCCAAGGTCGGCGATGACCGATTCGACCTTCTCGCGCGTCGCCTGATTGAGCAGCGGCGACTTGTTGATGACGCGGCTCACCGTCTTCTTGGACACGCCGGAAATGCGCGCAACGTCGTTGATCGTGGGTTTCTGGCCTTCTGCCATGCGGCGTCCTTATGGTCTTGCGTCGGCGCGTTGGTCGATGGGCCGAATTTTTCCGGCTTGCCTTCAAGCGGGACGAAAGGCAAGATGACACCGGTTACCATTCCATCGCCTGTGCATTTGCATAGGATGGAAAGATGCCGGAACGCTCGCAGGGCGTACCGGCGGGTGACCAATCCGACAGAGCGGACACTCTGTACAGACGGGTCAGGATGGGCGTTTGGATGACACCGGTGTCGCCGGTAATCCAGCGCCGAACTGACCGAAGCACGGTATTCTTGGGTGTGGGGATTGTTTTGACAGACACGGCAAAGGCAGTCGCCGAAGCATTCGTGACGGCGCGGCG
This sequence comes from Novosphingobium sp. NFX11, assembly GCF_057376415.1. Lineage (NCBI taxonomy): Bacteria > Pseudomonadati > Pseudomonadota > Alphaproteobacteria > Sphingomonadales > Sphingomonadaceae > Novosphingobium > Novosphingobium sp. NFX11. The sequence goes on along the minus strand of NZ_CP080384.1, from coordinate 3,341,263 downwards.
CGAGAAGCGCGCATTGGATTCCTATCCCGGACAAGCCCCCACCGACCTCGGCGGCGGCTATGCGATCCAGGATTTCGCCCTCGCCTTCGACGGGCGCGAGGTCGCCGGTTGGAAGGTCGGCAAGATCAACCCGCCGCTTGACGGACAACTGGGCGCGAACCGTCTGGCCGGGCCGATCTTCACCGACAGCGTGGTGACGGTGGCAGCGGGCGAATCGCCCGAGATGCCCGTCTTCGCCGAAGGTTTCGCAGCGGGCGAGGCGGAGTTCCTGCTTCACGTCGCGGCAGGCTGGGACGGCACGGTGCCGCAGGACGACGCGGCCACCCGCGCGGTCCTCGACGCGGTGCACATCGGCATCGAGGTCGCCAGTTCGCCTTACCCGCGCATCAACGCGGACGGGCCGCCGGTGACCGTCTCCGACTACGGCAACAACTACGGCATGGTCATCGGGCCGGTGCTCGAAGGCTGGGAGACGATCGACTTCAACGCGATCACCGTCCGCCTCGACATCGACGGCGAGACGGCGGGCGAGGCCACCACGGCGACGATGCTCGACGGCCCGCTGGGCGCGGTGCGCTTCCTGCTCGGCAACCTTGTCGCGCGCGGGATCGACTGCAGCGGCGGCACCTGGGTCTCGACCGGCGCTGTCACCGGGGTTCACGAGGTCGTGCCCGGCCAGCAGGTACTGGCGACTTTCGCGGGGCACGGTACGGTAGCCTGCGGCATCGTCGCGGCAAAACCCGCCTGACAGAACCAATTAGAGCGGCACACGAACAAGACGGTCGCAAGGGAGTAGGGAAATGGATGCAGGAACCGGCGGTACGGTAGGCCAGACGGCAAAAGTCGGGCGCTATCGCTGGGTCGTGGTGGCGCTGCTGTTCGCGGCAACCGCCATCAACTACGTCGACCGTCAGATGATCGGCGTGCTCAAGCCGACGCTGTCGGCGGAGTTCCACTGGTCCGAGTCCGACTTCGCGGGGATCGTGTTCTGGTTCCAGCTGGCCTACGCGGTCGGCTACCTGTCGTTCGGCAAGATCGTCGACACGCTCGGCGCGCGCCTCGGCTACACCGTCGCCATCGTCATCTGGACGGTGAGCCACATGGCACACGGTTTCGCCACCGGCCTGACCTCGTTCGCGATGGCGCGCTTCGGCCTCGGCGTCGGCGAATCGGGCAACTTCCCCGCCGGCATCCGCGCCGTGACCGACTGGTTCCCCCAGAAGGAGCGCGCCTTGGCGATCGGCGTGTTCAACGCGGGCGCCAACGTCGGCGCGATCGTCACCCCGCTGCTGGTGCCGCTGCTGGTGCTGTGGTTCGACTGGCGCATGGCGTTCTTCGTCACCGGCCTGTTCGGCATCATCTGGCTCGCCGTGTGGTGGGCCGTCTACCGCCACCCGGACGAGCATCCGCGCGTCACCGCGGCCGAACTCGCCTACATCAAGCAGGACCCCGCCGACCCCGTCGAGAAGATCGGCTGGAGCCGCCTGCTGGTCGTCAAGGAGACCTGGGCCTATGCTCTGGGCAAGTTCCTGATCGACCCGATCTGGTGGTTCTTCCTGTTCTGGCTGCCCGGCTATCTGTTCGAGCGCTACGACCTCGACCTCAAGACCTTCGGCCTGCCGCTCGCCGCGATCTACCTGATCTCGGACGTGGGCAGCATCGCGGGGGCTGGATGTCCTCGAAGCTCATCAAGGCGGGGCGCACCCCGAACTTCGCGCGCAAGGCGACGATGCTGCTCTCGGCGCTGTGCGTGCTGCCGATCTGGTTCGTCCAGAGCGTCGACAACGTGTGGGTCGCGGTGCTGGTGATCGGCCTTGCCACGGCGGCGCATCAGGCGTTCTCGGCCAACCTCTACACCCTGCCCTCCGACGTGTTCCCGCGCGGCGCGGTGGGCTCGGTGGTCGGCATCGGCGGCACCGTGGGCGCCTTCGGCGGCATGGGCATGGCGCTGTTCGCGGGCTACATCCTCGACGCCACGCACAGCTACGAGGTGCTCTTCGCCATCTGCGCGAGCGCCTACCTGATCGCGTTGCTGGCAGTCCACGTCCTCAGCCCGCGTCTGGCGCAGGCGCGGGTCTGACCATGGCAATCGACCGCAGGGCTCTGTTCGCCGGAGCCCTCGCGGCTTCGGTGATCCGCACGATACCGGCGGCGGGGGCAACGCTCCCGCCGCGTCCGTTTCATGAAACCGGCGAGGTCATCGACCTCTGGCCCGGGCCGCCGCCGGGAGCACCCTCCCCGCTGCCGGTGGAGATCGCGACCGAGCGCTCCGCCAACCCCGCCCAGCCCGACCGCGTGATCGCGGGGATCGCCCGGCCGCGCATCACTGCTTTCCGCCCGAAGTATCCCAACGGCGCGGCGCTGCTGGTGATCCCCGGCGGCGGCTACCGCGAGGAATCGCTCGACAAGGGCGGCATTCAGGTCGCGCAGTGGCTGACCGAGCACGGCTACACCGCATTCGTTCTCACCTACCGCCTGCCCGGCGAGGGCTGGAAGGATCGCTCCAACACGCCGCTTGCCGATGCCCAGCGCGCCATGCGGCTGATCCGCGCGAAGGCGGCCGCCTACGGCATCGCGCCGGAGCGGGTGGCGGTGATGGGATCGTCAGCGGGCGGCCACTTGTGCGCCGACCTTGCCAGCCGCTTCGCGTTTCCCGCCTACGCGCCGGTGGACGCGGCGGACAGGCTCTCCGCCCGGCCGTTCTGCGCCGCGCCGCTCTACCCGGTGGTGAGCATGGACCGCGCCATCGCCCATGCCGGATCGCGCGAGAAGCTGCTCGGCCCGAACCCGACGCCCGCGCTCGAGGCGGCGCATTCGGTGGATCGCAACGTGACGCCCGAAAGCCCGCCGCACTTCATCGTCCATGCCGAGGACGACGCCACCGTGCCGGTCGAGAACTCGCTGCGTCTGCGCGCGGCGCTGAGAAAAGCGGGGGTGAGCGTGGACCTCCACCTCTTCGCCGAGGGCGGGCACGGGTTCAACTTGTGGAACATCGCGGGCAAGCCTGTGGCCGCGTGGCCGGGCCTCTGGCTCGACTGGGCGAGCGGCGTGGGGCTCGGCTGACGTCGTCCCGGGCTCGACCCGGGACGACGGACACAAAAACAGGGATGAACCGGCTCCCGGAGGGGTGGGAGCAAGTTCATCCCTGCGTCACGGCGCGGGCGTTTGGAGCCACCCGCGCCTTGGGTGAGTACCGTCAGGCCGTCTCGCGCAGCGAAGCCTGGGCCTTCTCGACGAGCGCGGCGAGCATCGCCTGCTCTTCTGCGGAGAGGTCGGTCAGCGGCGAGCGGACCGGACCCGCCGGGCGGCCGATCACGTTCATGCCCGCCTTGACGATCGACACCGCATAGCCGGTGCCGCGATTGCGGATGGCGATATAGGGCAGCACGAAGTCGATCAGGCCCGCCAGGATCGCCGCCTTGTCGCGCGCGCGGACCGACTTGTAGAAAGCCAGCGCCCACTCCGGCATGAAGTTGAAGATCGCCGAGGAGTACGTCGTCACGCCCATTTCCAGATAGGCGGGGGCGAAGGTCTCGGCCGTGGGCAGGCCGCCGATGTAGGTCAGGCGGTCACCCAGCTTGGCGTAGATGCGCATCATCAGCTCGACATCGCCGACGCCGTCCTTGTAGCCGATGAGGTTGGGGTTGCGCTCGGCAAGACCGGCCAGCGTGTCCTCGGTGACGATCGCGTTGTCGCGGTTGTAGACGATGACGCCCAGCGAGGTCGCCTTGCAGACCGCCTCGATGTGGGCGGCAAGGCCCTCCTGAGTCGAATTGACGAGGTAGGGCGGCAGCAGCAACAGCCCGTTGGCGCCCGCCTTCTCGACGTTCTGCGCCATCTCCACCGCGATCGCGGTGCCGTAGCCGCAGCCCGAAAGCACCGGCACCTTGCCCGCCGCTTCCTCGACCGCCGCCTTGACAATTCCCGGCACTTCGGCCGGGGTGAGCGAGAAGAACTCGCCGGTGCCGCCCGCCGCGAACAGGCCGGCCACGTCGTAGTCCGACAGCCAGCCGAGATGGTCGCGATAGGCCGCCTCGTCGAACTTCAGGTCGGCGTCGAAATGCGTGACCGGAAACGAGAGGAGACCCCCGCCGATACGGGCGGCCAAATCCTGAGGCGACATCGCTTAATGCTCCAATTGATCCTGTAGAGCCTTTGCTACCTGCGCGGGGCGGCCGCGCCCATCGCTGGGACTGGATCGATTTATGTCGCAGCGGCATCGATCAGCGCCCATCGATGCATCGCGCGCTTTTCCTCCGGCCTCATGCGCGGTAGGCATCGACGATGTTCGAACTCACGCACTTGCGCTGCTTCGTCGTCCTCGCCGAGGAACTGCACTTCGGCCGCGCCGCCGAGCGGCTGCACATGACCCAGTCGCCGCTCAGCCGCCAGATCCAGGTGCTCGAACGCATCCTCGGCGTCGAGCTGTTCAACCGCACCAGCCGCCGGGTGACGCTGACGCTGGCGGGCGAGACCTTCCTTCACGAAGCGCGCCGCATCGTGCGCCTGTCCGAAAGCGCGGCGCTGGCGGCGCGGCGGGTGTGGAAGGGGAGACCGGGCGCATCTCGATCGGCTTTACGGCGGTCTCGGGCTATGTCCTGCTGCCGCGCATCGTCAAGCGCGCGGCGGTGGAACTGCCGGGGCTGGAACTGCAGCTGCACGAACTGGTCTCGGGCGATCAGTTCGAGGCGCTGCATACCGGCATGATCGACCTCGCGCTGGTGCGCCCGCCGGTGGACAAGGTACAGTTCGATTCGGCGCCGCTGCTGCTGGAAAGCCTGCTGGTGGCGCTGCACGAGGACGATCCGCGCGCGGGGCAGGAGCGTTTCGCGCCGGGGGATTTCGACGGGCAGGATCTCGTCATGTACGCCCAGCGCGGGGCCGGGTACTTCAACCTGCTGCTGTCCAGCCTGTTCGAGCGGGCCGGGGCAGCGCCCAGCTACGTGCAGTACGTGACGCAGATCCACTCATTGCTGGGGCTGGTCGGCGCGGGGCTCGCGCCTGGGATCGTGCCCGAGGCGGCGGCGGGGCTCCATCCGCGCGGGGTGGTGTTCCGGCCCTTCGAGAGCGAGCCCGCCGCGCCGGTGGAACTGCATCTGGCGTGGCGGCGGGAGAGCGAGAACCCGGCGCTGCCGGCGTTCAGGGAACTGTGTCTGAAGGCGATGGCGGAATGACGCGATAGTAATGACGTCGTCCCGGACCTGATCCGGGACCGGTGGCTGTCTTTAGGCGAGAGCGTGCTGCGCGCGCAGCAAGGTGGGCCGTTCATGGCCAGCGGTCCCGGATCAAGTCCGGGACGACGATTACATCTGCGGCCACGCCAGTGTCGGCGGCTGGCTGAACCGGTTCATCTCCAGCACAACCCTTGCGCCCGCGCCCGGCTCCAGCCTGAGCGCCACGTCGCGATCGCCCACCGGCATGCGCCTGTCGCCGATCCGCACCGCCTCGATGCGATGCTCGCCGTAGCCGCCGCCGCGGATCACCAGCCGCCGCGCCAGCGCGGGGTTGAGGTTCACCAGCGAGAGCGTCGTCGTCCCGGCATCCATCTTCTCCACCAGCGCCGCCACGTCCTCGGGCAGGCCCGGACGCTTGCGGTCGGCGTCGAAGTGCCGCAACCGCGCGAAGAGCAGCGTGCCGCCCTGATTGGGCGAGGTCTTCGACCACGGCGGCCGCGCGACGTGGATCGCGCCCATGGTCTGGTGCAGCAGCGCCGTCACCGAGACCGGGTTGCGCTCGATCGGGTTGTCGGCGAGGCGCGTCGCAGCAGTCGTCTTGTCCTCGTGGACGCGGACCATCTGCGTGCGCACGCGCTCCATGTCGTCGAGCAGCGCCTGTTCGGCCCAGCCGTCCTGCTTGCCCTCGAGGAACTGCGTCCACGGCGTCGGCTCCATCGCCGCGCGGTCGGCCTCGCGTTGGGAGAGATACCAGATCTCGCCGGTGTTGAAGCGGTAGGGTCCGGGCTTGAAGCTGTACCAGCCCTGCGCGCCGTGCATCGTCGGCGCGGAGAGCACGCCGTCGATCTTGCGCGACTGTGCGTTGATCGCCGCGTTCTGGTCGCGCCAGACCTGCAGGTAGCGGTCGTCGCCGGTCGCCATGTAGGCGTTCATGAAGCCCATGATCGCGCGCGGGATGCGGTTGCGGTCCTCGCGCTTGCCGGTGACGGGGTTGATCGGGCTGAACCCCCAGCCGTAGGTGCCGCCCCACCAGTGACCGCCCGCGCCGCCGCCGACCTTGCCGTCCGGCCCGATATTGCTGGGCAGGATGCCGCCGTTGGCCTTGGCCCGCGCCGCCCATGCCTCGACATACTCCAGCATCCAGTCGCGGAAGCGCGCTTCGCCGGTCAGCATCCAGGCGTTGAAGCCCAGCGCGGTCGAGTGCAGGTTCAGCGGGTTGTCGCCGACCGTCTCGGTATATTCGCGGTAGTGCTCCAGCGTGTCCTTGTAGCTCGATTCGCCGTGGACCATCTCGAACGGCGCGGTGTCGAAGGGGTCGCCTGCCCAGTCGAGCATCGTCGCCGGGCGCATCAGCGGGCCGATGCTGCCGTTGAACATCGAACGGATGAGCCTCAGCTTCGGATCGTAGTTGCGCGCGATGGGATCGCGGCCGGTGTAGAAATCGGCGAAGCGGCGGGCACGCTCGATCAGCTTGCGGTCGTCCGGGTTGCACAGGCCGAGCTGGTTGAAGGTCGTCAGGCCCTCGCTGATGTGCTGCCAGTCCATCTGCGGCGGGAATTCGCGCACGTACATGCCGTTCCGGCCCATCAGCACGTCTTTGGTGCGGGCGCGGGAGTATTGCGCGAAGTGGGCTTCCTGCACCTTCTGCGCGAGGTCGAGCAGGCCCGCCTCGCCGCCAATGAGGTAGAGGTAGGGCCAGTCGTTGATCGCCTCGATGGCGTCGTCGGGGCCGTCGTTGGCGCCCCAGCGCAGGAACGCCTCGATCTCATGCTTCGCGTTGAAGTAGCGGTCGTGGAAGGCGCGGGCGGCGTCACCCTGCATGGCGATGAGGTGGCGCTGCAGCACCGCCCAGCGCGGCGCGGCCATCGGCGTGTCGATGGCGATCTCGGCCGATCCGGCGCGGGCTATGGCCGGAACCAGCATCAGCGCGCCGGTGGCCAGCAGTACGGTACGACGGTCGAGATTCATGCGGCAAGCTCCAGTCGCTCGAGCTTCTGCACGACGACGAAATAGGCAACGATGGTCAAGAGGCAATGCGCGCCGACGAAGACGAGCGCGGTGTCGAACGACCCCGCCTGCGCGACGAGGATGCCCACGACGATGGGCGTGACGATTCCGGCGGCATTGCCGAAGGTGTTGAACACGCCGCCCGCCAGCCCCGCCAGCTTGCGCGGCGCCACGTCGGACATCACCGCCCAGCCGAGCGAAGCGACGCCCTTGCCGAAGAACGCGACCGACATCAGCAGCACCACGCCGACCTGGCTTTCCACTTTGGCGGCGACCATGATGAGGCTGGCGAGCAGCATCCCCGCCAGCAGCGGCGCCTTGCGCGCCATCGTGATCGAGCCGGTGCGCGCCAGCAGCACGTCCGACATCACGCCGCCCGCGACGCCGCCGACGAACCCGCACAGCGCGGGCAGCGCGGCGACGAAGCCGGCCTCCATGATGTTGAAGCCGCGATCCTTGACCAGATAGATCGGGAACCAGGTCACGAAGAAATAGGTCAGCACGTTGATGCAGTACTGGCCGAGGTAGACGCCGATCATCATGCGGCTGGTCAGCAGCTGACGCACGTTGCTCCAGGTGAAGGTCGGCTCGGCGGCCTTGTCCTTGCGGCCTTCCGGTTCGACGAGGCCGCCGCCTTCGCGGATCAGTTCGACTTCGGCGGCGTTGGCCCACTTGTGGCGAGTCGGCTCGCGGATGAAGGCGGCGAAGGCGCACATCGCCATCAGGCCCAGCGCGCCCATCACGAAGAACACCGCGCGCCAGCCGAATTCATGGACCACCCAGCCCATCAGCGGCGCGAAGGCGACCAGCGAGAAATACTGCGCCGAATTGAAGATCGCCGAGGCCGTCCCGCGCTCGCGCGCCGGGAACCATGCGGCGACGATGCGCGCATTGCCGGGGAACGAGGGCGCCTCGCACAGACCCACGAGGAAGCGCAGCAGGAACAGCTGCGTCACCACCGTCGCGCCGAGGATGAAGCCCGCGAAGCCCTGCAGCACCGTGAAGAACGACCACGTCCCGATCGCGGCGATATAGATCGGCCGCGTCCCGAACCGGTCAAGCAGCGCGCCGCCGGGGATTTGCGCCAGCGAATAGGCCCAGGCGAAGGCGGAGAGGATGAACCCGGTCTGCACCGCATCCAGCCCCAGCTCCGCCGAGGCCGAAGCCCCCGCGATCGAGAAGGTCGAGCGGTCCGCGTAGTTCAGCGAGGTGATGACGAAGATCAGCGCGATGATGAGAAAACGCACCTTCGTCGGGCGCGTACCCGCCGGGGTGGCCGCTTCTATCGAACCTGACAAATCCATCTCTCCATCGCCCCACATCCGCCGCACTGGTTTGCGGCTTTTTCCGTGCCTTCAGACTTACGCGCGCGGCGTCCACTCCATCCATGCCGCTGTGCAGCTTGATCGATGTGCGCTGTGCATCGTCGCCGTCGCTTCTTCATTGCGAGCGTAGCGAAGCAATCCAGAGCGGGGTGGAATTGCCCTGGATTGCTTCGCTACGCTCGCAATGACGGGACGGAAGTTCGGCATTCGACAATCCCGCTTTCTTCCCCGAACCGATGCACCGACTGCATCGATCAAGCCCTTTTCGCGCACGAAGCAATGAAGCGCCGGGCGTATCAATCTGCGTGTTGTTCGTAGTCTCTGACACCGGTATCAAGCTCGACCATAAAAGGGAGGCTGGGCCGGTCAAGGCGAGGACGGGAAAGTCCCGCGTCGCCGGTCTACAAATGGGGAGGAAATCAGGGTGCGCAGTTCCGCAATTCTTCGTCGTCGCCTGGTGCGCGGTGCGTCCGCGACCGTTCTGGCCGTCGCCTGCATCTCGCCGGCCTATGCGCAGGACGCGCAGACCTCCGAGATCGACGGCGCGACGCCCGCCGACATCATCGTCACCGGCTTCCGCAACTCGGTGCAGACCGCGCAGGCCGAAAAGCGCCAGTCCACCGCCGCAGTGGACGTGATCAAGGCCGAGGACGTCGCCAAGTTCCCCGACAACAACCTGGCGGAATCGCTCCAGCGCATTCCCGGCGTCGCGATCAGCCGCGAAGGCGGTGAGGGTCGCGCGATCTCGGTGCGCGGCCTTGGCCCCGAATATACCCGCGTGCGCATCAACGGCATGGAAGCCGTGGCGACCACCGGCGGTTCGGATGCAGGCGGCGGCGTCAACCGCGGCCGCGGCTTCGACTTCAACATCTTCGCCTCGGAACTGTTCAACTCGCTGACCGTGCGCAAGACCGCCTCGGCCTCGGTCGAGGAAGGCTCGCTCGGCGCCACGGTAGACCTGCAGGCCGCCCGCCCGCTGGACTTCAAGGACAATTTCGTCGTCGCCGGGTCCGCCCGCGCGGGCTACAACGATCTGTCGAAGGCATGGGACCCGCGCCTTGCGGGCCTCGTCAGCTGGCAGAACGATTCGGGCACGTTCGGCGTCCTCGCCTCGGCCGCGTACTCCACCCGCACCATCGAGGAGGAAGGCCACTCGACCGTGCGCTGGAGCCCGGCGGGCGTGAACGGCGGCTTCAACGCGGCCTCCACCCTGCCCGGCTACACCGCCGCCCAGATCAACCAGGCCCCCGCCGCCGACGGTTCGAACTGGGGCGACCTGATCTATCACCCGCGCATTCCCCGCTACGACACCTGGAAGAACGACATCAAGCGCCTGGGTCTCACCGGCGCCGTCCAGTGGAAGCCCTCGGATCGCACCGAAATCGTCGTCGAGGGGCTCTATGCGAAGTCCAAGACGCAGCGCTGGGAAAACTACATCGAGGCGCTCTCGTTCAGCCGCTCGGGCTCCTCGGGCAAGTCGCAGACGATCATCCGCGACGGCGTGGTCGATGCCAACAACTCGCTGGTCTACGGCGTATTCGACGACGTCGACATGCGCATCGAATCGCGCCACGACCGCTTCAGCACCACCTTCTATCAGTACAACACCGTGGTGAAGCAGGAACTGAGCGATACCTTCCGCCTCAACGGCTACGCAGGCTACTCCAAGTCGAAGTTCGACAGCCCCGAGCAGACCGCCGTGGTCCTCGACCGCGCCAACTCGGACGGGTTCTCGTGGGACTACCGCGACAACAGCCGCGCGCCGACCATCAACTGGGGCTTCGATCCCAGCGACCCGGCCAGTTGGTCGTTCACCAACGGCACCTCGGACGTGCGCATCCGCAGGAACGAGGTCACCAACGACTATCTCTCGACCAAGCTGGGCGCGGAGTGGGACGTGGCCGACGGCTTCAAGCTGTCGTTCGGCGGCGAATACCGCCGCTTCCGCTACGAAACTTTCGAGAGCCGCCGCTTCGTCGCCGAAACCTCCTCGGGCACGCTGACCCCGGCGCAGATCGCGGCGCTGACCAAGCCGCTGAACGGCAAGACCGGCGACCCGAACTATTCGGGCTACGTGATCCCCGACCTGCAGGGCTTCGTCGATACGCTCAATATCTATTGCAACTGCGTGACCAACATCAACGGCCGCGACGTGGACTTCCGCGTCAACGGACGTGACGTGGCGGGCACCAACCCCAACGCGACGGCGGCCAGCAACACCGGCTCGATCAAGGAAGTCGACAAGGCGGCGTGGTTCCAGATCGATTTCGAGCGCGAGATCGGCGGCATCATGTTCCGCGGCGATGCGGGCGTGCGCTATGTCCGCACCGGCCAGACCTCGTTCGGCTACGGCCTCGCCAGCGGCGTCGCCACCCCGATCACCGTCAAGCGCAGCTACGAGAACTGGCTGCCTTCGATGAACCTCGTCGCCGAGATCACCCCCGACTTCCTGCTGCGTTTCGGCGCCGCGCAGGTCATCACCCGTCCGGGCCTCGGCTCGCTGTCGCCGGGCGGCAGCCTGACGCTGCAGCAGGCGAACCAGGTGTTCAACCAGGGCAACCCGTACCTGAACCCCACCGAAGCCTTCAACCTCGACTTCTCGGCCGAGTGGTACTTCGCACCGGGCTCGCTGCTGGGCGTCAGCCTGTTCCAGAAGGACATCGGCTCGCTCTCGGGCACGCAGATCTCGACGCTGGTGCCGTTCGACCAGCTGGGCTTCCCGCTCAACCTCGCGACCGATCAGGGCCTGCCCGCCAACGTGCCCGTCACCGTGCGCCGCACGATCAACGGCGACGGCGGCAAGCTGCGCGGCTTCGAGCTGAACTACCAGCACCAGCTGGACTTCCTGCCGGGCTTCCTCAGCAACCTCGGCGTCCTGGCGAACTACACGTACGTCAAGGCGGACCTAAAGTACCCCGGCCCCGGCGGCATCGGCACCGTGGTCGGCCCGCTGACCAACCTGTCGAAGCACACCGCCAACGGCACCCTGTTCTACGAGGACAAGCTGCTCTCCCTGCGCGGTTCGGTGTCCTACCGTTCTGGCTACGTCGAAGCCTTCGGCGGCGGCGCGCGTGAACAGAGCACGCAGGAAGGCGTCAACAGCGCGATCAACGTCGATGCCTCGATCGGCGTCAACCTGACCGACAAGATCACCCTCACCATCGAGGGCAACAACCTGACGAACGAGGTGAAGGACATGTACATCGGCGATGCCGACCGCGTCGTCCTCAACCACAGCTTCGGCCGCCAGTTCTACTTCGGCGTCCGCTTCAAGTACTGACGACCTGTCCCGGTCCCCGCTTAACGCGAGGGCCGGGACTTTTTCGTTCGAGTGCCGGGCAATGACCAAAAACCCTTCGTCATTGCGAGCGTAGCGAAGCAATCCAGAGCGGCGCAAGAACGCCCTGGATTGCTTCGCTACGCTCGCAATGACGAACCGTTGGGGGAACGAACCGATGGAGAGAGATGACGTGACCAAGGGCTTCGAACTGAGCCGCCGCGCGGTGGTTGCCGGCAGCCTCGCGCTGCTGGGCACGCGCCCCTCGCTCGGCCTTGCCGCCGAGCCGCTGAAGCGCCCGCCCTTCCCGGTCGAGGACGACAACGGCCGTCCAATCGCCCCACCGCCTGCGGGCTACTACGACGTCGCCACGCGCAGCGGTCCCGGCCTGCCGGTCACTCCCGAAACCGAGCGCGGCGGCTGGGTCACCAGCGAGGCGGCGGTGGACCGCAAGGGCGTGCGTTTCAAAGGCCCCGGCACGCCGCCGAAGAACGCGCTGCCGTGGAACGATTCCGACTCCGGCCGCGTCGTCACGCAGGGCCTGATCCCGCCGGTGAAGCCGCTGATCCACGTCCACTTGCGCGACACCATCGTGTGCCTCGGCGGTGACGGTTTCTACTATATGACCGGCTCCACCGGCGACGACATCTGGAAGGCCAACGACGGCGTCGAACTCTGGCGCTCGGCCGACCTCGAGCAGTGGGACTACCTCGGCCTCGTCTGGAGCATCGAGAAGGACGGCGGCTGGGAGAAGCAGTGGACCGTGCGCAAGGGCGACTACTTCCGCGCGATCTGGGCGCCGGAGATCCACTACATCAACGGCAACTACTACATCTGCCATTCGATCAGCCGTTCCGGCATCGCGATCCTGCGCAGCACCACCGGCAAGGCGACCGGCCCCTACGTCCACGCCTTCTCGCCCGACAAGCCGCTGCGCAACGGCATCGACGCCACCCTGTTCGGCGACGACGACGGCGCGGTCTACCTGACCTACGGCGGCGCCTTCGAGATGGTGCGCCTGAAGCCCGACCTCTCTGGCTACGACGGAGAGTGGACCCCGATCACGCTGGAAACACCCGCCCCAGACCCGCTGCACCACAACAAAAAGTGCGTCCACCGCGGCTTCAAGGACATCGGCTTCGAGGGCGCGACGATGTTCAAGCATGACGGCAAATACTACCTCGGCGCCGTCGATCGCTTCCACCCCAACCGCTATTCCTTCGCGCTGGCGACCTCGGACACGCCGTTCGGCCCGTACCGCGATCGCTACGAGAGCGTGCCGTGCGGCGGCGGCGGCAACATCTTCAAGGACAAGGAAGGCCGCTGGTGGTGCACCATCTTCGGCAACGACGACGAAGCGCCCTTCCGCGAGAAACCGGGGATCGTACCGGCGCGGATGGACGAGAAGGGCCATCTGGTGCCGGACTTCACGCCGCGCGCCTGAGGCTCGGCTCCGGCCCCTTCGCTAACCCACCACACTTCGTCATTGCGAGCGCAGCGAAGCAATCCAGGGCAGTCTTGGGCCGCCCTGGATTGCTTCGCTGCGCTCGCAATGACGAACGGGTGCAGCTGGATTTTACTGCACCGAGGGATGCGGGTCCATTTCCAGCCGCCCCCCGGCAACGCCGTGTCGGGCGTGATCCCTCCCTGCTCCAGAACGTGCCGCAGGTAACGCGCGTATTCCGACTTGCCGAGCCGCGAAATGGCGCGTTCCAGCCCCGCCTCGCTGATGAAGCCCCGGCGATAGGCGACTTCCTCGGGGCTGGCGATCTTGGTGCTCTGCCGCTTCTCGAGGATGCGCACGAACTCGGCTGCGTCCATCAGGCTGTCGGGCGTCCCGGTATCGAGCCAGGCATAGCCGCGCCCCATCATCTCCACCGACAGTTGCCCGCGCTCCAGATAGGCGCGGTTGACGTCGGTGATCTCCAGTTCGCCGCGCGGCGAAGGAGCGAGGTTGGCGGCGATCTCCACCACTTGCGCGTCGTAGAAGTAGAGCCCGGTCACCGCCCAGTTGGAACGCGGCAGGCTCGGCTTCTCCTCGATCGAGATGGCGCGCGCCCGACTGTCGAACTCGACCACGCCGTAACGCTCGGGGTCCTGCACGTGATAGGCGAAGACGCTCGCCCCGCGCTTGCGCTCCCCGCGCGGGCGAGCAGGTCGGGCAGGCCGTGGCCGTGGAAGATGTTGTCGCCCAGGATCAGCGCCGATGGCTGAGAGCCCACGAAATCCGCACCGATCACGTAAGCCTGCGCCAGCCCGTCCGGGCGCGGCTGGGCCGCGTACTCCAGTTCAAGCCCCCATTGCGATCCGTCACCCAGCAGCTCGCGGAAGGAAGGAAGGTCGCGCGGGGTGGAGATGATCAGGATCTGCCGGATGCCCGCAAGCATCAGGGTACTGAGCGGATAATAGATCATCGGCTTGTCGTAGACCGGCATCAGCTGCTTGGAAGTCGACAGCGTCATCGGATAAAGCCGGGTACCGCTGCCTCCAGCAAGAATGATGCCCTTCATGCGCGGACTCCCGAAGACTGGTTCACGGATTGGTGCCGGGCGATGGCCCGGTCGTGCGCATTCTCCCCGCAGCTGCGGACAGGCGAACCGATCAGGCGCATTCGGCAAGCTCCTCGAAGATGAAATGGGCAGGCCGCTCGCAGACCAGCGGCTGCGCGCGGTCCTTGGGCGAGAGGCTCGCGGGATTGACAAGCTCGGGCCAGGCGATTGCCAGCACCGGATCGTTCCAGCGCATGCCAAGGTCGCACTCGGCGCAGTGATAGTCCGTGACCTTGCAGGCGACCACGGTGTCGGGAAGCAATGTGCAGAAGCCATGCGCGAAGCCGGGCGGTATCCAGAGCTGCGTGCCGTTGTCAGGCGTCAGCGTCTCCGCGATCCAGTGCCCATAGGTGGGCGAGCCTGCGCGGATGTCGACCGCCACGTCGAGAATCGCCCCGGCGGTGCAGCGCACCAGCTTGCCCTGCGCATGCGGCGGGCGCTGATAGTGCAGGCCCCGCACGGTGCCGACGGCCAGGCTGCGGGATTCGTTGTCCTGCACGAAGATCGCCTCCCCGCAGTACCTTGCGAACAGGTCATGTCGGAAAGTCTCGGCGCACCAGCCGCGCATGTCTGCAATCCGACTGGGCACGAAGGCGCAGGGGCCGGCTATTTCATACGACTTGACGATCATTATCGAGGCTCCCGCTCCTCCTGCCGGGCGAGAAATGTCTTCATTCGCGTATTCGCATGAACGCACGACCGGCAGGCCCCGCTAGAGACAGGAAGCCAGTTTTGCCGGGAACCTGCTATTCGGCGATGACCGGCCCGAGTATCCTATTCCGACTTGGGCCCTATGAATTTTACGTATCCCAAAAGAGTCGAACGCACATCTGGCGACCTTTCGACGATACGATGAAATGAAGACCGGGATGATAACTTCTCAGAAACACCGCCGATCATTAATAATGACCATGTGACTTGAGCCTATGTTGCAACATATCAGCAACAATCCTTACTCTTCTGAGCACTGATTTTTACGGCATTGTCAAACTATTAATCATCATCCATGGTGCCCGCCACGCATGGGGGCGAAAATGCGAAGAGGGGCATACGAACCGACATGCCGGCATCCATTTCCATTGCGATCACGAACTCGATCATCCGCGAAGGCCTTCGACGCATCTTCACCGATGCGTCTTTCGAGGTGGCGGAATCGGTATCCGCGCTCGAAGAACTGACCCTTGGGGGCCATGCTGAAGACATTCAGCAGATCATCGTCGTCGAGCGCGAATTGCTGCAGGACAACTGTACCCACACCATCGAGACCATGCAGCGCGATGATCCGGACATGCGGATCATCGTCCTCACCGGTGCTTTCGACTTCGACGAGATGGTCGCGCTCTATGCGGCGGGAGCCTATGCCTATTTTCCCGACAACGTGCCTTATCTTTCGCTGGTCGCGATCCTGCAGATGGTCTCGAACGGGCAGAAAGTGGCGCCTCCGGAAGTGATCGACTTCCTCGTCAGCCTGCCTGCAGCCACCCGCCATGCCGCCCCCGCCCCGGCGATCGAGGCGTTCGGATTCCGCGACAGGGAAGTCCGGGTGCTGGAACATCTGGCGCTCGGCCAGCCGAACAAGGCGATCTCACGCGAGATGGGGATCAACGAGACCGCAGTAAAAGCCGCAGTTAAGGCCATCCTGCGCAAACTTGGCGTCGAAAACCGCACCCAGGCCGCGGTGATGGCTCGCGAATTAATTAACCGTCCATCCAGCCTCGTCGGACAGGAGGCCGTGGAGGGAAACGTCGAGGTTCCCCAGACGAGCCATCCGCCGCTAGCGAGTCGGTTCGATCTTGGTTCGATCTCTTCCGATTCAAGCATTAGGCATTTTTCCGGTCCCCGCCTGCCTGAAACGACTCTTGCACCCAAGAGCAGGAACACGTTGTTGCAATAGGTGATTTAGAGTCATCTAACTGCATTTGTTAGGCGATCGCGTTCCAGATGACGTACCTATCCTGAATTTTCAGAGTCCCATTGTAGTACTGATTAGTGCCTCAAGAGGATGATGAAGTAGGTATATTCCCCCAAAATATTGCGTGACTCTCCGGAAGAGCGATGCGACATTGGGTTTATGGGGTTAACTGACTCCATTTGAATCAACGGGGGTTTAAATGTACAGAATTGAAGGCACCGAAAACGTCCAGCTCACTTCGCGCGAACTCGACGTATTGCAGTTTGTCGCAATGGGTCGTTCCGCAAAGGAAACCGCGATCGAACTCAACATCGCACCCTGCACGGTCGAGCGCCACGTGGAAAACGTGCGTCTCAAGACCCGCACGCGCAACCGCGCGCACATGATCGCCTACGTCATCCGCGAAGGCCTTCTTCAGTCGCAGGCTAACTAAGAGCAGAGAAAAGCAAGAATGTCGGTTAGTACCAGGGAACTAACACTGGCCTCGTACGGCCCAAGACATCAGCACACCGCCCTTCGGGTCGACAACATCGCTTTCCACCACTTCTCCATCGACAAGCACGTTCCTCGGGCCGCAGCCCACTCCGCACTCGAACGATGACGGGGCAATCGAAAGACCCCGCCCGAGTGCCTTCGAACACGCTTCCTTCCTGACCCAGACCGTCAGGAATTCATGGTCGGAAAACGCACCCGGCCTTTCATTCAGCTGCATTAATTCGCGATCGGTATAGTACATCGCAGCCAGTCCGGCCGCGTCATCGACAGGGCGCACCCGCTCAAGGTCGATGCCGATCTCCACGCCCCGCGCCAGGGCGACCATCGCGAAATCGCCGCTGTAGCTCACATTGCACTGCACATCCGGCTCATCGAGCAGATGCGGCTTGCCGAATTCATTGGCTCCGTAGCGCTGCCGCGCCGCCGCGATTCCGAACTCCGCCTCGACCAGCAGCCGCAGCGCGCCATGCGCCGCCCGGTAACGCCGGGCGAGAGCGTCGATCCTGAACCGCCCCGCCCGCTCTGCCTCCGCATCGCTCAGGAGCGCCGACACTGCGGCCTGGTCGCCCGTGTCAGGGCGCACCAGCCAGAGCACGAACGGCGCCGCGATCCGCTCGCCGATAATCCCGTGGCGGGCCAGCGTGGCGATGAAGTCCTCTCCCATGGCCTTCATCGCCTCAACGCCGTTCGGGTGCGAGCATCCCGAACCAGACGAAATCGCTCAGCAGCCGCGGCGGGTCTTCGCGCGGCTTGCGGCGCAGCTGCTGCTTGACGAGGTGGAGACAGTGCCCCGCCACCCAGGCGAGATCGGCCGCCAGCGCATAAGCCCAGCCGTGGTTCTTGCGGAAGTAGCGCCTCCGCGAGGCGAACCAGTATTGCGGCACCCGCCGCGCATGAGCATCCGCGGCGGTAAGCCCGGTGCTTTGGCCCGCGACGTGCAGCACGGTCGGCCGGGGCGCATACCAGCATTGCCACCCGCGCGCCTTGGCTTCGCGGCAGAAGTCGGTCTCCTCATAATAGAGGAAGTAGTCCTCGTCGAACCGCAGCCCCTGCTGCAAGGCCTCGCGACGCACGGCCATGCTGGCGCCGGAGACCCAGTCCATCTGCTGCGCGCGCCCGTCCATCCGCCGCGCGGTCATGTGCCCGGCCAGCAGGCGTGTGGCGGGCCCCCAGCGCAAGGCGCGCTCCAGTTCGCCGAGCACGGTGGGAAAGCGGAAGGCGTAAGGCCATGGCGATCCGTCGCCCAGCAGCAATGCGGTGCCGACGATCCCGGCGCGCGGCATCGCCGCCATGAAGCTCGCCAGCGCATTGACGGCACCGGGCATCACCCGCGTATCGGGATTGAGCAGCCAGACACCCCGCGCCTCGCTGTCACGTAGGGCATGCTCGATGCCGATGTTGCAGCCGGTGCCGAACCCGCCGTTGGTCGGCGAGCGCACCAGCGTCGTCCAGTCCCAGCCCTCGCGCGCGATCGTCGCCTGCAGCAGTTCGGCCGAACCGTCGCGCGAATCGTTGTCGACCACGATCGCCCGCAGCCGCGCGCCCGAGCGGCGCTCGGCATCGAGGCTGGACAGGCACTCGACCACCAGCGGCCCGGTCCGGTAATTGACGATGACCACGTCGATCGGGAAATCCGGCTCCCGGCGGAAATTGCGCCCGCTGATCCCCCCGCTCATGGCCTCTGTCATGCCTCCGCTCATTCTGCGGCCTCCTCGAAGAAGTCGATCGGTTCTCCGTGCGTCGTCGCCGGGCGGCTCCACGGACCATGCTCGGACACGGCATCGTCGAGCGCATTCTGGAACAGCGGCGCCAGCGTGGCGACGTGCGGCTCCTGCAGGTTCGACATGTGGCCGCCGGGAATGTCGAGGATCACGATGTCCTCGCGCACCCGCTTGCCCCAGCCGAGCGCATAGTCGCGATAGACCGCGCGGTAGGGGTGTCGTCGGCAAGGTCGGTATCGTCGCTGGCCTTGAACAGCGCCACGCTGGTCGATTGCAGGATGCCGATCGGGCGGTGCTCCTTGTGCGCCGCTTCGTAGAGCCTGAGGAACGGGATCGCGGGGGAGCCCGCCTCCTCCATCCTGGCGCCCGCATCGGCGGTACGCAGGGCATCGACGGTGCGGCGGTCCTCGGCCCGTCGCATCCGCGATTCGACCTCCCAGCGCGCGAGGTTCCAGGCGCGGCGGCCGAGGTCGGGCAAGATCTGCAGCGGATTGCCGGACTTCAGCACGCCCAGCACGCGGCCAAGGCGGGCGCGGCTCTCGCCGAAGCGATGCTTGCGCGCCTCGACGTCGGCGGCGTCGATCACGCCGACGAAGGCCACCTGCTCGCCCATCCCCTGAAGTTGCTGCGCCATCTCGAAGGCGATCACGCCCCCGGCGCAGAGCCCGGCGAGGAGATAGGGGCCTTGCGGCTGAACGCTGCGCACCTTGCCGATATAGTACGTCGCCATCTCGTCGATGCGGGTGTGGGCGTAGTTGCCGTCCGCCTTGCGCAGCGGCTCTATCCCCAGTACCGGCCGCGCGCCGTCCAGCCGCAGCGCCAGGCCGCGATAGAGCAGCGTTTCGCCGAGGCCGTCGTGGATCAGGAACAGCGGCGTCGCCGGGCCGCCCTTGCGGATGGTGACGATGCCGTGACCCAAGCCAAGACCCGGTCCTTCCGCCTCGGCGGCGGCGGGCATATCGGGCGCGCGGCTGTCCGGGTCGATCACGGCGGCAAGCCCCGCGACGGTCGGCTGGCCGAGCATCGCCGCGAGCGGCAGGGTACGGCCGGTCTTCTTGCGCAGGCGGTTGGTGAACTGCACCGCCAGCAGCGAATGGCCGCCAAGATCGAAGAAGTTGTCGTGCCGCCCGACCGCCTCCATGCCCAGCAGGTCGCACCACAAGTCGGCGATGACCTGTTCGGCCGGGGTCGCGGGCAGATCCGCCGGATCGCCGCTCGCAGCCTCCCGGCGGCTGGCGCGCGGCGGGCTGCGCAGGCGCGCGAGCACCGGCGCGAGGTCGTAGGGCGAGATCACCGTATGCGGGCGGCACCGGCCCGAGAGCAGGCGCGCGATCACTTCGGTGCCCTCTTCGGGCAGTATGCCCTCGGAGCTTGCCGCGATCTCGCCGGTGGCGGCCTTCGCGGCGCGCGGCGGCGTCGCGGAGGCGCGGGCGAGCAGCGCCGCGTCGCCCATGTGCATCATCGTGAATTCGCGCACTTCGGCGACGACGAGGCCGTCGGCGTCGGTGATCGTCACGTTGAACACCGCCGTCTGGCCATCGGAGGAGACCAGCCGGATGTGGCTCCACGCGAGCGCGGGCAGCGGGGCGTGGAGGAGAAAGCGGCGATAGGTGAACGGCGCGTAGAAATCACGGCTCCGGTCGCGCCCGGGAATCAGCGTCTGCGCGCCCGCCGTCGCGAAGTCTAGCAGCGCCGGGTGCAGGCCCATCGCCTCGGCCTCGGCGGTGTAGGCCGCAGGGAGTTCCAGCTGGAGCAGCGCTTCGCCATGAGGGGAAGCAAGCGCCTGCACGAGCGTATCCCAGCGCGGGCCGAAGTTCATCATCGGCTGGTCGGCGCCGCCGCAGATCGCGGGGCTGCAGCGCTCGGCGATAGCGCCGAGGTCAAGCGTGGAGCGCAGCGGCGTCAGCGTGTGCGGGCGGACCACGCCGTGTGCGTGCTCGATCCATTCGCCGCCCTGTTCGGGGCGGCCGAGGATGGTGACCTTCCACCCGCTCGCGCCGCGCCGACGGACATGGACCCGCAAGCCGCGCGCCTCCCCGTCAGGCACAGCGAAGGGCTTGAGGAACGTGAAGTCGGACAGTTCCAGCGCGCCCTGGTGGACCAGCGCAACTGCTGCCCGAGACATCTCCAGGAAAGATGTCCCGGGCAGCAGCGCACCGGCATCAACGACTCGGTGCTCGTCGAGCACCCAATGCCGCACGGGGGTTAGGATGCCGGTGACCACAAACTCATCGTCGGAAATGGTGCAGAGCCGTTCGAGGAAGGGATGCTCGATCGCCTTCCCTGCCCCGAGGTCGTCGGGCAGCGCGCCCATCCCTCCTTCAGGCGCTCCGCCCTCGCGCCCGCCGAGCGCGGCGGCCATGCCGACTTCGGCCCACTGGCTCCAGCCGACCGACTGCACCCGCGTGCGCGCATCGCTGCGCCGCGATTGCGCATAGGCGTCGAGGAAGGCATTGGCGGCGGCATAGTCCACCTGCCCCGGCAGCCCCGCGAAGGCGCTGACCGAGGAGAACAGCAGCAGGAAGCCCGGCGCCTGACCCTTGAGCGCCTCCTCCAGCGCCAGGGTGCCCGCGATCTTGGGTCGCAGCACGGCGTCCACCGCCTTGCGGCTGCGGGTCTCGATCAGCCCGTCGTCGAGCGCGCCGGCGGCATGGAACACGCCGTCGATCGGGCCGAAGCGGGAAACCGCCTTGCGCACGCCCTTCGCCAGCGCCTTCGCATCGGCGACGTCGGCGACGATCAGTTCCACGTCCGCCCCCGCCGCTTCGAGCGCGAGCAGCTTGCGCACCTTGTCCTCGACGCCCAGCGGCAGGTCGCCGCTTGCGAGGCGCTGCGCCCACTCCCCGCGCGGCGGTAAGGCGCTGCGCCCGACGAGAGCGAGGCGCGCCTTGTATCCGCGCGCAAGGTGGTCGGCGATGGACAGGCCCAGCCCGCCCAGCCCGCCGGTGACGAGATAGACACCGCCCTCGCGCAGCCATGTCGGCTGTCCCTCGGCCAGCGGCTCGCGCGCGTTGCGGTAGGCGAGCGTCCAGCGCTCGCCCGCGCGCAAGGCGACGTCACCGGAAGCACGGGGGCCGGAAACCTCGGCGATCACCGCGTCGGCAAGGTCGGCGGCGTTCACGGCGGCAAGATCGATGTCGATCGCGCGCACCTCGAGTCCCGGATACTCGGCTGAGACGGTGCGCGCGGCGCCGATCGCCGTGGCCTTGAGCGGCATGAGGTCCGCATCGCCCGCCACGCGCTGCGCCTTGTCGGTGACGAGCGCGACGACCACCGGCCCCTCGTCCACCTGAGCGGCGAGTTCGGGCACCATCGCGATCAGCGCATGCAGCCCCCGGTCGAGGATCGCCGCATCCCGGCGCTTCGGCGCGGCTACCCCGCCCGCCAGCCAGCAATGATAGACCTGACGCGGCATCCGCCCGTCACGGCCCAGCCGGACGAACAGCCGCGCCCAGTCCTCGCGCACGTCGGGCCGCAGCGCGAAGGCGTCGGCGGCGCTCGCGGCAAAGCGCGTCGCGGCGTGGACGGTGACGGTCTCCACCCCCGCCTTGCGCAGCCGCGCGGCAAGGCTGGCGCCGAACCCGTCGTCATCGCAGAGCACCAGAGCCGGACCGCCTGCAGCCCCGCCCACGGCTTCTCCCGCCACCGGATCCTCGCGGCTCCACACCGGCTCGTAGCCCCAGTCGCCCAGCGCGAGGCGGGTATCTGCATCGCCCCCGGACGCCGCCGTGTGCAGGCTCGCACCCGGCTCGATCCAGTGCCGTTCGCGCTCGAAGCGATAGGTCGGCAGCGGCACGCGCAGGCGGCGCTCCTCGCCCCACCATGCGGTCCAGTCGATCTCGACGCCCAGCGCCCAGAGTTCGCCGAGCGCTTCGAGCAACCGCTGGTCGTCAGCAACGTCCTCGCCCGCATGGCGCATCGAGGCGACCACCGGCTGGCTGGCCTTGCGCGCCGGGTGCTGGCGGGCGAGGCTGGTCATGGCGCGGCCGGGGCCGACTTCCAGAAGCACCTGGTCCGCCTCGCCCAGCAGGCATTCGAGGCCGTCGGTATAGCGCACCGGCTCACGCAAGTGCCGCACCCAGTATTCGGGATCGGTCGCCTCCGCCGCGCTCACCCAGCGCCCGGTCAGGTTCGAGGCGAAGGGGTCTGCGGCGCGCGCAGCGTGATCGTCTTCAGCAGGGCGCGGAATTCGGGCAGGATCGGGTCGAGCATCGCCGAATGCGCGGCGACCTCGATGGGGATCGGCTGCGCCTCGATCTCACGCGCGCGCAAGTCGTCGAGGAAGGCCGCCACCGCGTCCGCCGCGCCCGATACGACGCACAGGGACGGGGCGTTGATCGTCGCGATCGAAACCCCGGGCGGCAGCATCGGCGCAAGTTCCGCCTCGGAAAGCGGCACGCTTATCATGCCGCCTTTCGCGGTCGTCTCGAACAGGCGGCCGCGCGCGTGGACGATGCGCAGGCCCGCTTCGAGGTCCACCACGCCCGCAACATGCGCCGCAGCATACTCGCCGCAGCTGTGGCCGATCATCGCGGCCGGCGCGATCCCCAGCGCCATCCAGAAACGGGCGAGCGCGGTCTGGACGATGAACAGCGCGGGCAGCGCGTTGGAGGGACGTTCCAGCTCGGCGGCCGCGGCGTCGCGGTCGGCCTCGACCGGGAACAGCCAGCGCTTGAGGTCCGGCACGCCGATGCGCGCAAGCACGGCGAGGCCCTTGTCCACGTCGGCGCGGAACGTGGCCTCGGTCTGATAGAGACCCAGCGCCATGTCGACATGCTGCAGCCCGCCGCCGCAGAACTGGAAGGCGACCGGGCGGCCGGGCACGCAAACCTGCTTCGCGGACGACTGGCGACTTGCGGTTTCGAGCGCAGCGGCGGCTTCAGCCCCGTCCTGCCCTACGGCGAACCGGCGCCATGCCAGCGCGCGACGGCCGGTGTTGAGGGTGAAGGCCGCATCGGCGAGGACACAGCCCTCCTCCCCTGCTTCGTCATTGCGAGCCCCGAAGGGGCGCGGCAATCCAGAGGCGGCGTCAACGGCCCTGGATTGCTTCGCTTCGCTCGCAATGACGGAGGGGTTGCCGCAGAATGCTGCGCCCCAAAATACGCGGACAGCGCCGCAGCATTGGCATCCGCCGCACCTTGCGTGGCGCCCGAGGTCATCAGCAGCTGGCGACGGCGGCTCGGCCCGCTGGGCGCGCGCGGCGGCGCTTCCTCCATGACGATGTGGGCATTGGTGCCTCCCACGCCGAGTGAGCTGACCCCGGCGCGACGGGGGCGATCGTCGCGCCGGAGCCAGGGCGCGCTGGTGGCCTGTACGCGGAAAAGGCCAGTATCCAGCGCGCATTCGGGATTTGCGGCCCCGAAATGCGGAACAGGGGAAGCTCGGCGTGGCGCATCGCCAGCGCCACCTTGATGACGCCCGCCGCGCCTGCGGCGGTGTCGGTGTGGCCGATGTTGGCCTTCACCGAACCCAGCGCGCAGGGCTCTGGCCTTGCACCAGACTGGGCGAAGACCTGCCGCAGCGCCGCCACTTCGATCGGGTCGCCGATCGGCGTGCCGGTGCCGTGCGCCTCGACATAGTCGATGGCCGAAGGCGCGATGCCGGACACCGCGAGGGCCTCGGCGATCACCGCCGCCTGCCCGTCCACGCTGGGGGCGAGGTAGCCGACCTTGCCCGCGCCGTCGTTGTTGATCGCCGAGCCCCGGATCACCGCATGGATGTGGTCGCCGGCGGCCATGGCATCCTCCAGTCGGCGCAGCGCCACCACGGCGACGCCGCTGCCGAACACGGTGCCCTTGGAGTCCGCGTCGAAGGGACGGCACAGGCCGTCGGGGGAAAGGATCTCGCCCTGCTCGTAGAGGTAGCCCCGGCGGTGCGGCAGTTCGATCGAGGTTCCGCCCGCGAGCGCCATGTCGCACTCGCCCGACAGCAGGCTCTGCGCCGCCATGTGGATCGAGACGAGCGAGGTCGAGCACGCGGTCTGGACGTTGATGCTCGGCCCCTTGAGGTCGAACAGGTACGACACCCGCGTCGTCAGGAAGTCCTTGTCGTTGCTGGTATGGCGCAGCAGGAACAGGCCGACCTCGTTCACCAGCTTGCCGTTGGTAAGCAGGTTGTAGGGCATGTAGGCGTTGTGGCCCGATCCCGCGAAGACGCCGATCACCCCGCCTGTTCCCTCGGCAAAGCCCTGCGGCGTATGGCCTGCGTCCTCCAGCGCCTCCCACGAGCATTCGAGGAAGTGGCGATGCTGCGGGTCCATGACTGCAGCATCGCGCTTCGACAGGCCGAACAGCGCGGCGTCGAAGCACTCCATGTCGGCGAGCGGCGCGCCGCGGCGCACGTAGTCGGGGTTGCGCAACAGGGCGGGCGAGACTCCGGCGGCGAGCAGTTCCTCTTCGGAATAGGTCTCGATCCCGTCGCGGCCTTCGCTCAGCAGCGACCAGAATTCCTCCGGGCCGCGCGCCCCGGCGAAGCGGCACGCCATGCCGACGATGGCGACCGCGCTGGAGGTGTCGAGCGAGGGGTCGAACGGTTCTTCGATGGGCTGGTGCATGGTCTAGACCCTCACGCCGATGCGGGCGGTAGCGCGACGATTACGTGCCTGGTTGCGCATTTCGGCGCGGTTCTGACCGGCGAGCGCGGCGGCATCGTCCTGCCCGCCCGACAAGTGCGCGCCGAGCGCGGCGATGGTCGGGAAGCGGAAGATGTCGGTCAGCGCGACCGGCTGCGTCAGTTCGGCGGACAAGCGGCGGTGGACCTGGATGGCGAGCAGCGAGTGGCCGCCGATGTCGAAGAAGTTCTCCGTCAGGCGCACTTGCGGCAGCTTGAGCACGTCGCACCAGATCGCCTGGATCTGGGCCTCCACGCCGGTCGCCGGGGCGGCGCTGTCATCCATGTTGTCGACGACCACGCTGACCGGCTCGGGCAGGGCATTGCGGTCGATCTTGCCGTTGGGCGTGCGCGGCAGGGCTTCGAGCAGGACGAAGTTGCCGGGGACCATGAAGTCGGGCAGCCGCTCCCGCAGATGCGCGCGCAAGTCCTCGACCGCCGGGGCATCGGTGCGCGGGGCGAGGTAGGCGACGAGGCGGGTGGCGACGCCTTCCTTGCGGGCGACGACGACGGCCTCGGTGACGTCCGGGTACGCGGTGAGCGCGGCCTCGATCTCGCCCAGTTCGATGCGGTAGCCGCGGATCTTCACCTGATGGTCGAGGCGGCCGAGGAATTCGAGCGTCCCGTCCTCGCGCTGGCGGGCGAGGTCGCCGGTCCGGTAGACGCGCGCGCCCGGATTGAACGGGTCGGCGACGAAGCGTTCGGCGGTCAGCTCGGGCCGGTCGTGGTAGCCGCGCACGACCCCGGCGCCGCCGATGACCAGCTCGCCCGGCGTGCCCTGCCGCACCGGCTGCAGCCGCCGGTCGAGGATGTAGATCTGCTGGTTGAGCAGCGGCCTGCCGAGCGGCGGCGCCCCCCTTCATCGAGCGCGTGGACGGCGGACCACACGGTCGTCTCGGTCGGCCCGTACATGTTCATGACGGTGCCGGAAACGAGGCCGGTCATGTCGGTCGCCAGCTGCGGCGGGAACGCCTCGCCGCCGACCATGAGGTGCTGGAGCGCCTGCAGGCGCGGGCGGGCAGCCGGGTCGCTCGCGAGCACCTGAAGCAGGGACGGCGTACACTGCAGGTGCGTCACCCCGTGGCGCGCCATCAGGTCGTGAAGCGGGCGTTCTGCGGCGTTATGGTCCTGTTGAGTGCCGTTGAGTGCCAGTGTGCGCAACTGCGCGATTTGCGGCAAATGTTCAATAACCGTCTGGGAATCCACGCCAAAATCGACAAGGCAGCCGATCTCGTCGACGCCGATCGCCGACAGGCGGTGGACCAGTCCGACGTTGTCCTCAGGCGTGCCGAACAAGCCGCTGGTCTCGAAGTAGCGCTCGAAGGCATGGTCGAGCAGGGCGTCGGTCTCTTCCTCGGAAATGTCGGAAAGTTCCAGTCTTTCAGCACCTTGCGGCGTCTTGAAAGCCGGGAACGACCAGGCGTACTGCTTGAGCAGATTGGTCGAGGTGCGCAGGTACTCGATGAGCGCAGGCTTGACGGCCGCACGCACCGCATCTTCGCTTTCTCCAAGAAAAGTGTGCAACATCAAGGTGATGCGCCCTTCTCCCGAATGCCCGGCCTCGTGCCAGGCGCTACGATAGGCGGCGATCTTGGTCGCCACCTCCTCGATCGACTGCCCCAAAAGGTGCGTCAGCACATTGGCGCCGACGCGCCCTGCCTCGCGGAAAGTCTCTGAATTTCCAGCGGAAGTTATCCAGACCGGCAGCTCCGGCTGGACCGGGCGCGGGTACGTGCGCACCGAAACGTCATGCCCCAACGGCCCCGGATAGGCCCGCGCCTCGCCCCGCCACAGGCCCCGGACATCCTCGACACACCGCTTGAGAACGCCCGCACGATCGGCATAAGCCCCTGGATTCAGGACGAAATCGTCCGGTTGCCAGCCGGAGGCGAAAGCAATCCCTACACGCCCGCCCGACAGGTTATCAACCAGCGCCCACTCCTCGGCGATACGCAGCGGATGGTGCAAAGTCCCCACCACGCTCCCGGCACGGATCTGCACCCGCGACGTGATCGCCGCGATGGCCGCCGCGGCGACGGCGGGATTCGGGTAAGGCCCTCCAAAGTCATGGAAATGTCGCTCCGGCGTCCAGATCGCCTCGAAGCCCTCGGCATCGGCGAAGCGGGCGCCTTCCAGAAGGAGGTTGTACTGCTCGGCCGCGCTGCCCGCGCTGGAACTGGCGAAGTAGAACAGGCTGAAACCGACCGGCCGCGCATCGGCGACAGCCACTTCCGGCACATCGCCGCGCACTTCGCGCTCGCTGGCGATGACGATGTGATAGCCGTGCATCAACGGCCACATCAGCTCCAGCGTGGAGATGTCGAAACTGAGGCTGGTGACGGCCAGCCACGTCCCGTCCGGCTCGATCTTGCGGTCCATTCCTGCATAGAAATTCAACAGGTTACGGTGCTCGACCATGACACCTTTGGGCAGCCCGGTCGAACCCGAGGTGTAGATCATGTAGGCGAGATTCGCGCCTTCCGCGCCGCCGTCGAAGGGGTCCGACGGGCACGCGGCGAAGACCTCGCGCATGGTATCGATAAGGAGGATCGGCGCCTCGGTCTGCGGCAGATCGCCCGCCAGCACAGTTTCGCTCAGAACCAGGCCAAGGCCGGAATCCGCCACCATGTGGGCGATGCGATCCCGCGGATAGGACGGGTCGAGCGGCACGTAGGCGCCCCCGCCTTGTGCACGCCGATGAGGCAGGCGAGCATCTCGACAGAGCGCGACAGGTGGAGGCCGACGAGCACTTCCGGCCCCACGCCCCGCGCCGCAAGGTCATGCGCGACGCGGTTAGAGAGCGCATCGAGCTGCGCGTAAGTCAGTGAGATGCCGAGCGCCGTCACTGCCAGCTTGTCGGGCGTGCGCACGGCCTGCTCCACGAAGTGGTGGTGCCAGGCCGGACCGGCAGGAACGGGACCTTCGGTGGCGTTCCAGGCACCGACGATCCGCCCATGTTCCTCGGGTTCGAGCAGCGACAGGCGGCCGACCGGTGCGTCCGCAAGGTCCAGGTACATCGCCTCGAAACCGCGCACGAGGTCCTCCGCATCGGCGCGGGAAAGGCGGGTGGCGTCGCAGGTCCAGCGCAGCCTGCCTTCCGAGGTGCAAACGGCCACGTCGAGCACCGCGTCGCTTGCGCGCACCTCGTCGAGCCGCTTCACCACCTGCACGCTGACGGGATGGTCGCCCCCGCGCGACCGCGCAGTTCGGGGCTGCGGGCGACGAGATCGGCGCAGATGGCCACGCGGCGGTGCATCCCGGCGACTTCACGGTCCAGCGCGTCGCGCAGCACGGCCAGCGGAGCATCGAAATCGACCGCGACCTTCAGCGGCATCTCCGGCGCGAACCAGCCCGCCACGTCGTCCAGCCGCGCACGGCTGACACAGTCGGAATATCCGATCTCGACGCTCGCCCGGTCGGCAGCGCGGGCCAGCCACGCGACCAGCGCGGCCAGAGCGCCGCCGGCATCGAGACCCTGCGGCATTGCCCGGTCCAGCATGAAGGGCTGCGCAGGACCGTCGCCAACACGCGGAGTAAACTGCGGCAACTGCAAGCTCTCGCGCTGCTGCAAGCGACGACGCCACCACGCCTCATAGCGCCCGGCGGCCGCATCGAGGCAATCGAGCTGATCGCGCCGGGCATCGTCGAGCACCGTGAAGCCCGCCGCACCGATCAGCAGTTCGCTCACTTGCGCCCCGCCCAGCGCTTCGCCGGAGAGCATGGCGAGACGGTCGAGCCGCACATCAAGATCGCCTGTGGCGACAACCGGCGTGGGGCCGGACACCAGGATCGTGCCCGGCTCGCGGCCCGATACGCTGGACAGCGGCGTGATCTGCTGCACGAGCAACAGCCGATCGCCGAGCAATGCCTTCGGGACTCCGACCGGGTTGGCGTAAGTTCCGAAGTCGAGCGCACGGACCAGACGGGCGATCTCGGCAGCCGGGCGGCTCCAGTCGATCGTGGCGGCGGCCTTCGGGCGGTCGGCGCGGCCGACCATGCGATCGGGTGCACGGTCCTGCAGAACCGCCGCTGCGACCGCGCCGTCGAGATCTGCGACGAGCCCCTCGAAGCAATGCAAGCCCGCCTCGAAGCAGCGGGTGTTGAGCGAAAGCGCGGTTTCCTCTTCGGCGATTTCGAAGCGCTCCGCAGCGAGGATCGCACCTTCGTCCACTGCGCCTGTCATCAGGTGCCAGGTCACGCCATGCCGCGCCGCTCCATCCAGCAGCGCCCAGACGGGCGTATTGAGGCCGGCCAGTTCGGGCAGCGGGCCGTCATGGAAATTGATCGCCGCCCGCGATGCGAGCGCCAGTACCTCCGCCGGCAGAACGCTGAGGTTGGAGATGCTGAAGACGTAGTCGACGCTTTCTACGGCAGCGGCCAGAAGGTCGCGCGGCTTCTCGAACAGCGCAATGCCGAGGCGCCGAGCCCAATCGGCGGCCGGCGAAACCGGCGCCGCCACCACGGCGGCGATCCGGTGCCCACGATCGATCAGCAGCCTGCCACACTCCGCGAGCAGCGTTTCGTTGCCGACGAGAATGCTGCTTGCAACCGGGCAATCAGGAGATTGCCCATTGCCGGCGAAGTCCCGGAAAGACGTCATGCGATGCCCCACGCCTGAATGAATTACCCCAAGTCGACATCGACTGTATTGAGACTGAATTTGGAAAACTATGTCCCAAACCCCGCCCCTGTTTTCACCATGGATGCTTACTTGGGTGTTTTAGGGAGCGAATTACTTATACTCGATCAGACGAGCAGGACGAACGGCGGCGCTACGCGACTTTCGACGACGCCAGTAATCAATCTGCCCCTGCAGATGCGGCAGCTTGCCAAGGATCAGCCAAGTCGCCTGAAGCGCATCCTTGCGCGCACGGATGCGCAGCCACAACACGGGCCAGAGCAGCCACATCGGCGGGAGCGACCAGAGTAGATTGCTGAGCACCTTGCGACGCAGTTCGCGCCCCTTTTGCAGATCTTGCGCGCCGCGCATCGCCAGTGCCTCGGCGGTGGCGTAGCCACTACGGCGGTTGCGCTGCCACCACTGGCCGAGGCGCATCATCGCCGCGTCATGGATGGTCATGTCTCCCTCTATCCGGCGGATGAGCCAGCCACGCCGTCGCATGCGGTAACACATGTCGGGCTCCTCGCCGGCGATCAGATGCTCATCGTAGCCGTCTACCTGGCGCAGTGCGACGACGCGGAACAGTGCGTCGCCGCCGACGCTTTCGGCAAGGCCCACGGGCGTGTTCCACTCGGCCTCGCACAATCGGTTGTAGAGGCTGGCGTCCGGTGCCCTCTCCCGCCGGCGACCGCAAACGGCGGCGAGTTGATCGTCGGCCAGAAATGCGGCGCGGGCCTTGTCAAGCCAACCAGGGATCAGTTCGCAATCGCCATCGATGAAATGGACGAATTCGAGCAGCGGGTCCTTGTCCAGATGCCAGTCAAGCCCGGCATTCCGCGCCCGCGCAGCGGCGAACGGCTGCCCGGGATCGAGTTCGACCACCGACAGGCCCCGCGCCTTCACGCGCGCCACGCTACCGTCGGTGGAGCCGGAATCGACGTAGACGGCGCGCTGGCCGGTCCGCGTCACGCTGTCGATGCACAAATCGAGGCGCCCGCCTTCGTTGCGACCGATAATGACGAAGCCCACCGGCGTCACGGCAGCCGCTCCGTACGGGTCCATTCCCGCTCGCGGCGGGTCACGAACTGGGCGATCAGCGGCAGCTTCCAGACGAAGTAGCCCGGCAGCAGGCGCAGGGACGACAGCGGCAGGGTATCCCGCCCATGCAGCCACCATGCCAGAGATAGCCCGAGCGCCGCTGCGGTCTGGGTCGCCAGCAGGGCGAGGAACGGCGCGGTTGGTCCCGCCAGTGCCAGCACGATCCCCAGCGCGGGTGCCGAGCACAGCGCGAGCAGCACGGTTGGCGGTATCATGAGGTCCAGCGCGACGATCGCAAGCGCGGGCCTTCGCACCGCGCGCGCCAGCAGCCGGGGGACATAGCGCCAGGCGGTCTGCATCATGCCGTGCTCCCATCGGCGGCGCTGGCTGCCGGTGCCCTCGACCGAGCTGGTAGCGCTCAGGATGCGGGCGCCGGACTCGACGATCACGCGCCGGCCTGCGAGCAGGAGGTCGAGCCCCATTTCCAGATCCTCGACCAGCGACCCGCCCGGCCAGCGCATCTCGAGATACATGGAGCGCGGGAAGGCCATGCCCGATCCCTGCAGCAGCGCCATTCCGGACAGGCGCCCCAGCCCCTGAAGCCGCACGAGGTTCTTGATCAGGAAGGCGAAACTGGACACCCGCACGACCGCGCCCGCATCATCCGGGGCGGCAAGCAGGAAGATTCCCTGCACCGCCGCATCGCGCCGGACCGCCGCCTCAGCCAACGCAGGCAGGGAACCGGGCATCGCGCGGCAATCGGCGTCGAGTACCAGCACCGCCTCCGCTCGCAGCAGATGGTCGGCAATGAAGGCGCGGGCGTATTCCAGCGCGTGGCCCTTTCCGCGCAAGTGCGGATTGGACCTTTCGATGACCGTCGCGCCCAGAGCCCGCGCCCTTGCGGCCGTATCATCGGTGCAGTTGTCCGCGACGACCAGCAGTTCGTCCCCATCGCGCAGCAACCCCAGCGCCGCGCGCACGCTCGTGTCGATTCCGGCCGCTTCGTCGTGGGCGGGCATGACGACGACAAAAGGCGGCGCCTCACCGGCTTCGCCGGAAACATGCCTCCGCGCGCCGACGACGCATTCGAGCGCAAGCATCGCCGTCGGCAATCCGGCCGCCACGGCCATCCACCATGCGAAGCCCAGCACGATGCGGTCGGCAAGCACCAGCAAGTCCATCCGGTTCCCCTCTTGCGCCCCGCGACGCCAGCTTCACCCGGCAAGAGGATAAGGGGGCAGCCAAGGCCCGGGCAGACCTGAAACTCCCTTGGAAGTTCTCATGATCGACACCGGGCGGCGGCGCCCAATAGACTTGGACGCAAAGCGTCTCGCGAAATTTCCAAGGAGAGTTGCTGCATGTACATCGGGCTCCGTTCACGCCGCAGGCCAAGTCTGTCGGCATCGTCAGGAAGGTGGACGACAGAATGCGCCCCGCCTTTCCTGCCATGAACGCCGCGATGCCGCCCTGCACGGCCGCCGGTACTGCAGGTCAAAGGGGGCGGCCGCGGCTACCTTGCTGCTCAGCGCTCCGGCGCCTGTCCAGGTAGCTGCGGATGGGTATCGCCTGGACACCAAGTTCGTCGAAGGCATGCGCGCGCATGTCGCAGACTGGGGTGGGAAAATCCGCTGCATAATCTGGGAAAGCGACGACACCATCCCCTTCGGCCGTGTCTACAGACCCGATGAACTCGACTTCGAGATGGTTGTGCTGGGCAAGGGCGCACCTGTACCGCCCGCTGCACTGACGGGAATCTCGATCGCGCTGGTATCTGCCGACATGCCGGGCTTCCCGGCCATCTGCCAGAGCATCGCCTCAGCCGGTATCCCATACGCGGTGGGGGTGGAATATACGCTGGAGACCCGGTTACGCACCCTCTGGCTGGATCGCGAGGTGTCGGGAATGCGCAAGATGCGCAGTAGTCTCTGGCTCCTGCGCAACGAACGGCAGGTGCGATCGCGGCTGAAGGCCGCCGTCGGTGCACAGTTCAACGGGTATCCGGCTTTCAGCGCCTATTCCCGGCTCGCAGACGATGCGCATCTCTATTTCGACAACAGGATGGGTCCGGAGATGATGGCGACGCCGGCCGAAGTGGCCGTGCGCAATGAACGGCTGCTGGCAGGATATCCTTTGCGACTGATCCATTCGGGACGCCTGGAGCCGATGAAGGGTAGCCAGGACCTGCTTCCCGTGATGCGCGCCTTGGCGGCAATGGGCGTACCAGCGACCCTGGACATCTACGGCGCGGGAAGTCTCGAACAGGAAATTCGCGATGGGCTCGGCGAATTCGACGGTGCGGTCCGCCTGCATGCGCCCGTCGATTTCAAGACGAAGCTGGTGCCGCTCAGCCGGACTCAGGCCGATGTATTCCTGTCTTGCCACCGACAGTCCGACCCCTCATGCACTTACCTTGAAGCGATGGGCTGCGGTCTTGCCATAGCTGGCTACAGCAATCGCATGTGGTGCCGTTTGAGCAGGGAATCGGGCGGCGGCCTCGCAGTGCCGCTGGGCTCGACGAAGCAGCTTGCAGAGGCGATCGGGCGGTGGAACCTTGATCGCCCCGCCATCGCCGAAAGCGCACGATCCGGCCTCGCCTTCGCCCGCCGGCATGATTTCGGCCAGGAATTCGCAGGCAGGATGGCGCATCTGCGCGCGCTGATCCCATAAGCGCCTGTCGTACCAGAGCACGTCCGATCAGGTGGAACCACCGATGACCCGGAAAACGTTTTAAACCAAAGAAAACTGGAGCAGTCGTGCCGTCGAGGCGCAAACTGCTCCAGGGTCGATCGGCGGGCTGCGGACGGTTGCCCCGCTCGTTATGCGTGCAGCGGCGCTCGCAACGGAGCCGGCGCCCTATTGCTACGCCACATCTGGTGGATCCGGAAAATCTGCGGCCCCTCGATCAGATAGCGCCGCCACAACCGCTGGGGGTTGGAGCACAGCCGGAAGGCCCACTCCATCGACATTTGCTGGATCACCGCCGGCGCGCGCTCCTGCTCGCCGGAGAGGAATTCGAGGCTGGCGCCGATGCAGAAGCCGATACCCTGGCCGCCGCGCGCCTTGGCGACGCGACGCGCGATGATCTCCTGCTGCGGCGAACCCACCGCCAGGAATGAGTATCGCGCCTTGGCCTCGACAAGAAAGCGTACTGCTCGCGCCACTTCGCGCGGATCCTTGATGAAGCCCATCGGCGGATTGTAGTGACGCACGTTGCGCAGCCCGTAGAGTTCGCTGATGCGCGCCACTGTAGCGTCGCTGCCGCCCAGGATCGCGACGGCATCGTCGGCGGCAATGCCCTCCTCGAACAGGCGCAGCGTCAGGTCGCTGCCCGTCACCACCGGCAACTCGCGCCCGTCGCCGCGTGCCAGGCGCGCAAGGATACGGCTGTCGCACAAGGTCATCCAGGCATCACGATAGGCCGGCCACAAGTCGGAGCGCCGCCGCAGCAACCGCACGACATGGTCGACGTTGGGCGTGACGATATACGTAAATGGCGCCGAGGGAGGCCGCTTGCACACTGCATTCATCGCTGTCGGCAAGTCGATCGGCGTAAAATCGAGGTCGAGGAACTCGACATCGTCCCGATGGCCGGCCTGATGCCCGGCATTCAGGTCGGCGATGACCGGCAGCGGCAGATCCAGCGGCAGATCCAGCACGGGTGCCGAAATCTCGCGGCCGATAAGGTTCAGGTGTTCAAGCGACATAAAGCGTACCTCCCCGTGCGCGATTATGCCGCCACGCCGTTCCGGGGTCTTCTCCAGCAACTGCGCCCGACGAACTGGGAGGCGTATTCCTCGTTCTGAAAAACCTCTCCATAAATCCCGGAGGGCTGTTCAAAACGAGCCGATGCGTGTTTCTCCCCACGGATAAGCACGCCCTCCAATGGGAGAATTTTCGGCAAGTACCGCACGAGGTTAGCCTTTTCCGCAGATCGACATTCCATGCCGACTGTGGGGGTAGACATGCTTCAATCGAACGACGCTTATCGGTCGCGCGCTGCGCACCGATCAACCCGGACCGTTGCGGCGGCCGTTTCCTTCCTCGCCATGGGCCTTGCGGTCCATCCCGTCTCGGCACAGGTCAGGGCCGCCACTCCCGGCACCCAGGCCATCGCGCCCGTCGTGTCCGGTGCGCAATCGGCCGCCAGCATGCCCGATGCCGCCTCGGCCTCGCGTTACACGGTGAGGGCGGGCGACCAGCTCGACGTCTTCGTCTGGGGAGAGGAGCGCATGCAGCGCCAGGTTCTCGTCCAGCCAGACGGCACTTTCGCCTTTCCGTTGGCGGGTACGATCCGCGCCGACGGGCGCAACGTCACCGACATCGCCGACGAGATTCGCGGCCGCATCGCGCTCAACTACACGGCCGGCCCGCCGGACGTGACCGTGACCGTGCGCGAGACCGACGGCACGCGTTTCTACGTACTCGGCAAAGTGCGGACGCCTGGAAGCTATACCAGTCGCTCGGCGCCCAATATCCTTCAGGCACTCAGCATGGCCGGTGGCACCGCCGACTTCGCCGACACCGGAGGCGCGGTGATCCTGCGCCAGACCCGCGCCGGTCAGGTGGTGGAGCGCATCAAGCTGAGCAAGCTTTTGAAAGGCGCCCGCTCGCTCAATTCCGGTGCCCTTGGCACGGCACTGCCGACGCTTCAGAGCGGCGACGTCCTGCTGATCCCGTGACGGCGGCACATCGTGGCACCCTGCTCCTCCTGGCAGTCGCCCCGCCGACGCTGGGGCTTGTTCCCGCCAATGCGGCCGCACAGGAGCAGCCGCCCTACATCGAGTTCGACATGACGGGGTTCACGGGGCGCAACCTGTTCCTCCTCACGGACGACCGCAAGATGAATTCGGGCGGGGAAGTCTCCGCACAGGCAGGTGCGACCCTCGGCGTCGATGCCGGGACCACGCTCGACCTCGAGGGCAGAATCGCATACCGCCGCTACAGTCGGCGCTATGGCGATTTCGTCACGGGTTATGGCAAGCTCGCGCTGGATCACCGTGGCAGCGAGCGCCTATCGGCTCGCACCGAAGCCTCTTTCGAACGCCTCCTGCCACTCGAAGGCACCAATGGCACGATCGATGCCGCAATCGATCCGGTAAGCCTCCAGGATCGCTACGAACTCAAGCAGAGCCTGCGCTGGCGCCCCGACCAATACCTGACGATCAGCGGAGAGGGGGCCTGGAGCCGGTTGTCGCCGCGCGGCTCGCAACTGCTGCGCCGTACCGATGCGGCCAACTTCGATCTCGGCGCAGAACGCCGGTTGTCGCCCTTTTCATGGATCGGCCTCGGAGGCTCGGCAACCTTCAGCAAGGCATCCGACGGATCACGCTCGGATGCGGCTCTGTTCGTGCTCAAGGCTGGAACGCGCGTCGCTCCTCATTTGTCCGTACAGGCTGAAGCGGGGGCGTCCCGGACTTCCCGAAGCGGGCCTGGTGCGCCGACCGACCGGACCCCGCTCCAACTCGCGACTTCGGTATCGCTATGCTACGATCCACGACGCTTGCGGGTGTGTCTTGCGGGGCAGATCAGGCCGGCGGTCACCGGCTTCGGCGGCATCCAGCGCGAAAAAGTGCTGACCGCCACTTTCGATTTCCAGACAAGCGAACGCGGCACCTTGAGCGCCCTTGGCGAGTATCGCTCCGTTCCCAGTCCCACATTCGGATCGGACGCGAAGATCGTCAGCCTCTCCACGACTTACGAGCATCGCCTCGACGACCGATTCCGCCTTCATGTCGGTGCGGACTATGACCGCCGCACCGGCCTGTCCAGCCAGACGCAGAGTTCCTGGACCATCCGGGCCGGCGTCACTTTCCGGATACCCAGCCGATGAACAATAACAGCCAGACACCCATGACGCCCTCGTCTTCGCCCACTGCGGCGCCCGGATCAGACCCTGCCAATGCCGATCCCCTCGGCATCTATCCGGTCGAGATCCTTGCGATGCTGCGCCGCCGCTGGCGCTGGCTGATCGCGCCGACCCTGCTTGGCGGCGTTGCTGCCGCAGCCTCGGTCGCCACGCACGAGCCGGTCTACCGTTCCTCCACGACGCTACTGATCGATTCCCCGCAGATCCCGCCCAGCCTGATTTCCTCGCCGCTGACGGACGTGGCGGACGAGCGGATCGCCAAGATTCGCCAGCAGGTCGTCAGCCGCGAAAGCCTGACCAGGCTGATCGAGCAGAACCGGCTCTATCAGCGGGAGCGGGCGGTGATGGACTATCCCAGGTTGCTCGAAATCATGCGTACGAAAGTCGGCGTGAACCTCGTCGCTGCGGATCCGACGCGGGGTCGCGGCGGCACGATCGCCTTCAACCTCTCGTTCGACTATCGCGATCCTCGCGGCGCGCAGGCGGTGACCGAGCAGTTGACCCAGATGTTCCTCGTCGAAGACAAGCGCTTCCGCACCGAACAGGCCACCGGCACCGCTGCCTTCCTCGCCAAGCGCTCCGACGAGTTGCGTCGCCAGCTGCGCGACCTTGCCGAGAAGCGCCGCAGCGTAGAGGCCCGTTATGCCGGCTCGCTGCCCACCGATGTCGCGCTGAGTTCGCAGTCCAGCTCGGCGATGCGCGCCGAGATTTCTCGCACCGACGCCGAGACTCAGGGGCTGATCCAGCAGTCCAGCCTGCTCGCCGCGCGTCAGCAGGAACTGGAACGGACCCCACCCGGCGTCGAAGGGCTCCAGCGCGCGGAAGAGCG
This sequence comes from Novosphingobium sp. NFX11, assembly GCF_057376415.1. NCBI lineage: Bacteria > Pseudomonadati > Pseudomonadota > Alphaproteobacteria > Sphingomonadales > Sphingomonadaceae > Novosphingobium > Novosphingobium sp. NFX11. Next base: position 3,303,840 of record NZ_CP080384.1, on the reverse strand, counting down.
CCTGTCCGCACTGCTTTCCACGCATTCGGAACGCTTCCCCGACGTCGTCGCCGCCCGCGCGGAAGTGCAGCGTCAGCGAAGCCTGATCGCGCAGGAACCGGGTCGCGGTGAGACGCTGATCGAGGCCGAGATCGCCGCAGGCCGCGAACGCATCTCCACCCTTGCCTCCCGTCGCGCCGAACTCGTGCGGACGATGTCCGATATCGATCACCGCGTCGCCCAGGCGCCGCAGTCGGCCTACGAACTCAGTACGATCGAACGCGAATACGACAACATCAAGCGTCAGTACGATTCCCTGCGGGAAAAGCAGCTCGACGCGCAAGTCGCCGCCAATCTCCAATCGGAGGACAAGGGCGAACGCTTCACCGTCGTCGACCCGCCCAACCTGCCGCTGCACCCGCTGGGCCGAAACGCATGGATGGTCATGTTGATGGGCCTCGCTGCCGGCTTCGGCCTCGGCCTGGCGCTCATCATCGCGCGCGAGATACTGACCGGTACGATCCACGGCACCGAAAGCCTGCGCCATGCGGTTCGTGCGCCCTTGTTCGGTGCCATACCGACAAGCCGAGATCCCAACTTCCTCGACAGGCTCGCACGCTGGCTGCCGGGCCGGGCGCGCAGTGCGCCGAGCTACTCGCCAGCCCATTCGCCAGCATAGTCGCCAGACAGAACCCGGAGCAGGCCCATGAACGCTGAAGTGCCATTCATTCCGCAGGGCGGCATCGAAGTCCCCGCCGTCGCCGGCATCACCTTCGCACCCGATGCCGGGCACCTTTCAGAGAATCACATAGTCGGGCTTGCACCGCCCAGTAACGAACTGCGGCAGTTCACGATGATCCGCTCGGCGTTGCTCGACCATGCCCGCGCCACCGGTTCCCGCGTCTTCGCGGTAACCTCGGCCGAGCCCGGCAACGGCAAGACCCACATCACCGCCAATCTCGCCATGGCAATGGCCAGGATTCACCCAACCGTCCTGGTCGAACTGGACTTGCGCCGTCCCGCGATGGGCAACCGGCTGGGCTTGCCGGACGACTATGCCGGGGTCGAGGACTATCTTGCCGGGGAGTGCCCCTGGAGCGCCACGCAGGCGCGCATCGAGGGACTGGACCTCACCGTCCATCGGGTGCGCCGCGCGCGTGCCGACGCCGAAGCGCTCCTCGCCTCCAATGCGCTGGCACTGGCGTTGCACAACCGGCATTCGATCGAGGACGGCACGATCTGCCTCGTCGATACCCCGCCCGCGATCCTCAGCGACGACCTAGCGCTGATCGCGCGCAACGTCGACGGTATCCTGATCGTCGCGGAAGAGGGCAGGACCGCGCGGGCAGCGCTTCAGGACGTCGCCCGAACCGTCAGTCCGACGCCCATCGTCGGCACCGTGCTCAACCGGTCCATCTCGCCGACCGCACGCCGGGTGGATTACGGGTACTACAAAAGTGGAGCCAGACAGGCCTGACCCACACATACCGGAGGATGCTATGACGATCCTGAAGCTGAAAGGGCGCGCCAGATGGCTGCGCGATCTGCCCTCGCAGGCGGCGCTCGCGGTACTCAACGAAAGGCGGGTGCGGCTGTGGCTCGGCAAGCGGCACCGCGCCGCCGTGACCCGGCATGCCCACAGGCTGCCGGACCTCGACGCAATCGGCAACGACGTAGTCGCACAGCTCAACCGCAAGGGCGTATGCGTCACCACGCTCGATGCCCTGCGTATCCACGGCGCCGCCGAAGTGGTCGACGCGGCATGGCAACTGTCGAGCCACTTCGCCCCCGAGGCTCGGGCACTGGCCCGGGACGGGAGACAATTCATCATAGTCCCCCCTCCAGATCGTCCGCAACCCGGACATCTACCGGTTGGGCCTTCATGAGCGCCTGCTCGACATCGTAGAGAGCTACATCGGTCTACCCGTGGCATACGACGGGGTGGCGATTAACTACACCGTGGCCGACGGGCTGGAAATCGCCACCCGCAAGTGGCATCGCGACCGCGAAGACCGGCGCATGCTCAAGGTCGCGATCTACCTCCATGACGTCGATGAGGAAGGCGGCCCGTTCCAGTGCATCGCCCGGCAGGACACGGTGCGCAGCGATATAGACGGTTACCACTACGAATTCGGCGAAGACCCGCTGCTCAAGGCACGGCTCGGACCGGACTATGCCGACGACGTGGTGAGTTGCACCGGGCTCAAGGGCACCGTGGTCTTCTGCGACACCGCACGCTTCTTCCATCGCGGCAAACCCGCCACCGGGCGTGACCGGGCAGCCCTGTTCTACAGCTACTTCGCGAACCCGCCTCGCCACCCCTTCCTGTGCGAGCGCAGCGGCATAGACCGCTCCGAGGCACTGCAGATGATCGAGGGCCTGCCCGACCGCCAGCGCCGCGCCGCCCTGTGGCGCCGCCGGCTCTCCCCGGTGATGCGAATGATCCCGCCCGCGAGCGTCTGATCCGCCACCCTCCCCGGACGACCGAGATGCCGTCCGGGGACATTCGCCCTGCGGCGTATCTGCAAACGACCTCAGCGCACCAGCGGTACCAACAGATCGACCATCCGGCCCGCACAACGCTCGGGATCATGCCGGTCGAGAACGCGGGCTCGGGCACGCTCTCCCATTGCCTCCAGTTCCTCCGGCCAGGCATCGAGCGCAGCGTCGAGCGCACCCTCGATAGCATCCACCGAGCCGGAGGGCACCAGCCAGCCGACATCCCCGTCGACCAGTTCCGGTATCCCGGCAATGGCCGTGGCGATCACCGGGCGGCGCAGCGCCATGGCCTCCATCAGCACGACAGGAAGCCCCTCGGCGAAGCTGGGCAGCACCAGCGCCCGCGCCCTACGCAGCGCACCGCGGATCGTTTGCGGGCTCGCCCAGCCATGCAGAGTGACGACCTCGCGCATTCCCAGCCGCGCGATCTGGGCCGCGATGATCGCCTCGTCTTCTCCCCCGCCGATAAGGTCGAGCCGGATCGGGCGCCGCACGGCGACGCGGGCGAAGGCTTCCAGCAGCAGCGGCAGCCCCTTCTGGGCGCTGAGACGGGCGACGCAGACGAAGCGCGTATCCTCTCCGTCCGGCCCGCCCTCCCGTTCATCCTCGACCATGGCTCCACCCTGCGAGAGCCCTGCGAAGAACGCCGGGTCCGGGGCACAGTGGACGACGTGGATACGTGACCAGTGGTCAGGATGCGACCAGCGCATCAACTGCCCGCGTCCGAAGCTGGAGACGCCGACCACAAAGGCCGCCTCGGCGATCTTGCCGGGCAGATCGAGGGCGCGCGGTGCGTCGAATTCATCCGGTCCGTGCGCGGTGAAACTGTAGGTAACCGGCGCCAACCGCGCCACGAGACGTGCCACCATCGCCGGGTTCGTGCCGAAATGGGCATGGAGGTGCGAGACCCCCGCTGCTTCCAGCCGCCGCGCCAGCAGCGCGGCCTCGGCGAAGTAGGCCAACGCCCGGATACGGTTGCCCCTCCCGCCCGTCCGCCACGCCAGCTGCAGCGCGCGCAGCGCGGCAAGCGGCTGCCGCGCCAGACAAGCCAGCGTCGCAGACGCAAGAGCGCCACGATCTTCCAGCAGCGCCGTGGTGCGGCCCGCCTCCGCGCGCTCGGCCGTATCGGCAGGAGTTTCACCCGCCCGACGCACGGTGAAGCGGTGGATTTCGAACCCCTGCCGCTCCAGTGCCGCGATCTCGGTCTGGATGAAGCTGTGGCTGATCTTGGGGTAGACGTTGCTGAGATAGGCGATCGCGCCCCGCGACCGGACGGGTCTGGCCTGGCGTACAATGCCGGACCACGCGGTCCCCGATTCATGCCTGAAGGCGAGCGGTTCGGCGGCGGTTCCGGTGATCTCCATAATCGCCGCATTATGCGCGCTGAGGCAGGCGCGCGGCATTCCGGGTTTTGCTTGGGAAATCGACGGAGGGATCCCCGGGAGCATGATCCCCCGGATGCCGCTTGAACGCGCGCCGTGGGATGAATCGCTGTCACTGCGGGAGACCCGTCTTGTCGGCATTTGCCGCCCTTCGTTCCAGATTGCCGGGCAAGCATCGGAACCGCGAGCAGCCGCCAGCGGGGCATGGGAGGACGGTCATGCGCCGGGTCAGAACAGGGCTCGGCGCATGTCTGGCCCTCGTCGCGATCGCGACCGTTCCAGCCCAGCGCCCCGTCGCCAGCCCGTTGCCCAAATTCACCGCGCCGCCGATCGTGCGTGGGGCTTTCGACGCGCCGGAGGATGTACTGCTGCCCCCTGCCGATCCGCAGTCGCAGCTGGCCCGCGCATTCAACGCCGGCGTGCCGCTGGCGAGGGGCGTCCTCGTCGCAGCCCAGCCCTTCTACCTGCGCGCCGCGCCGCCGGACCTGGCACGGGCCACCGACTGCCTCGCCGCTGCGGACTATTACGAGGCGGGTCTGGGCATCGCCGACCAGCGCGCGGTCGCGCAAGTCGTGCTCAACCGGGTGCGCCACCGCGCATTCCCGGCCAGCGTCTGCGGCGTGGTGTTCCAGGGTTCGGAGCGGCGCACCGGCTGCCAGTTCACCTTCACCTGCGACGGCTCGATGCTGCGCCGCACGCCGTCGGCGGAAGCATGGCAGGCGGCCCGCCGCGTCGCCACCGAAATGCTGCTCGGACAGGTCGATCCGACCGTCGGCCTTGCCACGCATTACCACACCGACTGGGTCAGCCCGGCCTGGGACCGCTCGATGGACAAGGTAGCGGTCGTGCGCACCCACCTGTTCTACCGCTGGCGCGGCACCCAGGTGTTCGAGATGCGCCACACCGGCAGCGAGCCGGACATTCCGATGCTTTCACGTATCTCGGAAGCGCATCGCGGATTAACCGCAGGCACGAGCGAAAGCGCAGAAGCGCCGCAGTTGCAGTTCCTGCCGATCATTCCGTCCGGACAGCCTGCCGCCGCGGCGGCGGCGCCAGCCGCACCGAGGACGGAGATCAGCAATGTCGCTGTCGCACCGCCGCCGAACATCTTCCTCGTGACCCTGCCCGCAGGCGGCACGCCCGCCAGCTTCCGCGCCCTTGCCGAACAGCGCTGCGCCGGAGTGAGCCGGTGCCGCTTCATCGGCTGGACCGACGCCTCCCGCACGCCCCGCGCCCTGCCGATGCCCGGCAGTTCGATCGACGCCATTTCCTTCATCTTCGAGCGCCGCAGCACCGCCGCCGCGCCGGAGAACTTGCGTTGGGACTGCACCCGCTTCGCGTCCGAAGGGCAGGGACATTGCATCTGACATTCCGGGCATGCCCCGTTCCGAAAAATTCTACCGCCCTTTGCCGAATTTCGCGGGGGTCGGCCTCGACTTAGACTTTCAGGGGATTGCGCCCCCGGTTGCGGCCGGACGGCAACGGAAGGAAACGCGACGTGCCGGCACCGCAGCATGCACCCTATCGCCGGGAGATAGACGGACTGCGCGCCATCGCGGTGCTGGCGGTGGTGCTCTATCATTTCGCGGTGCCGGGCCTGAAGGCGGGCTTCGTCGGTGTCGACGTGTTCTTCGTCATCTCCGGCTTCCTGATCGGCGGGATGCTCTGGTCCGAATTGCTGGAGGCGGGCAGGATCGATCTCGGCCAGTTCTACCTGCGACGCATTCGCCGCCTGGCGCCTGCGTTCTTCGCGATGGGCGCCGCCTGTGCGGTGATCGGCTGGTTTGTCCTCCTGCCCTATGAGTTCCGCAACTTCGGCAAGGAACTGATCGCCTCCAGCCTGTGGATGTCCAACGTCCTGTTCTACCGCGAGGCGGGCTATTTCGACTTCGGCGCCGACAGCCGGGTGCTGCTGCATACCTGGTCGCTTTCCGTGGAAGAGCAGTTCTACCTCTTCCTGCCGCTGCTGCTGAGCGCACTCGCGCTGGCGCGGGTCGGCCCGAAGGTGATCCTGGGTATCCTGATCGCAGTCTGGGCCGGATCGCTGCTCGCCTGCGTGGCCCTGACCGCCGGTTATCCGGTGATGACCTTTTACCTCTTCCCCTTCCGCGCCTGGGAGATGCTCTCCGGCGTGCTGCTGGCGATCTGGCTGCGCGATGCCGCCCTGACCCCGCGCCTGCAGGCGGTGCTGGCAAGCGCAGGGTTCCTGCTGCTGGCCGCGTCCTTCCTGCTGATCAGGAACGCGAGCTTTCCCGGCTGGCAGGCCATGCTCCCGGTGGCAGGCAGCGCCGCGCTGCTGGCAGGCGCGAAGGGGGACAGGGGCAATCCGGGCGCCGTGCTTTCGCACCCTGCCATGGTCTTCATCGGGCTGATCTCCTACTCGCTCTACCTCTGGCACTGGCCGCTTCTGATCTTCTCGCGCTACTGGCGCGGGCACTATGCCTCGCCGCTGGAAACCGCCGGATGGCTGGCGCTGGTATTCGTGGTCGCGGCGCTGAGCTGGCGCTTCGTCGAGCAGCCCTTCCGCCGCAACCGCCGGATCACTGCGCCCGTGCTGCTGAGCAGCGCCGCCGTGGCCGCCTGCGCCACCCTCTCGGTGGGAGCGGCCACGTTCCTCGCCGATGGCCTGCCAGACCGTTTCTCGCGCGATACGCAAGTCTACATCGCGGCGTCGGCCGGCTTCCTGCAGGACACCAGCCGCTGCCGCCGGCCGGAGGACGGTCCCCTCGCCGGAATCAGGACATGCGCGATCGGTCCCGACGGCCGGCCCGAATTCCTGATCTGGGGCGACAGCCACTTGCGTGCGCAAATGGATGGCCTCGCCATGGCCGCCCGCGAGGCGGGGCGACCGGGCATGATCATCTGGCACGCCGGATGCCCGCCGCTCTTCGGCCTCGCCAAGCACGAAAGCGCCGCGACGCCCGACCAGGACCGTACCTGCGCCGACGACAACCGGCGTATCCGCGCGGCGATCCGGCAATATCCGAGCATTCGCCGCCTGCTGCTGGTCGGACGATGGGCCTACTACGCCGACGGCAAGGGGGTCGGCCGCGACGCCCACAACCTCATCACCCTCTCCCCCGAGACGGGCTCGGGCTTGCCGCGCGGCGTCTCGCAATCGGCTCTGTTCGGCGCCGCGCTGAAGCTCACGGTCGCGGAACTTAAGGGCGAAGGCCATGAGGTCTACCTGCTGCGCCAGGTGCCGGAAATGCCGCAGTTCGACAGCGTCCGCGTCGCCCGCGACCTCGCTTACGGGCGGCTGACCCCAGACCAGGCCCGGGTGCTCGCCAGCGTGCGGATGCCCGCCTTGCGCGACCGCAACCGGCTGGCGGAGGTGTCGATCGGCCAGCTCGTCGCCGATCGGCAGGTCCGTCTGATCGACCCGTGGCCAAGGCTCTGCCGCGACAGCTGCAGCGGCATGGTGCAAGGCGCCTCGCTCTACTTCGATAACAACCACATGACCTACGAGGGCTCGGTTCGCCTGCGCGACCTGTTCATCCCCTTCATGTCGGGCTCCGGCGCCACGAACATAGCCGCGGCACGGCCATGATGACCGGCGACCTTGCCTCCCGCCGCTGGGACGTCATCGTCATCGGCACCGGCATCGGCGGCGGCACCATCGGCCGCCGCCTAGCAGAACGCGGCCTCTCGGTCCTGTTCATCGAAAAGGGTCGCTCCGGCTACCGCACCGAGCAGAACCACATGGCGGGCGACGACGTCCACGACCCCGAAGCGCGGCTCATACGCGGATCATGGCCCGATACCGCGCGTGCGCGCATCGAAGGGCAGGAACGTCGCTTCCATCCCGCGATCGGCGCCGCCGTCGGCGGATCCTCGGTGTTCTACGCCGCGACGCTGGAACGGCCCGAGGCACACGACCTCGACGACAGCGCCGAGCGTCCGCACCCGACAGACGGATGGCCGGTCGGCTTCGACACGATGCTTCCCTGGTTCGACCAGGCACAGGCCCTGTTCGAGGTCCGGGGCCAGCCCGATCCGCTTGCCAACCACCCGACGCCCAACCTCTCCGCTGGCCCGGCGATGTGCGAGGGCGACGCCCGGCTCATGGAGGGCATGCGGCGCTCCGGCCTCCACCCCTACCAGTTGCACAGCGCCATGCGCGGGGTAGAGGGCTGCGGGTCGTGCCTGGGCCGCAAGTGCCCGCGCCCATGCAAGCTCGACGGACGATCGGCGGGTGTCGAGCCCGCCCTCGCGACCGGCCGCGCCGCGGTTGCCGAGCGCTGCGAAGTCACGGAGCTGCGGGGTGACGGCCCCCGTATCACCAATGTCGTCGTCCGCCGGGACGGAGAAACGCTCGAATTCACCGCCGACCATGTCGTGCTTGCGGCCGGCGCCCTTTCCTCGCCGCGTATCCTCCTGGCCTCGCGCTGCGCCGAGTGGCCCGAAGGGTGCGGCAACGCCCACGGGCAGGTCGGACGATACCTGATGTTCCACCTCAACGAGATGTTCGCACTCTGGCCCCGGCGCGGCGAAGGCTATGCCGAAGCGGCCAAGTCCATCGGCTTTCGCGACCTCTATCACGCCGAAGGGCACCGCTTCGGCATGGTGCAGGCGATGGGCCTCGACGCGGGCGAGGGCGAGATCCTCAATTACCTGCGGGGCAAGATCCAGCGCAGCCCACTGCGTCGCCTGCCCGGCGCCAGCCAGATGGCGCGCATACCGGCCAAGGTCGCCGCGCGGGCGCTGGGCCAGGCCAAGGTCTTCGTCGGCCTGCTGGAAGACATGCCCTACGCCGAGAACCGCGTCATGCCAGACCCGGAGCGTCCCGGCGGCATCCTGATCGACTACCGGTTCAGCCCCGAACTCCACCAGCGCCGCAAGCGGTTCCGCAAGCTGATCCGCACTTCGCTGGGATTGCGGCGCACGCTGTTCCTGACCTACCAGCCGGAACTGAACTTCGGCCATCCCTGTGGGAGCCTGCGCATGGGGACAGACCCCGCCAGATCCGTCGTCGATGCCGACTGCCGCGTCCACGGCATCCGCAACCTGTGGGTAGCCGATGCCTCGTTCATGCCCACCTCGATGGGCGTCAATCCCAGCCTGACGATCGCCGCCAACGCGCTGAGGGTCGGCGACGCAATCTTGGCGGCTCCGAAGGCATCGCGCCATGAGCCTCTAGCCGTGAGCGTCCTGTCATGAGCGGGGCCGCAAAGCTGGCGATGGTCACCGGCGCGGGCAAGGGTTTGGGCCGCGCGCTGGCGCTGGAACTCGTCGCGCGCGGCTGCACCGTCGCCGGTCTCGGCCGCGACGAGACCGACCTGTCGGCCACCTCGAAGCTGTGCCCGGTCGCCGGGGCATTCCACCCCATCGCCTGCGACGTGTCGGACTACGAAGCCCTGCGCGCGGCCTTCGCCACGATCCGCCGCCTCGGCCCGGTCGCGATCCTCATCAACAACGCCGCCGCCTACCCGCGCCGCGACTTCCTCGACGAGACGCCCGAAAGCTTCATGCAGACCATGGCGATAAACCTGGGCGGCATGGTCGCCTGCAGCCGCCTGGCGCTGGAGGACATGGTGAACCGGGGCAGCGGCCGCATCGTCAACGTCACCAGCTTCGCCGACCTCGCCCCGATCGCCGCAAGCAGCGCCTATTCCGTATCCAAAGGTGCGGCACGAATCTTCACCCGCGCGCTGGTCGCGGATCTGGAGGGCCGCTTCCCGGAGATCGTCATCAGCGACTGGATCCCCGGCGCCCTGCGGACCGCGATGGGCCTGCCCGACGGCATCCACCCCGCCGACGCCGCCCGCTGGGGCGCGCAACTCGCACTGTCGAGCGATCCTTCGCTGAACGGCACGCTATGGGAGCGCAACAACGAGGTTCTCGAACAGCAATCGCTCAAGCGCCGAGTTTTCAACCGCCTGATGATGCGCGCGGCGCCCACGCCGAGGGTACTCAGCGCCGCCTGACCTGAACTCGATCCCGTCGTGGATCGACGGTTTCTAAACAAACCGGGGGATATACGCGGCTTCACGGGAGAGGGAGCCAGAGCCAGTCATTCAACAGCCATTTCTTTGTGCGCGGAAACGCCCGGGTCGGCTATTCCACTTTAGATGTCCATGATTGACCAACAGCGGCTTAGCGACCTGCAAACGCAGATAGCTGCCATAAAATCATCGGATTTGTCCGATGGGTTGTTGACCGCCCGAATTGCATCGGATAAATCCGATAGATGCAAACGGACGCAGCCCTTTCGATCCTCACCGCCCTCGCGCACCCGACCCGCTTGTCGACCTTCAGGTTGCTAGTCCAGCATGAGCCCGACGGCCTTTCAACTGGGCAACTCGTCGAAGCAAGCGGTTTAAGCCAGAGCACATTCTCCACCCATTTGGCGGTCCTGGTGAAGGCCGGGTTGGTCGTTCCCGAAAAGCGCGGACGCCAGCAGATCCAGCGTGTCAGCATCGACGCGTTGCGCGGTCTTATACTGTTTCTCGCAAAGGACTGCTGCGGTGGTCGCGCCGATCTGTGCGAGCCGCTGCTAGCCGAACTCACGTGCTGCTGAAGGATCACCCCGTGACCGACATAATCATCTACCACAACCCCACTTGCGGGACGTCACGCAACACGCTCGCCCTCATCCGGAACTCCGGTGTCGAGCCTCACATCGTCGAGTATTTGAAGACGCCTCCGGTCCGCGCATTACTTGTCGATATGATCGACCGCGCCGGCATGACCCCCGCGACCTGCTGCGCGAGAAGGGCACCCCCTTTGCCGACCTCGGACTCGCCGATCCGGCACTGTCCGACACGGCACTTATCGACGCGATGATGGAGCACCCTATCCTCATCAACCGGCCGCTGGTGGTGACGCCGCTGGGTGTGAAAATGTGTCGCCCGTCCGAAGCCGTGCTGGACATCCTGCCCGATGCGCAGCGCGGCGCCTTTGCCAAGGAGGGCGGCGAGCAGGTCGTAGACGCGGCCGGCAATCGCATCCACCCTCAGTGAACTACCGCGCCATCCTTGCCGAGGCGTTGGGCAGCCTACTATTGTTCGCGAACGTCGTCGGTTCGGGGATCATGGCGGAGCGTCTCGCTGACGGGAACGAGGCCATCGCGCTGTTGGGCAACACGCTGGCGACCGGCGCGATCCTGTTCGTGCTGATCACGATGCTCGGGCCGGTGTCGGGCGCCCACATGAACCCGGTCGTCACACTGGTCATGCGTCTTCGCGGTCAGATCCGTACCGATGCGGCGCTGGCCTATGGCGCGGCCCAGCTAGCGGGCGGCATCATGGGCGTGTGGCTGGCGCACCTTATGTTCGATGTGCCGGTGCTCCAGCTTTCCGATAAAGTGCGCTACGGTCTTGGCCAATGGGCAGGCGAGGCAGTAGCCACCTTCGGTTTAATCCTGACGATCGCAGGGACGGTACGGCTGCGCCCGGACAGCGTGCCCGTCAGCGTCGCCCGATCGCTGAGCGATAGCTTCGCAGGGATCGCCCCGTCCTGCGTGCCAGCCTTCATCGCCGCGCAGATCATCGGCGGGCTCGCTGCCCATATTGCCAGCGGGATCATCTTCCCGGCATCACTACAGAAGGAACCTGCATGAGCCGCGTCCGCGCCCTGCCTGACCCGGACAATCTTCCGGCTCTCGATCCCGCCTATGCCATCGCGCGTCCGGCGCTCGGTCTTGGTAACGACCGGCCCCCGCCACGTATCCTGCTGCTCTACGGCTCGCTGCGGGAACGATCCTTCTCGCGGTTAGCGGTCGAGGAGGCAGCGCGGCTGCTCCGGTTCTTCGGTGCAGAGACGCGCATCTTCGATCCATCCGACCTGCCGCTACCTGACCAGGTGGCGGGAGACGACCACCCTGCCGTCCATGAACTGCGCGAACTGTCGATGTGGTCAGAGGGACAGGTGTGGTGCAGCCCCGAGCGGCACGGCCAGATCAGCGGCATCATGAAGACGCAGATCGACCATCTGCCACTGGAGATGAAGGGCATGCGCCCCACGCAGGGGCGCACCCTCGCCGTGATGCAGGTGTCCGGTGGTTCGCAGTCGTTCAATGCCGTCAACACGCTGCGCCTTCTCGGGCGATGGATGCGCATGTTCACGATCCCCAACCAGTCGTCGGTCGCCATGGCCTACAAGGAGTTCGACGAGACGGGGCGCATGAAGCCATCCAGCTATTATGACAGGATCGTCGACGTGATGGAGGAACTGGTGCGGATCACCGTGCTGACGCGCCCGCACGCGATCCAGCTGGTCGACCGTTATTCGGAGCGGAAGTCTATGAGGACAAAGGTTGATCCTTCAGCCACCCGTGCCAATGCAGCGCTGGGCGACAGCGACTGAACGCTTCGGGCACCTCAGGCTGGAGGAACAGGACCAAGTGCTTCGATGATGCGGCAGTCAGCAACGATGCCGCCATCGCAGGAATCGATCACCGCCTTAAGCTCTTTGCGAAGGGCGGTAAGGTCGGCCAGTTTGCGATCCACTTCCAGCAGGTGCTCCCTGGCGATCCGATCGATACCGGCGCAATCGCCGCTGCGATCGCCCGAAATGCCCAGCAGCGCGCGAACCTGATCGAGCGAAAACCCAAGGTCGCGGGCACGGCGGATGAAGGAAAGGCGGCCAAGTTCGGCCTGCCCATAGTCCCGGTAGTTGCTCGTCGTCCGCGCTGGCTTGGGTAGCAGGCCGATCTTCTCATAATATCGGATCGTCTCGATCTTGGTGGCCGTCGCCTTGCCCATATCGCCAATCGTGAATGCCATGCCCTTGACCCTGTAGTCGCTACAGGGCCTATATAGCCCGTCATCACCGAAACAGGAGATGCATATGGCCGGCGGATGCTGCGGCGGATCACAGAACGATACGGAAAAGCTGAGAGACGCTGCGTGGCGGCGCGTGCTGTGGATTGCGCTTGCCGTCAACGCGCTCATGTTCGGCGTGGAGATCGTCGCCGGGGTCACTGCCGGGTCCGCATCGCTCAAGGCCGATGCGCTCGACTTCCTGGGTGACGCAGCCAATTATGCGATCAGCCTCGGCGTCGCGGGCATGGCGCTGGCGTGGCGAGCGCGGGCCGCGATGACCAAAGGTGTGTCGATCCTGCTGTTTGGCCTCTGGGTCCTTGGCAACAGCATCTGGATGGCGGCGCAGGGCGTCGTTCCTGCCGCAGAGACCATGGGTATCGTGGGCGTGATCGCGCTCGTCGCCAACCTTGCCTGTGCCACGATGCTATGGCGCCACCGGGAGGGTGACGCCAACAGGCGCTCCGTATGGATCTGCTCGCGCAACGACGCGATCGGCAATATCGCCGTGGTCGCTGCCGGCCTCGGCGTGTTCGGCACCGGCACGGGCTGGCCGGACATCGCGGTCGCGGCGATCATGGCCATACTGGCGCTGTCAGGCGGATGGCAGATCATCCGCCAGGCTCGGGATGAACTAAGGGGAGCACCTATTCTCCGCCGAAGCGAATCCGCACCCCTCCGTTAAGGACGAAACCATCGGTCGGTGCCCAGGCATCGACCGTCCACGCACCCGTGGCCGCCCGGCGCGGCAGAAGCAGCGGATCGTATTTCGTCTGCCGCACATCGAGCAGGTTTTCGGCATTGAGGAACAGGCTCATCTTGCCCAGTATCAGTTCGCCCATGGCGCCCAGTTGGACATAGGGCCTGCTGCGCGTCCGATACGGATTGTCGTCCAGCGACTGACGCCCGGTATAGTAGGCCTCGATCCCGAAGCGGCCGCGCCCTTCCTGCTCCCACATGCCGACGAAGCCCGCGCTGTCTCGCGGCGTCAATGGCAGCAAACGGCGGCCGGGTCCGTTGGGATCCGGTTCGCGCGCGGCGACATGGACGTAGCTGCCGGTCAGCGACAATGCCCGCCAGCGATAGCGCAGCAGCACTTCGGCGCCGCGCGTCCGCGTGACGCTATCGGCGTTGACCAGCGTGACATGCTCGGCATCCACCGCCTGCAATTGCTGGGCATGGTCGATGTTGGAAGCGAACAGGCTGAGGTTCGCTTCCAACGGCCCGTTGGCGTAGCCGAAATCGACCGAGCCACTGTCGGCGATCTCCGCCTTGAGCTTTCCATAGGGCTGCAGCCGCGCGAGGCCATTGGCCTCCGTTTCTTCGACAAACGGTGTCGGCGCATAGAAGCCGCGGCCCAATGAAGCGCGGATAGTCCAGGGACCGGGCCGATAGAGCGCGGACACACGCGGACTGATATGCGAACCATAGTCACTGTGCGCATCCCAGCGCAGGCTGCCTGCCAGCGTCAACCTGTCGGCCAATTCCTGCTCACCCTGCACGAAAAGTGCGGGCACGGTGTAGCTATAGTCGAAGGCTGAGAATGCTTTGGACCGGAAGTCGTCCAGCTGCACCGCAGCGCCTGCCAGCCATGTCGTCGTGCCCGCCTTGCTGCCGATCGACGCCTCCGCAAATGCCGTGTGGTGGCGATCATCTTCCACCGTGTCGCCGAAGACATGACGATGGGACTGGGTGACGCCGGAGGCCCGCAGATGCAGCGTACCGATGCCTTCCAGCGGCGTCTCGGCCGTGAGACCTAGATCATACCGTCGGCTGCGCAGCGTCTGAGCAAATGGCGATCCGTCCGGAGCCTTCGCGCTTGAAATGGTTCCGCCGTCGCGTTGCTCTGCCATCGCGCCGAAGGTGAGCAAGGCCTTGGTCCCATCGGCAGCGTCGATAAACAGCCGGGGCCGGAATGTGAAGCGCTCGTAACCGGGCATGTCGGCCCAGCCGTCGTCGTTCAAATCCTGACGACTTTGTCGATCGTAGCCTGCCGTGATCGAGGCGCTGAGCACGCTGCTGAGCGGTGCGGCGACATACCCCGTCACATCCTGCCCGTCCCGGCTGGTCGCGTTGAGCAGGAGTTCGCCCTGTGGTTCGCTGGTTGGACGGCGTGAAACCAGATTGATGACGCCGCCAAGCGCCGAGGGTCCGTAGAGCGCCGATGCCGCGCCTTTGATGATCTCGACCTGGCCAAGATCGGTCGGCGGAATTTGCAGCAGGCCGATGGAAGGCGTCTGCCCGCCGTAGAGCGGCAATCCGTCGGCCAGTATCTGCGTGTAGCGGCCCTTGAGGCCCTGGATGCGGACATTGGCTGCGCCCAGCGCAGGCGATGTGGTCTGGACGCGAACGCCTGGCGTCTCGCTAACGAGCATGGCGATGTTGCCGGGCCGCATGAGGAGTTTCTCCTCAATCTCCTCGCGATTGATCACATCGACGCGGATGGGCTCATCCTGAACACGGCGGCCCGTGCGCGTTGCCTGGACCACAATCTCGGTCTCGGCGTCTTCGGCATGATCGGCGTCGGCCTGCGCGTAGGCTGGGCTGGCAATCACGATCGCAATGACCAGCACGCTGCCAGTTGGATATGCCCCGCCGCCACGAAACATCAGACTCATATCGCCCCGTTCCTTTCCGGCATGAACCGCCGGTTACGGAAGGCTTCATAAGCCCTGTAGCAACTACAGGGTCAAGGGCGACTTTCTGGATCAAAATCGGATGTCGGAACGACAAAGATGGGCGCGTTGTTGCCGTCCCGCTGTCGGTAGAGTCAGGAAGTGGCGCGGTGTCGTGCGGCGCGCCTGTGGGGCTTGCCAGACGATCCGTTTCCACTCCCTGCTCATCGAACCGGACGTGCAGATCTCCCGCATCCGGCTCTCGGACAAGATATCACGCCTTCACCCACGGCGGGCTGCGGCCAAGTTCGCCAGACGTACGAGGCCGAAGCGCTCGTACAGCTCAGGGTCGTGATAGGCTCCCTCGCGCTTTCGTCTGGTCTTGTGCTTGGCCCGCAGCCACCGGCGCAACCGCACCACTGTGTAACTGTCGATAGCCCGATATGCCCTGCTCGTGGTTCCAACCGAGAAGTAGTTGGCCCATCCGCGCAGCACCCGGTTCATCTTGGCCACAAGGTATGTGGTATCCTGCCATGTACGCGCTCGGTCTGTCAGCTCGTGGATCGTAGCGATCACGCGCTGGATGCTTTTCTTTGATGGCCGGTGGCCCATGTAGGCTTTGCCGGTTTTCGCGGAGTACATCCGACCAAACGTGTATCCCAGAAAGTCGAACGTCTCGTCCGGCACCTTACAGATACGTGTCTTTTCCTCATTCACTGTCAGCTTCAGCTTTTCCATGATCCTGCGCATGTGATCTAGCGCAGCTTCCGCATTGCCCTTCGCACACAGGATCACGAGATCATCAGCATAGGTGACGAGCCGCGCGCCTAGACGTTGCCCAAGACCGAGCTTCCGCCACCCCAAAACGAACCGGCGCATGTAGAGATTTGCCAGCAGTGGTGAGATGGGTGATCCTTGCGGGATGCCGCGCCGCTGATCGCGGGCCTGCGTCGTTCGTGTCTTCCTGCCCTTGTCATCCGTTTCTTCGACAGCGCATTCCAGCCAGGATTTGATCAGATGCAGAACGCGCGGATCAACGATCCGGCGCGATACCGATTTCATCAGCTCAAGGTGGGGGATGCTGCCGAAGTAGTCGGCAAGGTCGGCGTCCACGACATCCGGTCGGCCATAGAACAGTTGCTCCTCCACCTCGACCACGGCCTGCTGGGCGTTGCGCCCGGCTCGGTAGGCGTAGATCTCGGGTGGGAGGTCGGCTTCAAAGATCGGTTCAAGCACCAGCATCGCTGCCGTCATGCAGACCCGATCCCGCACGGTGGAAATGCCCAGCGGCCTGAGTTTGCCGTTGGCTTTTGGTATGTAGACCCGTCTGATCGGTTCCGGTCGGTACGTCTCCTCTTTGAGCGCAAGCGCCAGTTCCGCCAGCCATCGCTCGACGCCGTAGTCCTCGATACCCGCAAAGTCCTGACCATCCACACCCGGCGCGCCCCTGTTGGAACGACACTGGGCATAGGCATGAGCCAGAATGTCATTGCGGCTAATCTTGTCGTACAGCGCGTAGAACCGATAGCCGACTTCTGCCTTCGCTTTCGCGTGCAACGCCTTCTGCAGTTTCTGGACGCTTATCGGAGTTGATAGGTTACCCAATCTCCTGCCCCTCACCACTTGCTGCGTTCATCTTGAACTGAGGCTCCTTCCCTCCACCGACATTACCCGGCTTCCTCGGTACTACGGGCCTCTCCGCCACCCCATTGCGCCCTTCCCTCCCTCGCGGGCGTCCAGTTGCCGATCACCCGGCACGCGATGGGGCTTCCCGTGTTGCGTGCACTTTCCTTGCGTACATGCTGTCGCCACTACCCCGGTGCAGCAGACGGGTTCAACGTCGCTCAAACTCGCCCGTCCATATCAACCTTCCCCGTAAGGGTTAACGGGTCGGCCTGCACATCGTCCTTTTCGAGGATTGCTCAGCGTTCACTCACGTTGCGGCCTGTACGCTCGCACGGTCACCTACGTGACCGTTATCCGGGGCTTCAGACATTTCGTCACCTCCACGCCTGCCCCGGTTGCTTCCGGCTGGAGCATCGCCGGGTGGGCCTCTCACCCACTAGAAAGTGCCGCCTTTGCACGGCGCACACCCTTCTCGGTCGCTCAAAAGCAAGATTTTCATCTCTGGCGGGCGACCGTCCGCTAATCTCAAGGCTTTGCTCGCAACTGCCCCTGTTAGGCCTCATCGTGTTCGATGGTCCTGGATTTCGCGGACGACGTGCCTCTGAGTTGTCATATCGAGGCATTACGGGGCGGCCGATTTGGTTGGAGGTGCGCGTGCTTTCGTCGACCAGGGGCGCGCCTTACGATATCGCGCAGCAAGACTTTGACTGGTGTGCTGTCCAAGTGGCCGTGCAGCGCTACATCCGTGGACGAGGTGCGCGGCATGACATTGCAGACGACATTGCCCAAGAGGTTATAGCAAGGCTGGTTCAACTCACTCGTGAACAGCAGATCGCGAGTGTATTCGCGCTGGCGTTTCGCATCGCGGACAACCTGCTGATGGACATGCATCGCCGCGAAAGCCGCCTGTCGGCTGAGATCGATGACGATTGGCGAAGCGATGAGCCTTCGCTGGATCGCGTGCTAGATTCGCGCCGGGCTATCGACATCTTCGACCGTTGCCTCAAACGCATGCCGCAGTTGCGGCGCGAGGTACTTATGCGGCGGCGGCTCCATCAGGAAAGCTGCCGCGCCATCGGCGAGGATCTGGGCATCAGCGCCAAGGCGGTGGAGAAGCACATTACACGCGGCATGATCGACCTGCGCCGTGCGCTCGACCATGCCGGGATCGATCTGGTTGGGCAGGACTGATGGGGCACGATATGCATATCAGGAACCGGCAGGCGATCGACATGCAGGCGATCCAGTGGATCGAACGCCTGAGCCGCCCCGTGATCGACAGCGCCGCTGCGGCCGACTTCGACCGCTGGATCCTCAAGGACCCGCAGCACGTCGAAAGCTATGCCCGCATGAGCGCGCTGTGGCAATCGGACGGACTGGCAGCCGCACTTCACGATCCCGCCACGCGCCCTGCCGCCTCGAACGACGATGAGGACGCTTGTGATGCGCCGCGGAGCCGCCATCACCTGATGCGGCGACGCACGGTGCAGGCGGTCGCCTCGCTGTGCGTGCTATTGGTCGCCTGCATCGCCGTCCCTCGCCTGCTGGTGACCGACCGGATTTTTGCGACAGGTCACGGCGAGATGCGCACGGTATCGCTGCCCGACGGCTCAACCGTGCGGATGGACGGCGAGACGCGCATCGCCGTGCGCATCACGCCCTGGTCCCGCCATGTCGCGCTGGAACGCGGCGAGGCCTTCTTCGACGTAGCGCACGAGCGGATGCGCAATTTCACAGTCGACACCGGCCGCGCCGCCGTATCGGTGCTTGGCACCGCTTTCGACATCGAACGGGTCGATGCCGACACCCGCGTCATCCAGGTCTATCGCGGACTGGTAAGCGTAGAGGCCGGCACCGGACGCGAATGGCGCCTGCCCGCAGGCAGCGGGCTGGAGCTCTCGGGCGAGCGGGTGCGCAGCCTTAAGGACGTGGAAGGCGATCGACCCGATTGGACGAGCGGTTGGTACGAAGCCAACGACACACCCGTCGCACAACTGGTGCAGCGCCTCAACCGCACGGCACCCAAGGCTGTGGCGCTGGCCGATCCAGCCCTCGGCGAATTGCTGGTGACCGGCCGCTTCCAGACCGGCGACGCTCGCGGCGTGCTCGACGCGGTGGCGGCAATCCACGATCTGCACTGGCGGGAAACAAATGGGAGCTATCTGTTGGAGCGGTAGAAAGCCTAGCCCATGACTGTCATCGAATATTCACAGTAAAGCCATGAAATTGTAAGAAAATTATTTTGTCGGGTTTTGCCTGCCAGCCGCGTCTGAGCCCTGAACGCTAAGTTCAGCTGGGGGTATTTCTTCGATGTTTCTTCCGTACCGGCCCGCCGTATCGGCGCTGGCCATAGCCGTGGCGACCGTCTGCACGACACCCGTTGCCGCAGCCGAGCGGCGCTACGCTTTCGCGATCCCCGCGCAAGATCTCGCGCATGCGCTGCAGGAATTCTCGCGCATCACCGGCGTGCCCGTCGCCGCTTCGTCGGACGCGTTGCGCGGTCGCCGTAGCCAGGCCGTTTCGGGCACGATGTCGGCGCAGGGCGCGCTCCAACTGCTAATCGGCGGCGCCAATGTCGATACGCAGCGACGCGGCGGCACGATCATCGTCAAACCGCTGGCTGCGCGCGTCCAGCCTGCCGCCGCGCTGGCTAAACCTGCACCGCGCAGTGCTGCACCCGCCCCGGCCTATCGCCCGGCGGAAGCGCACATGGCCGAAGAAGAACCGGCCAACGGCGAGATCGTCGTCACCGGCTATGTCGAGGCGGTGCAGAAGGCGCTTGAGGTGAAGCGGAAGACCGACGTCGTCTCGGACACCATCATGGCCGACGACATGGGCAAGCTGCCCGCCAACAACGTGTCCGAAGCGCTGTCCCGCATGCCCGGCGTCAACGCGGTGCGCGATTCCGCCACCGGCGAAGGCGATCGCATCACCGTGCGCGGCATGTCCACCGAACTGAACAACTACTCGATGAACGGCGTGCGCGTGGGCGGCGCCGGATCGCGCGACGACAACTTCTTTCGCGGCGTGCGCCTGAGCGTGCTGCCGCCCGACGGGATCAAGCAGATCACCGTCTACAAGACGCTCACCCCCGACCGCGACGGCGATGCGCTAGGCGGCTCGGTGGACATCTCGACGCCGACCGCGTTCGATCAGGATCCCACCTACTTCCGCCTCTCGGCCGAAGGCGGCATGCTGGACAAGTTCGATCACAAGAAGTCCGCGCAGGTATCCGGGGCGTTCTCTCGCCAGTTCAGCGACAACTTCGGCGTCTTCGTCTCGGGCAGCTACAGCCGCCGCAAGTCGCAGTTCGAACAGAACGGTGTCGACGGCGACAACCAACCCGACACCTGGTATTCCGACAGCGAGACGCTGGGCTGGGACCCCAACCGCTTCGTGATGCGCGGCATGGACCTGGGCTTCGGCGAGACCGACGTGGAGCGCTTCGGCGGCAACACCAGCGTCGATTACCGCTCGGACAACCATGACCTCCACTTCCGAGGGCAGTACAACAAGTACCGCAAGAAGGAATTCCTCAACCGCCTGAACTTCCGCAACGACACCTCGAAGAACTCGACCCGGCTGTCGCAGGTGGACACCGACGACACCAGTCTGGCGCAGCCCGACGACAGCGTGGTCGGCTACGACGACGAGTTGGGCCGCATCTACAGCTACACCACCGACCAGATCGTCGACCGTGACGGCGACGGCATCATCACCGACGCGGACCGGTCGGCCAAGTCGTTCTACAGCCTCAACGGCGGCTCGGGCACCTGGGACCCGCAGGGCTTCCGCCTGCGCCGCTTCTGGGAAGCCACCAACGAGAGCGGCAGCCTGGCCTCGGCCAACCTCGGCGGCGTCTCGCGCCTAGGCACCGTGACGATCGACTACGACGTGTCTTACGCCAAGTCGGAAGATAACCTCGACGACGGCTACACGCTGGAATTCCGCAGCGACAAGTACGGCTGGCTGGGCAACGAAGGCGTGCTGTTCTCCAGCAGCGAGGATCTGCGCTTCCCCAAGTGGCTGCTCAACGATGCGGGTCTAGCAGCGGTGCAGGACCCGTCCGAATATGCCTTCAGCAGCCTCGAAGGCGAAGTCGGCGGCAGCAGTGAAAGGCTGTGGCAGGCGCAGACCAACGTGCTGTGGAAGCCGGACAGCGGATGGCTGGAATCGGTCAAGGTGGGCGGCAAGTTCTACGACTCGCGCCGCTATACCTACCAAGGCTCTTTCCTGAACCTCGAGACCGACGGCACCATGGCCGATTTCTCGCAGTTCTACGGCGCGGACGTGACCAGCCTGTTCGGAGGCGCCTACACCGGGGTCTACCGCCTCGGCCAGACGCTGAACAACGCCAAGATGCTGGCCGAACTGCAGCGCGCCGAAAAAGGCGAGAGCACCATGTTCGAAGGCGTGGCGACCGATCCGTCCCAGGCAGTCCTGTCGAACGAGGACAGCTTCCGGTTCAATGAACGCGTGATCTCCGGCTACGCCATGGCGACCGCGCGCATCGGCAAGGCGCAGATCATTGCCGGCGTCCGCGTGGAAGCCACCCGCAACACGATCGATGCCTACACCATGGACGAGGTGCAGGGCGCGCGCTTCACGACCGACACCAGCAGCTTCGCCAACGTGCTGCCCTCGATCCATGTAAACTACGACTTCGACCGCAAGACCCGCCTGCGCGGCGCGGTGTGGACCAGTTTCGCCCGGCCCGACATCGCCCGCATGAGCTCTGCCCGCGAATACAGCTACGATACCGACCCCGATGGCGACGGCGAGGAGAACTCCACCTCGGACTGGGTGCTGCTCGCGATCGAGCAGGGCAACCCCAACCTCAAGCCGATGCGCTCGCTCAACCTCGACATGTCGCTGGAGCATTACGCCGGGAACACCGGGTCGTATTCGGTGGCGCTGTACTACAAGCACATCACCAACTTCCTGTTCCGCTCCTCCTCCAGCAACATCCGCGACGGAACGCTGGGCGAGAACGTCGACCCTGCAGGCGTGGCGATCTCGATGCCCAACAACGGCAAGTGGGCCGAAGTCTACGGCGTGGAGTTCAGCGTGCAGCAGCAGCTGCCCTGGCTGCCCGGCATCCTCAGCTCGCTGGGCGTGGGCGGCAACCTGACGCTGCAGCGCTCGAAGGCGGTAACCGGCCTCTCGTGGCACCCCGAGGGCTACACCCTGCCGCTGATGGAAACGCCCGAAACGGTCGCCAACCTGCAGATCTTCTGGAAGCGCAAGGGCTGGGAAATCTACGGTGCCTGGAACTACCAGTCGGAGTTCATGGGCGGCATCAACGACTTCGGCAACAACCCCTACGAACAGGGCTACAGCTTCGTCGACCTGACCTTCCGCAAGACCTTCATGAAGAAGTCGTCGATCCAGTTCCAGGTCCGCAACCTCTTCGATTCCCACACATATTGGGAAACCGTCTCGTCCGGCACCGGCGCCAGCCGCGCCTATGTCAAGAACGGCCGCAGCATGACGCTCGGCTTCAACATGATCTTCTGAGGGGAACAAGGATGACTGCGACCCGAACCCTTGCCAGCGCGCTGTTGCTGAGCGCGTTTCCCCTCAGCGCGGCGGGGGCGGCTGATGCCGTTCCCGCCGCGCCCCCTGCGGTGATCCTCGCCCCGGCGACGGTGAACCCCGAGCGCATCGTGCTCAATCTCACCGCCGACCCGGCGAGCGAGATGGCGGTGACCTGGCGCTCGGCGCCGGGCTCTGCCGGGCAGGTGCAATATGCGGTGGCGACCAGCAGCCCGGACTTCGTGAAATCCCCGATGACCCTCGCCGCGACGACCGACGACGCCGTCCTGCCCGTGCGCGAGGACCCCGCCTTCCGTGCCGCCTATCACTCGGCGGTGCTGAAGGGCCTGCAGGCCGATACCGTCTACGCCTACCGCGTGGGCGACGGCACGCACTGGTCCGAATGGCTGCAGTTCCGCACCGCCTCGCGCGAGGCGAAGCCGTTCCGCTTCATCTACATGGGCGACATGCAGAACCAGATCCTGTCCGAAGCCTCGCGCACGCTGCGCATGGCCTTCCGGCAGGCGGGCGACGCGGCGTTCACGATCCATGCGGGCGATCTCATCAACCGCCACGACAGCGACGCCGAATGGGGCGAATGGTTCACGGCCGGCGGCTTCCTCTATGCCCAGACCCCGCAGATGCCGACGCCGGGCAATCACGAATACGTCAAGGACGAGACCGCCCGCGCCGGCTCCTCGATCAACGGCCAGTGGCGCCGCCAGTTCACCCTGCCCGAAGACGGCCCGGCCGACGTTCCCGCCAGCCGCGAAACCAGCTGGTACACCGACTATCAGGGCCTGCGCCTGATCTCGATCGATTCCATGCAGGTCGACCGCGATGAGAAGGCGAGGAAATCCATCATCAAGTGGCTCGATGGCCTTCTGGCGCACAACCCCAGCCATTGGACGGTGATGTTCCTGCACTTCCCGCTGTTCTCCAGCGAACCGGGCCGCGACAACCCGAAAGTGCGCGCGGCACTGAAACCGCTGATCGACAAGTACAAGGTCGATCTGGTGCTGCAGGGCCACGACCATGGCTATGCACGCGGCGCAATCGGCCCAGATGGCCCGACCACCGACGATGCCGGCTCAACGTATGCGGTGTCGGTGGCCGGTCCCAAAATGTACGATGTCGGCAGCTTGACCTGGGCGCGCAAGTCGGCGTCACGCACGCAGGCCTATCAAGTTATCGATGTGACTCCGGATCACCTGACCTACCGCGCCTACACTGCCACCGGCGAAGCGCTCGACGAAGTCTCGCTGCGTAAAAATACACGTTGACGGCCGGGATCTGGAAACCATCAGTTCGGAAGCAAGCTTTCCTCGCCGCGACGGACACCTTAGCCATCGCGACGAGGATTCTTAAACTGCCCGAGGATAGCAAAGGCGAGGTGTTAGAACTGATCGTGTCGATAGGCATGAAATCCTTTAAAAAATCGGGATATCGACAGAGTTTTGGCGCAGCCTTACGATCGACGAATGGTACAGCCCCCATATTGACAGTTACTTATAATTACCAATACCCGGCTGGGCAGTGCTCATAAGGTGCCTGTCAATCGCTACTGCCGTCGATCCTTAGCTGACACTCAGACTCGGATTGCCTACGTCTACTCCGGCTTGTCTGCTTTCTTTATATCCGCAATCTTTCCGCTGCGGCGCCGCGCGATATTTCCAAAAACATTCTGCGACCAATCAGACACTCTTGTGTCTTGGGAAGGGTTGGGATAGCGCGCTGTGCCTGCGCCCTCATCGGCGCGGACGAGATCGCGCCGGTGCTTCGAAAGAGGCTTAAAAGGGAACGCGGTGAGAGGGGTTTTTGCCCCTCGAATCCGAGGCTGTCCCTGCAACTGTAAGCGGTGAGCGCGATGCATATGCGCGGCGGGGCGAAGGGTCCTGCCGCCAGTCACTGGGCCGGACGCTGCAACATGCGAGGCCTGGGAAGGCCGTGCATCGCTGCGTTGACCCGTGAGCCAGGAGACCTGCCTGCGTCTGGTCGCTCATGCCGTGGTCCAGGGGGTGGCCAGGGCCCGGAATCATTCCGTTCGAGCGACGAACCAGCGGTGGAGGCCGCATCGGTTCGCGCAGACGGTCGCCCGCGGCGTCCGGCCGCAGGCGCGTGCCGACCGTCTTTATGGCGGCACGTCTCCCACCCAGTCGCAGGCGCCCGGGGGGAATGACGATGAATTTGATGACAACCGTTGCGCTGGTGCGCATCGCGACAGGGATCGCGACTGGCAGCGCAATGGTACTGGCGACGGTGCCAGCGCAAGCCAAAGAGGTCCCCGCCGACATCGCACCCGGCGGCTCCAGTGAGATCGTGGTGTTCGGACGCGGCGAGGCCAAGATCGGCACCGCTCATGCCGCCAGCGAAGGTAGCGTCGGCGGATCCGACCTGCTGGTCCGTCCGCTGCTGCGGGTCGCCGAACTGCTCGAGGCGGTGCCCGGCATGGTGGCGGCGCAGCATTCGGGCAGCGGCAAGGCTAACCAGTACTTCCTGCGCGGCTTCAACCTTGATCACGGCACCGACTTCACGACCTACATCGACGGCGTGCAGATGAACCTGCGTAGCCATGGTCACGGTCAGGGTTATCTCGATCTCAACGGTCTGATCCCCGAGGTCGTCGCCCGAGAGGATTTTCGCAAGGGACCGTACCGCGCCGATGGCGGCGACTTCGCACTGGCGGGCGCGGCCTCCATGACCACTATCGATGGGTTCGACCGCCCGTGGATCTCGGTCGAAGGGGGATCCTACATGTCGGGGCGCCTGGCCGCCGGTGGAACCGTCAAGGATGTGGCGGGTGGCAGCCTGACGCTGGTGGGGCAGGCGAAGCGCTATGACGGGCCCTGGCAGGAGGCAGAACACCTTCGGCATTACTCCGGCTTCGCGAAGTACACCGCGCCCACCGGCGGAGGCACCCTCGAAGCTTCGCTCCATGCCTACCACGCCACCTGGCGGCCGACCGAGCAGATCCCGGAGCGGATCATCGGCAGCGCGCTGTGTCCTGACGAGTTCTGCTCGCCCGATCCTTCGGCGCGCGGCCGCACCACACGCTGGGTTGGCAACATCGCGATGCGGCAGCCGAGCTGGAACGCGAATGTCTATGCCCAGTACTACAACTGGAACATGTATTCGAACCCGACGTACGCCGATCCCGATGGCACCAGTGCGCAGATCGACCAGTTCGACAAGCGCTGGATCGTGGGCCTCACCGCGCGCAAGCAGTGGGATGTGGACTCGACGCTGCAATTGAGCGTGGGAACCGAAAACCGCTACGATCACATCGGCAATGTCGGGGTAAATCGCGCAGACACCCGCGCCTTCCTGTCCTCACTGGGACGATACCACGTCGAGGAACTGTCCGGCGCGCTCTACGGTGAAGCGACCTGGAAGCCGGCGCGTGGCCTCAGGCTGACCGGCGGCATGCGGGCAGATTACTACCGCTACACGGTTCGCGCGCGAGATGCCGTGGCGGCCGATCTGGGAACCGGCAGTGGGCATGATTCCATCATATCACCCAAGGTATCTGCAGCCTACGAGATCGTCCCTCAGTTCGAGGTCTACGCCAACTGGGGACGCGGTTTCCACTCCAACGACGTGCGCGGCGCGATAAACGTGGAATCCCCGTGCCCGTGCTCGTGCGCGGCACCGGCAAGGAATTGGGCGGGCGCCTGCAACTGGGCACCGTCTCGCTGACGGCCACGTACTGGTGGCTCGACGTGGGCAGCGAACTGCGCTTCGTCGGCGATTCCAACGCGGTGGAGCCGACTGGCGCCAGCAAGCGTCATGGCTACGAGGTAGTCGGGTTCTGGCGGCCGCTGCCGTGGCTGGCACTCGACGGCAGCTATGTCGCCAGTCACTCGCGCTACGACAATGGCGATCGCATTCCCAACGCGGTCGAGAACGCGGTCTCTGCCGGCGCGGCGATCGTGCTCGACTCATGGGAGGCGAGCGTGCGCGTCCGACATCTGGGGCCCTACCCGCTGATCGAGGACAATTCGGTGCGCGACAAGGGCAGCACGATCGTCAACGCCCGCGCCGCATGGAAGGGCCGCAAGATCGAGATCTACGGTGAGGTGCTGAATATCTTCGACAGCCACGACAAGGACATCGCGTACTACTACGAGATCCTACATCCCGGCGTTCGACACCCATGGCCCGGTGGAGGGGCGTCTCAGCCGCGTGATCGAGCCGCGCACGTTCAAGATCGGCGCACGCTTCACATTCTGATCAAACGCCCTGCCCTGCCCCGCCGTTCGGCAGGGCAGGGCGTGGTCGTGCTGCGATTCTACTCAATGCGAAGATCCGTTCCGACCCTGGTTGGTCGCTCAATCGCCGATTTCCATTCCCCAGGTGCAGCCCGTCTGCTTTGTCGGTCACGAAGTAGGAATGGCACTATCTTGTCCGACTAAGTTTACATCTGCGGTGTGCGCGTCCACGATTTGCGTCCGCTTAGTCGCCGTTGGCATCGACCATAAATACAATAGGTTTGCCTCGCGACGTCGGATCCCATCCTGCCGACAATGCTGCTCGCACGCCGCGTGAAGCAATCGTGTCGTTGATATGCAATCGCCCTTTCGGCAATCCTTTCAACAGGCGCTTTGGCGCCGGAAATTCCAGCACTGCTTCACGTGGCATGTCGTGCTGACGCAGGGACACCGTCATGCCCTTCCAGCCATCGGAAGAAGATAATTGAGGGTCGGTGAGGAGTTCCCAGTCATATTTGAACCCATCGATTTCGACGGTGCCGCCACGGCCATGTTTGTGAAGCATGACATGCCTCTAGCATACCGGCAGCTACACTCCACCCTTCCCTCATGATCGTCGCCTGATACGCGCCCATTTCCTTTAGGCATACGGCGAACGCAGGCTGATTGCCTGTGCAGGCGGCGTCCTTCAGCGCCCGGCCCTTCCCCCTCCGAAAGAAGGGAAGGATAGGGGCATTTCAGCCGCCCAACCAATCGCATATAATCTCGCCCTTGTGTCCTTCGGGGGCTAACGCCGCGCGCAAAGCTTCCAGCAGTGGAGCCAGTGTTTGCGTGAACGCGTAGGGCGGATTGACGATGAAGAGGCCCGCGCCGTTATAGATGCCGGGCTGCTCGCTATCGTAGAGCCAATGCTCCACCACCAGCAATTTCGGGATGCCGAGCTTGCGCAACTGCGCCTTCCATCGCTGGTGCGTGGCGCCGTCTTTCAGCGGATACCAGATCACCGTCACGCCATGCGCCCATTTGCGGTGAGCGGCGGAGAGGGTGGTGGCGATGCGTGCGCGTTCGTCCGTCTGCTCATAGGGCGGGTCGACCACCACCACCCCGCGCGCGGTGCGGGGCGGCACCATAGCCAGCCACAGTTCGTAAGCGTCGCGTTGATGCACGGCCGCACCGGTGCCCCGCATCACGCCGCGCAGGGTGTCAGCGTCTTCCGGGTGTTTTTCGTTGAGGATCAGTAAATCCTGCTCGCGCAAAAGCTGCGTCAGAAACTGAGGCGAGCCGGGGTAAAGCTGGGGTTCTCCCCACATTTACCGCCTGCACGGCGGCACGATAGTCGTCCAGCAAGGGGTTCGGGTCCGCAAAGGCCTGCAGAACGCCGTGCGCGGCCTCGCCGGTGCGTTGAGCTTCGTCACCGCCAAGATCGTACAGCCCGCAACCGGCATGGGTATCGATCAGAGTCAGCGCGCCCGGCTTCTGCTGCAAGGCCCGCACCAAGGCGATGAGGAGGCTGTGTTTGACGACATCGGCGCTATTGCCGGCATGGAAGGAATGGCGATAATTCATTGCGGCTCAAAAATTCTGACGATCAGCCTTTAAACGAACTGCTGAACCTTCTGCAAAGCGAAGTTATGATCGTGTCTTTCTTGTTAGGCGCGGAAGCGGAGCGCGATGCGATTAAAGTAACCAATCCGGTACTCAATATAGAATCCTACATCGCGTTTCGGCGTAAGGCTCCAAGGCTGCGTTAGCGATCGTCATCGGAGGTAGAGACCGACCCGTCCATGCCGTCGTCAGGCCCCTCAGGGAAGGCGTCGAACCGAACCCCAAGTTCAGCACCGATCAGATCGCGGCAAAGATCCTCGAACTGAGACTGGGATAAGTTGGCGAAATCATGATCCATCAGAGCTGTTTGTGGGATGTGTCGCGCGCGGGTCAAGAACGCTTTGGGCGATTTTCAGGCCCATTGGGCGGTAGCCACCCGTTACAACCGCCATTATCCGAAATCACGTAAGAACGACCGCTTGGAGGAGAGCGAGTTTATTCGTGAACAACCGAAACAAGGGCGGCTGACGCCAAAGGATGGTTAGCAATCGGAACACTGAGAGTGCCTGGTCTCTTGATTCGTGAGCTCAGAAGCAACAGTCGCGAAAGTCCCAAATCGAGCCGCTAGAGATTGGAGAAAATCAATCGCGACATATTTCGGACGTTCTACCGCCCAAGTTCTATCCTTTCGAACGGATTATAATTCCGGATCGTAAACCTGGCTTTGCACGCTCGTGAATACTGGGGTGGATAATGCCGCGGGAACGACACCGTCCCGGCGGGTCACCGCACCAACGCCACGCCGAGGCGCAGGCGGCTGACGCGCTTGTTGTAGTCGAGCAGGTTCTCGCCATAGCCGGTGAAGCTCTGCGCGAAGAGGTAGAAGTCCGGACCGCCGCCCAACAATCGTCGCAGCGGATACGACATGTCCGCCGAAATCGCGCCCTTGCCGCTGCCGAAGTTGAACCGGCTGGAGGACGAGAGGCGCATGCCGTTCTCTTGCCCGATCTCGAAGAACAGGCCGGTGTTGCCGCGATAGCGGCGCACGTCCGGGTTGTCCGACAGGTCGCCCGCGTAGAACCACGCGCGCGGTGCCACCGTCAGGCGCAGGTCGCCGCCGAGTGAGAAGGCGGCCATCGGCGCGATGTAGACGGTGTTGAGGCTGCGCGAGAAATCGCCGTCGCGCCCGTTCGATTCGTGGCGCATGCCGATTTGCGCGCTGACCGTGGCGGCGTCCGACAGCGCCTTGGGCGGGGTGACGTAAAACACCTCTGGCTGGAAATCTATGTTGCGGAACGGCGAGGATTTTGCGCCCAGATCCCAGAACATGCGCTGGGTATAGGCGAAATAGAGCCCGTCGCCGAGCGACTTGCCGCCTTCGCGCGCACGGCTGCCGAACAGCTGGTAGCGGAAGCTGAGCTGGATGCGCGCCTCGTCGTCGGTGCCGGGGCCGTAGACGGCGTAGATCGGCTCGTTGGCGCTCAGGTTGGCGAGGAAGGCGTTGCCTACGGTGCGGTCGCTCGGCGGCGGGGTGGCCGGGACCGGCGGCGTTGGCGCACCCGTCGTGGCGGCAACCTGCGGAGCGCTATCGGGTGCCGCGACGTTCGGCGCCGCCGCCAGCGTCACCGACTGGCCGCCCCACGCGGGCACTGACAGCAGCGCACCGTTCTCGAACCCATCGGCGGCAAGGCTGTAGCGCACGCTCGCGAAGCTGCCCGGGGCGATCGCGCGCACGGCAGGGTCATCCGGGTCGCGGTGCAGGATGACAGTACGGCCGGTCCCGAAGGCGCCCGCGTGAGCCAGACGCGCCTCGACGGTTTCAGGCAGGGTGGCGGTTGCGGCGGCGATGCCGGTATTGAGCAGGCGCACGTCCACTTGCGCGCCACCCTGCGCATCAGGGGCAACCTGCCCGATCAGCGCCTCGATCCCCTCCTGCGCGAAGGCGGGGTGGAAAGAGCGGCGACAAGCGCGAGTCCGGCAACGAATGTCAGGGATGTCTTCATAAGCGCAGCTTGTGGCCCGGCAGCCCCGGGGTTTCCATCGTAATTCGGCAGACGGCAGCGAAACACGTGAACGGCACCGCCGCCGCACGGGGGAACCATCGCGGCGTTCTGCCGTTGAAACGGCTCAAAACCCTCGCTTCACCCCGGTGGGCGCACAGCTCGTCCATCCGTTTCCCCTCCCGCGATTCCTCTCTAGGGACCGCCGGACCCGCTTGATGCCGTTTTCGGCGTCGCTTCAGATCCATGGCCGTTCGTCGGCCGCATCCGTCATGTGCACCCGCGCGCCTTATCCGCGCTCGCTTTCGGCGGAAACCGGAGAAAAACATGTCCGCTAGCCAGGCGCTCAGCGCCCAATACGGCTGGTTCAAGCGCAGCAGCGAACTGACCGTGGACGACGTCACCGTCGTCGACCGATCCACCCTCAACCGCGCTGTCGGCGCCGCCGCGCTCGGCAATGCGATGGAGTGGTTCGACTTCGGCGTCTACGGCTACATCGCCATCACGCTGGGCCACGTCTTCTTCCCCACCGGCAGCGCCAGCGTGCAGTTGATCGCCACGTTCGCGACTTTCACGGCGGCGTTTCTGGTGCGGCCGCTCGGCGGGCTGGTGTTCGGTCCGCTGGGGGACCGCTATGGGCGTCACAAGATCCTGGCGCTGACGATGATCCTGATGGCGGCGGGCACCTTCGCGATAGGGCTGATCCCCTCCTATGCGCAGATCGGCATCGCGGCGCCGCTGCTGCTCTTGGCGGCGCGGCTGCTGCAGGGCTTCTCCACTGGCGGCGAATATGGCGGCGCGGCGACCTTCATCGCCGAATATTCCACCGACCGGCGGCGCGGGCAGATGGGCAGCTGGCTCGAATTCGGCACGCTGGGCGGCTATATCGCGGGCGCGGGCACCGTCACCGCACTGCAGATGACGCTGACCCCCGCCGACATGCTGGCGTGGGGCTGGCGAATTCCGTTTCTCGTCGCCGGGCCGCTGGGCCTGCTGGGCCTCTACATGCGCCTGAAGCTGGAGGAGACACCCGCCTTCCAGGCCTATGCCGAGGACGTCGACAAGCGCGAGGTCGACCGCCCGAAGCTGGGCGACCTGTTCCGCCGCCACCGCGCGCAGCTGCTGAAATGCGTGGGGCTGGTGCTGGTGTTCAACGTCACCGACTACATGCTGCTGACGTACATGCCCAATTATCTCAGCGTGACGATGGGCTATGCGACAAGCAAGGGTCTGCTGCTCATCATTCTCGTGATGGTGGTGATGATGCCGCTCAACGTGCTCGGCGGCCGGTTCAGCGACCGTCTGGGGCGCCGCCCTATGATCATCGGCGCCTGCGCCGCGCTGATCGTGCTGTCGATCCCGTGCATGCTGCTGATCGGCACCGGCAATGACTGGCTGATCTTCCTCGGCCTGATGCTGCTGGGGGTGACGCTGGTGTGCTTCACCAGTTCGATGCCCTCGACGCTGCCCGCGCTGTTCTACACGCCGGTGCGCTACAGTGCGCTGTCGATCGCGTTCAACGTCTCGGTCTCGCTGTTCGGCGGCACCACGCCACTGCTGACCGCGTGGCTGGTGGAGAAGACCGGCGATCCGCTGGTGCCCGCCTATTACCTGATGGGCGCGGCGACGATCGGGCTGCTGACGATGCTGACGGTGAAGGAGACGGCGGGCATGCCGTTGCGAGGATCGCCCCCGTCGGTGGCGACGCAGGCGGAAGCTGTCGCGCTGGCGAAGAGCGACGAGCCGGTCACGGTCGATACCGCTCTGCCCGGATTGGCGGCGCCGGAAGGGGACGAACGGCAGAGCACCCGGGGAGCATGGGCGCAATGTTACCCGCGCGCGGACTCACCTAACTATCAACCGGTTGCGGCGATCGCCCTCGATACTCCTTCTCCTCTCCGGACGTTGACCTTCTGGGAGATGGGGCTTCCCCAGATCGACCAGCAGGGTGTCTACGAGGCGGACGAGGTGCCCGGCAGACGTCCTGATCCGGCCCGCGCCCGGCCGCTCGACGCATATCCGGAGAAAGGGAACGACTGGCTCGATCGCGGATGAGATGGCGTGCGGGTACTCATGGAGCCCGGTCGAAAAATACCCAGTGCTGTGACAGCAATTCTGCCGTCCGCTCTTCGGCGAGGAGCGCCGTCGGATCCGTGCCTTTAATGCCGCATGCCTCAAACGTCCGCCGGTATGGGCCGATCAAGGTAGCTGGTCTCACCACGCTTGCGCGCTTCCCAAGCGTTCGTGCGCTCGCGAGCGTAGGCCTTCTGCACCCGGACTTTGCTGATGCCATACCGTCCGGCAAGCTGGCCGAAGGTCGCCCCATCGATCACAGCGACATAGATCGCAGCGTTCCGTTCGTGCTCAGGGCTCAAATTCTCGGCAGCCATCAACATTCTCCAGTCGCTGGCGCGACTCTGCCGCCAGCACGGTGCAGTTACCTAATTACGACCGCCACCGTCATCCCTTCCATCGGAGCTTGCGCCAGCGCGGGCCAAACGGTGCAAAAGATGCCCCCGGTCGGCTGGACGAGAAGGAACAGGCCCAGAGCATCTCCCATCTTGTATGGCTTGGCCCGTGGCTTGGCGTTTCGGATAGCGACATCGGTAAGTGCCATGATTCGTTGCCTTTTCCGCGGCGTGGCCCCCGCTTGGGGGCCACGCTAATCGCCCGGAAAATGCCATGCCCCCGTTTGGCCCCTATATGGGGCGGATGGGGGTGGATTTAGGTGGTCATACCCGGACGAACCAAGACACAAAAGTCTTGGTTTTCTGCGGGTTTCATAGCATTTTCAGGCTATTTTGGAAGGGTGGCTGGAGCGGGTAGCGGGAATCGAACCCGCATAGCCAGCTTGGAAGGCTGGAGCTTTACCACTAAGCTATACCCGCTCATCGCGCCGTACCGCGAGCCCCGTGGTATCCCGGGCCGCGTCGTGGGAGGCGCTTGCCACGGTCGGGGCATCGACGTCAACGCCTCTCTTGCATTCTTGCAACATGACAGGCGCACATCCGAGGATCGCCCCGGCGGCTTCTGTGGCCAGAGGCACGGAAAACTGCCGATCCGGACCATTCTTCCTGCCCCGAACGTCGCGCATCCCGGCTTCGACGTATTCTCTCGCAGGTGCAGCGATGATAGCCTGACGTCCCAAAGCAGCTGACGAGAACGAGGTCCTGATGAACACGCCCCGGACGCGCACTCCCGCCGAAACCGCTTCCGCGCGGCGGCGCAACCCGCTCGATCTGCTGATGAATTCCGGGCTGGGCAAGCTGCTGCGCGGCATCGGCGTCGCCCCCGGCCCGCGAGCGGGGAGAGCCTGCTCGACCTTGCCGACGCCCTGCTTTCGCTGCGCGGGCGGGCTTCGGGACCGGCGCTCGCCTCGGCGTTCTTCGATCTCTACGAAGCGAGCGACCTTGCCGCGCGGCAGGAGTTTCTCGGCAAGGTGCACGACCTCCACCCGGCCGACGCCAAGGCCATCGACCAGGCCATCGCCAGATGGAACGACAAGCGGGACGAGGCTTCCGCCCTCGCTCTCAACGTCGCCAGCAAGTCGCCCAGCCGGCGGCTGATCAACCAGCTCAACCTGGCGCCGCAGGGCACCCAGCGCCTGATCGACTTGCGCGAAGATTTGCTGGCGGTGCCGCGCTCGGCCTCCACCTCAGGCCTGGCCGCGCTCGACCGTGATCTGGAGAACGCCTTCACGGCCTGGTTCAATGCCGGCTTCCTCGAACTGCGGCGGATCGGCTGGGACAGCTCCGCGCAGCTGCTGGAGCGCATCATCCGCTACGAGGCGGTCCACCAGATCCAGGGCTGGGACGACCTTCGCCGCCGGGTCGAGCCGGTCGACCGGCGCTGCTACGGCTTCTTCCACCCGCAGATGCAGGACGATCCGCTGATCTTCGTCGAAGTCGCGCTGACGCAGCAGATTCCCGGCTCCATCCACGAGATCATCTCCGAGGAGCGTGAGACGATCGTCCCGCGCGAGGCCAACTGCGCGATCTTCTATTCGATCAGCAACTGCCAGGTCGGGCTGAAGGGTATCCCCTTCGGCAACCACCTGATCAAGCGCGTGGTCGGGCTGCTCAAGGAAGAACTGCCGCACCTCAAGACGTTCGCCACGCTTTCACCGGTGCCGGGCTTTGCCAAGTGGTTGGCGAAGGAGCAGGACGCCGATGCTCCGGTCCCCGGCGCGCAGGAATTGCGCAGGCTGGCAGCGCGCTACCTGGTCGAGGCGAAGAAGGGCGGGCAGCCGCTCGATCCGGTGGCGCGATTCCACCTCGGCAACGGCGCGCGGCTTGAGGCGGTGCATGCCAATGCGGACCTCTCCGCCAATGGGCAGAAGCAGGCGCACGGGGTCATGGTGAACTACCTCTACGATCTGGCCGACATCGAGGCGAACTTCTTCGCGCTGACCGAACTGGGCACGGTCGTCACCTCGAAGGCGGTGCAAACACTGCTGGAGGAGCCGGAAGGCGGGGCGAAGAAGGGTGGGAAGAAGGCCAAGGAGACGGTGGCGGCGTGAGCGGCAGGTCCACCCTCCCACCCCGCTGCGACTAAGTCCTGCGGACTAAGTCTCGCTGCCCCTCCCGCTTGCGGGAAGGGGAAACCCGACCTCTCATTCCCCTCCCGCTTGCGGGAGGGGGCAGAGGTGGGCTTTTTCCCTTAGCGCCTCAATGCCCCTCGAAGGCCATCAGCGCCTCGGCCGGAACGCCTGCATCGCGCAGCCGCTGCGCGCCGCCGAGGTCAGGCAGGTCGATGGCGAAGAGCGAATGCACCACCTCACCCCCTGCCCGGCGTAGCAGTTCCACCGCCGCCAGCGCCGTGCCGCCGGTGGCGATGAGATCATCGATCACCACCACGCGGGCGCCGTCCGGCACCGCGCCCGGATCGACCTCCAGCGTGTCTGTGCCGTATTCCAGCGCATAGTCGATCGCGAGGACCGGGACCGGCAGCTTGCCCGGCTTGCGCACCGGCACGAAGGGCAGGCCCATGCGCGCCGCCATCGCCGCGCCGAACACGAAGCCGCGCGCCTCGA
Source organism: Novosphingobium sp. NFX11 (assembly GCF_057376415.1). NCBI lineage: Bacteria > Pseudomonadati > Pseudomonadota > Alphaproteobacteria > Sphingomonadales > Sphingomonadaceae > Novosphingobium > Novosphingobium sp. NFX11. The sequence goes on along the minus strand of NZ_CP080384.1, from coordinate 3,268,657 downwards.
TCCCGGCGATCACCTCGGCGCCCGCCGCTTCGGCACGGTCCGCCATGTGCCCCACCGCCGCTGCGAAGCCGGGGCCGTGGCCGATCAGGGTGGTGACGTCGCGGAACAGGATTCCGGGCTTGGGGAAGTCGGGGATCGTGCGCACCAGCTGGCGGAGGTCTTCGACGGTCACTTTTGCATCTCCGGCAGCTCATAAGCAAAGCGCCCCGCCATCACCGTGGATGGCGGGGCGCCGGAGCCCTTAGCAGCAAGTAGGGCATCGCCAAAACCCTTCGTCATTGCAAGCGAAGCGAAGCAATCCAGAGCCGTTTGCCCTGCGCTGGATTGCCGCGGGGCTTACACCCCTCGCAATGACGAAATGGGTGGGCTCAGTGCTTCTTGCCCGCCCAGATGTTGCGGTAGGACATATAACCCAGCACCGTCGCGAAGATCAGGAAGAGCACCACGGCAAGGCCGGTCTGGTTGCGCTTCTCCAGCTTCGGTTCGGCGGTCCAGACGAGGAAGGCCGAGACGTCCTTCGCCATCTGGTCGACCGTCGGCTTCGGGTTGCCCGGGCTGGATTCCACCTGACCGTCGGCAGTCAGCGGCGGCGCCATCGCGAGGTTGAGGTTCGCGAAGTACGGGTTGTAGTGCAGGCCGTCAGGCGTCTTGGCGTCCGGGAACTCCTTCAGCAGCGCGGCGGGCTGGGCCTGGAAGCCGGTCAGCAGCGAGTAGACGTAGGGGCCGCCTTCGTGGCGCGCCTTGGTCATCAGCGAAAGGTCCGGCGGGATCGCGTTGTTGTTCGCTGCGCGCGCGGCCGTGTCGTTGGCGAAGGGCTTGGGGAAGTAGTCGGTCGGCAGGCCCGGACGGGTGTTCGCCTCGCCGGTGGTGGGGTCCACGCCGGGGACCTGGAAGCCCGCCGCGATGGCCTTCACCTGGCCTTCGGAATAGCCCAGCGCCGCCAGGTCGCGGAAGGCGACGTGGCTGAGCGAGTGGCAGGCCGAGCAGACTTCCTTGTAGATCTGGAAGCCGCGCTGCAGCTGCTGCTTGTCGAACTTGCCAAAGGGGCCGTCGCTGGCGAGGTGGAGTTCCTTGGGGTGCAGGTGGAACTCGTGCTCGGCAGTCGCTGCGGGCGGTTCGGTGATCTGCGTGTAGGCGCCCTTGCCGAACGACCACGCCAGCGCGACCGTGAAGAACAGCCCGACGAGGATCGAGAGAATGCGTGCCATGTCTTTCGTCTTTCGTTCTGGCTGGATCAGACGGCCGAAGCCGGGGCGGCGGAAACGTCGAGTACGGCCTCGTCATCCTTGCCGAGCACCGATTCGGTGATCGAGAACGGCAGCGGCAGCGGCTTTTCGATCGCCGAGACCACCGGGATGATGATGAGGAAGTGCGCGAAGTAGTAGAGCGCCGCCAGCTGCGAGATCATCACGTAGGGCTCCGCCGCCGCGGCGCCGCCGCAGTAGAACAGCACCAGCATCGCCGGGATCAAGCCGAAGAAGAAGAACTTGCGGTACAGCGGACGGTAGCCGCCCGAACGCACCGGCGACTTGTCGAGCCAGGGCAGGAAGAACCACACCAGGATCGCGCCGAACATGGCGAGCACGCCCATCAGCTTGGCTGGGATGAAGAAGAAGTCCTGCGTGAAGGCGCGGAGGATCGCGTAGAACGGCCAGAAGTACCATTCGGGCACGATGTGCGCGGGCGTGCTCATCGGGTTCGCCGGGATATAGTTGTCCGGGTGACCGAGCGCGTTGGGGAAGTAGAACACCGCGATCGCGAAGAGGATCGCGAAGACGCCGATCGCCCAGCCGTCCTTGGCGACGTAGAAGGGGTAGAACGGCACCGTGTCCGAGCTGGACTTCACTTCCACGCCGGTCGGGTTCGACGAGCCGGGGATGTGCAGTGCCCAGATGTGCAGGATCACCACGCCCAGGATCACGAAGGGCAGCAGATAGTGCAGCGAGAAGAAGCGGTTGAGCGCAGCGTTGTCAGGCGCGAAACCGCCCAGCAGCCACTGCTGCAACGGCTCGCCCACGAAGGGGATCGCGCCGAACAGGCCGGTGATGACCTTGGCGCCCCAGAAGCTCATCTGGCCCCAGGGAAGCACGTAGCCCATGAAGGCGGTGGCCATCATCAGCAGGAAGATCACCACGCCCAGCAGCCACACCATTTCGCGCGGCGCTTTGTACGAGCCGTAGTAGAAGCCGCGGAAGATGTGGATGTAGATGACGACGAAGAAGGCCGAGGCGCCATTGGCGTGCGCATAGCGCATCAGCCAGCCCCAGTTCACGTCGCGCACGGTCATCTCGATGGTGTCGAACGCCACGGCGGTATTGGCCGCGTAGTGCATGGCCATGACGATGCCGGTGACGATCTGCAGCACGAGGCAGAGCCCCGCAAGGAAACCGAAGTTCCAGAAATAGTTGAGGTTGCGCGGAACCTCGTAGCCACCACCCACGGCATTGTAGACGAGGCGCGGGATCGGCAGCCTGTCGTCCATCCACTTCATGAAGGGATGCGCGGGGGTGTAGTGCTTTGCCCAGGGAAAGCTCATGTTCTTGATCCTCTCTCTTGGGCTCAGCCGATTTTGACGACGGTGTCGGACGAGAACTCGTACTTCGGCACCTCGAGGTTCTTGGGCGCGGGGCCTTTGCGGATGCGCGCCGCGGTATCGTAGGCGGAACCGTGGCAGGGGCAGAAGTAGCCGCCGAACTCGCCCTTCACTTCACCTTCGCCGGCGCCCAGCGGCACGCAGCCGAGGTGGGTGCACACGCCCATGGTGATGAGCCAGTTCTCCTTGCCCTCCTTGGTGCGCTCCTCCAGCGTCTGGGGATCGCGCAGCGAGGCGACATCGACCTTGTTGGCGGCCTCGATCTCATGCGGGGTCAGGTTGCGCACGAAGACGGGCTGCTTGCGGAACACCGCCTTGATCGCCTGTCCGGGCTGGATCGCCGAGATATCGATTTCGGTGGAAGATGCCGCGAGAACGTCGGCCGATGCCGACATCTGGCTCACGAGCGGGACGACGATCCCGATTCCTGCAACGCCTGCAGCGCTGACTGCGGCGATGTTGATGAAATCGCGCCGCCTTACGCCCTCTGTTTCTGCCATGTTTGCCCTTGCCTTGCTTTCGACAACCCTCTCTGCCGGAGGTGCGGCAGAAGGTCTATCAGACCGAATGGTATCCTGGTATCCCCCGTGTCGGCTCACGAACCATGGGCAAAACCCATGAATCTCCCGACTTTGGGGCTTCTGTTATACATGAACGTCGCCTGTGCCAACCTTGATTTTGGTCAAGGCAAGCTACTGTAACGGACGGAAGTTAGGCCGATCGGCTTGGCGATACCGGTGATTTCGGGGTGGGACGGTGGCGATGGCGCGTTCGGGCTGCCGAAGCATGGCAGGCCGCAGCGCTCGGCCTCGGGGGCTTCGACAAGCTCAGCCTGAGCGGGTTGGGGGCCTATCAGTGAGACGCCGATGTTGCGCCCCTGCCCTTCGTCATCCTGAACTTGTTTCAGGATCCATCGCGCAGTTGGTGCCATCGCTGGAAGGTCAAAACCGCCCCGTCGATTTAGTCGCTCATGAACTGGGCGATCGGCCTGTTGGACCCTGAAACAAGTTCAGGGTGACGGCGAATTTGGGTGGATTGCTGCCATTCACATGATAGCATTCCGCCGCATGACATTCGTTACTTTCATCATGGCCGTCGCTCATCTGACAAGCAATTCGAGCGCGGATAGTGGTGAAAGATCGCTAACGCAAAATGGGGGTCGGCCTAACTGCCACCCATCACCATCAGGTTGGCAACGGCAGGGGTGCGAATTTGGCGAGCTGGCCACCGTGAATCTCTTGGAGATTCGTGACAATCAGCTCTTTTGGAATGGTAAGTTAACCAGCGACGAAACTGTGTTCGATTACCTTGAAGACAATGCGCAACTTGATCCTCGGCCGGGAATTGCCTTCGTGGTTGACCTTGCATCTGATCGAGATCGTGTTGCCGTTATTCGTCGCGCGGTTGGCGAGCGATATAGGTGTAGCACCTTGATACCGTGCGTTGAGTACACCGCAGCGGAATGGGAAAAGGCCGGTCCACCACCTTCACGCGAAGTCCGCTAAGGGGCGTAAGTTGCCGACCACCAAGTTCGTCATTGCGAGCGTAGCGAAGCAACCCAGGGCAGTATGACGCCGCCCTGGATTGCTTCGCTGCGCTCGCAATGACGGAGGTACGCCCTCAGCCCAACCCGATCAGCGAAATCTGCCGCCCGTAGCTCAGTTCCCCGCGATGGGTGGCGCGGCGGAAGGAGTAGAACCGCTCGGGCTCGGCATAGGTATCCAGCCGCAGCCCCTCGGGATGCGCGATCCCGGCGAGGCGTAACCGGCACAGCACGTAGCCTTCGAGGTCGAACTGGAAATGATCCGGCCGCTCTTCCTGGAAGAACCGCGCATTGGGCAGGTCGTCGGCGAGGAAGCGCTCGCGGAACGCCGCGTCCACCTCGTAGGAATCCTGCGCGATGCATGGACCTACCGCCGCGACGATGCTTTCCCGCCGGGCGCCGAGGGCCTCCATCGCGGCGATGGTGGAATCGGTGACGCCGCCCAGCGCCCCGCGCCAGCCGGCATGGGCCGCGCCGATCACGCCTGCCTCGCGGTCGGCGAAGAGCACCGGCGCGCAGTCGGCGGTGAGGATGCCCAGCACCGCGCCGGGCCGGTCGGTGACGATGGCGTCGGCCTTGGGGCGGTCTTCCTCGGACCATGGTTCCCCGCCCAGCACCGCGCAGTCGGCCGAGTGGACCTGATAGACCGTGACCAGCCGCGCGCCGGGCAGCACCGCTTCGGCCGCCAGCGCACGGTTGCGCTCGACGAGGTCAAGGTCGTCGCCCGAACCGCGCCCGACGTTGAGGCCCGCCACCTCGCCCTCGCTCACCCCGCCCCGGCGGCCGAGGAAGCCGTGGGAGATACCTTCGAGCAGGGCGGCGCGGTTGACTTCGACCGGCTCAGCCAAGGGACTTCGACACCTGCTCGCGCACGTCGCGCGAAAGGTCGGGCAGTGCCGCGATGCGCTCCAGTTCGGCGCGCATCATCGCCGCGCGGACCGGCTCGATCCGGCGCCAGCGGCCGAGCGAGGGCACGAAGCGCGCCGCCGTCTGCGCGTTGATCGGGTCGAGGCGGCGGATCAGGTCGCCGATCATGCGGTAGCCCTCGCCGCTGGCGTCGTGGAACGCCTTGGGGTTCGCTGCCGCCGCCATGTAGAGCGCCCGCACGCGGTTGGGGTTGGTCATGGTAAAGTCTGCGTGCTGCGCCAGCGCCGCGATGTGCTCCAGCACTTTCGGGTTCAGCGCGCCCGCCTGGAGCGAGAACCACTTGTCGATGACGAGGGCATTGCCTTCGTAGCGATCGTGGAAGTCGGTCAGCGCCGTCTCGCGCTCGGGCGCGTCGAGGCTGGCGAGGACCATGAGCGCGCCCTGACGGTCGGTCATGTTGTCGGCCGCCTGGTACTGCGCGAAGGCACGGCTAGCGCCCTCGGCCGGGTCGCCGCAGGCGATCAGCACCAGCGCCTGCGTCTTGATCTTGCGGGCACCGCGCGCGGCCGCCTCGCGCGAATAGGGCACGGCGACGGCGCGGTCGTGGAGCGCCTTAAGCGGACCGGTGAGTTCGCGGCCCAGCCATGCCTTCAGCGCCTCGCGCTCGGCATGGATCGCGCCGGGGTCGGAGACGGGGAGCTGCTCGGCAAGGTAGGTCTCGGCGGGCAGGATCATCAGCTCGCCGCGCATCAGGTCGTCGAGCGCGGGGTCGGCGATCACCGAACCGTAAGCCTCGCCGATCGCCGCCCGGCCCTCGGCCCGCGCCGCATCGTCGAGCTTGCCCGAGACCGCGGCGACGAGATGCTGGACTACGAGGCCCTGCATCGCCTCGTAGCGGGCGAAGGGATCATCGTCATGCGCGGCGAGGAACACGAGGTCCGCGCTGTCGCGTTCGAACTCGATCGCCACCGGCGCGGAGAAGCCGCGATTGATCGACAGCACCGGCGGCTGCGTGAAACCGTCGAAGGTGAAGGTCTGGCTGTCCTTGTCGAGGACGATCAACTGCTCGCCCGAATGCGCGCCGGTGTCGCGGTCGAACAGGGCGACGCGCAAGGGGATCGGCATGGCCTGCTTTTCGGGCTGTCCGGGGTGGCGGGGACGGTCTGGGTGAGCTTGAGTACCGTTTGGGTGCCGTTGTGTGCCATCTCAGCAGCAACCTGCGGCGTGCCGGCCTGCGAGTACCACAGGCGGAACTGCGTGAGATCGAGCCTGGCGCCATCCTCGATCGCCTTGACGAAATCCTCGCAGGTCGCGGCCTCGCCATCGTGGCGCTCGAAGTAGAGGTCGGTGCCCTGGCGGAACCGTTCGAGGCCCGCCATGGTGCGCATCATGCGGATCACCTCGGCGCCCTTGTTGTAGATCGTCGCGGTGTAGAAGTTGCTGATTTCCTGGAAGGAATCGGGCCGGATCGGGTGCGCCAGCGGGCCGGAATCCTCGGGGAACTGGGCGATGCGCAGGACGCGCACGTCCTCGATCCGCTTGACCGCCTCACTGCCCATGTCGGCGCTGAACAGCTGGTCGCGCAGCACGGTGAAGCCTTCCTTGAGGCTCAGCTGGAACCAGTCGCGGCAGGTCACGCGGTTGCCCGACCAGTTGTGGAAGTATTCGTGCCCGATCACGCCTTCGACGGCATCGTAATCGCCGTCCGTCGCGGTCTCGGGGTCGGCCAGAACATAGCGCGTGTTGAAGACGTTGAGGCCCTTGTTCTCCATCGCGCCCATGTTGAAATCGGACACGGCGACGATGTTGAACAAGTCCAGATCGTACTCACGCCCGAACGCTTCCTCGTCCCACTTCATGGAATTGACGAGGGAATCCATTGCATGCTGGGTGCGGTCCTCGTCACCCGGGCGGACCCAGATATTGAGGTCGACTTTGCGGCCGCCCATGGTGGTGAATTCCGCGTGATTGGCGACGAGGTCTCCTGCTACCAGTGCGAAGAGGTAGCTCGGCTTGGGCCAGGGATCGTGCCATTCGGCCCAATGCGTGCCGTCCTCGCCCTCGCCGCTGGCGGTGCAGTTGCCGTTGGCGAGGAGGATGGGGAACTGCGCCTTCTCGCCGCTCATCCGCACCGAGTAGGTGGAGAGCACGTCGGGCCGGTCGGGGAAGAAGGTGATGCGGCGGAAGCCCTCCGCCTCGCACTGGGTGCAGAGCATCCCGTTCGAGGCATAGAGGCCCATGAGCTGGCTGTTCGCGGCGGGATTGAGCGCGGTTTCGACCTCGACCTCATGCGCCTCGCCGTTCAGTTCGACGAGGAGGTCGGAGCCGTCGAGGCGCCAGTCGTTGACGTCGAGCCCGTCCACCCGGACCGCCAGCGGGGCGATCTGGTCGCCATTGAGGCGCAACGTCGAAGCGCCGTTTCCTGCGGGATTGCGCGCGACCGAGAGCTTGGCGACGACCTTAGTGGCGTCGAGGCCGAGGCGGAAATCCAGCGCGACCTTAGGCACCAGCCATGCGGGCGGCAGGTAATCCTCGCGCCGGATCACCGGAGGCGCGGCGAGCGGCGGCGCGGCATCCGCCACTTGAGTGTTCTCGGCGGGCTCGGAGGGTCTGCTGGCGATGTCCATGCCTGTTACTTAGAGGCTCGGCGGCCGATTGCCAGCGGGGGATTCGTCATTGGCGATCCGCCCACCTCAACCCCTCCCGCAAGCGGGAGGGAGCGAGACTTGCGAAGCTGCAGGCTGAGTTAGTCGCAGCGGGGTGGGCATCGCGCTCCACCTTCGCTAGCTATGGACCATGCGCCGCCTGTTCATCTTCGGTCTCGGCTATACGGCCGGTTTCATCGCCTCGCTGTTCGAAGTGCAGGGCTGGGAAGTGGTCTCGACCGGCAGCGAGGGCACCCTTGCCTTCGACGACGAGGGCAGTGTGCGCCTTGCTCTGGCGGATGCTGATCACGTGCTCTCCTCGGTCCCGCCGGGACGTGAGGGGCGGGGCGAGCCGCTGGACTTCGTGCTCGAGCGCTATGGCGATGCGCTAAGGGGAAAGGCGCTGTCGTACTTGTCCTCCACCGGCGTCTACGGCGACACCGGCGGCGCGTGGGTGGACGAGAGCGCGCCTGTCGGCACCGGCCGCCGCACGGCGCGGGCCGAAGCCGATGCGGCATGGCTGGCGCTGGGCGCGCGGGTCTATCGCCTTCCGGGGATCTACGGCCCCGGCCGCTCGATACTGGAACGGCTGGCGCTGGGCCGCGCGCATCGGATCGACATGCCCGATCAGGTGTTCAGCCGCGTCCATGTCAAGGACATCGCGAGCGGGGTGCTGGCCGGGATCGGCGCTCAACCGGGCGCCTACAACCTCGCCGACGACCTGCCCTGCGCGCAGAACCTGCTGGTGGAGGAAGCCTGCCGCCTTACCGGGACGCCGCTGCCGCCGCTGCAATCGCTGGAGGAGGCTGAGCTGTCGCCCATGGCGCGGGCGTTCTACGCGGAGAACCGGCGCGTCGCGAACGGTAGGGCAAAGCGCGTGCTCGGCTGGCGGCCGCGCTACCCCACTTATGTCGAGGGCCTAGCCGCGCTTGCGCGCCGCCAGCGCGATCACTAGCCCCGCCAGCGCCAGCACCGCGCCGCCGACCGCAAGGCCGGTCCAGCGATAGCCTTCGAACAGGGTCGAGAGTCCCATCGCCACCACCGGCACCGCAACGCCGTTGTAGGCCGCGCGCCCGGGGCCGAGTTCGCGGATCAGCATGAAGTAGAGCGGGAAAGTCACCACCGATCCGGCGATCGCCAGGTAGGCGATCCCGGCGAGGTATTCCCAGCGCGTCTCCATCACCGGCGCGCCGACGGTGGCGAGGCTCCAGCAGGCGTCGATCGCGGCGCCCAGCAGCATCGCCCATGCCAGCATCGGCACCATCGGCTGCGCGCGGCCGACGCTCGTGCCCTGCAGGATGTTGGCGGTGGAGGCGCTGAGGATGCCCGCGCAAGTCATCAGCACGCCGAGCGCGACGCGGCCCTCGGGCGGGGCGCTGCGGTATTCGTGGACCATCAGAAGCGCGATGCCCGCGATCGCCACCAGCGAGCCCGCGACGAAGCCCGGCGTCACCTTCTGGCCGAGGAATATCCGCGCCAGCACCGCATTGGGCAGCATCAGCAGCGCATAGCAGACGGCGACCAGCCCCGAGGTCAGGTGGATCTCAGCTTGGTAGACGAACTGGAAGTTGCACACGAACTGGCTCAGCCCGACCAGCAGCGCCAGCCCCATCCCCTGCCGCGAAAGGCGCAGACTGTCGCGCCGCAGCAGCGCGAGCGCCAGCATTCCCGCGCCCGCCAGCGCGAAGCGGTACGTGATCGACCATGTCGGCGGCACCGATCCGACCTGATCCTTGATCACCAGCCAGGTCGAGCCCCAGATCGCCGTGACGACGAGGAAGGCGAAGATCACCTTGCCTCGGGAAGCGGGCTCCTGCGCCTCGGTCACAGCCCGGCCAATGCCCTGGCGAGGGCGGAGACATGCGCGTCCTTCGCATCCCACGACGTCACCAGCCGCGCGGCATCGGCGCCCCAGTCGTAGAAGGCGAAGCCTTGCGCACGCAGCGCCTCGCGCTCGGCGGCGGTGCAGGTGAGGAAGATCTCGTTGGCCTCTACCGGATGGAGCAGGCGGCCCGGCGCGGCAGCGGCGATTTCGGCGGCGGCGGCATTGGCGGCGCGCGCGTTGCCCAGCCACAAGTCGCCCTCCAGCATCGCGAGGATCTGCGCGGCCATGAAGCGGCCCTTGGACTGCAGGTGCCCGGCGCGCTTGCGGCGGTAGCGGATCGTGCGCGCGGCCTCGACGTCGAAGAAGACGATGGCCTCCGCGCCCATGCCGCCGTTCTTGACGAAGCCGAAGCTCAGCGCATCGACCGCGCCTGCGGCCTCGGCGGGAGAGCAGCCCAGATACGCCGTCGCATTGGCGAAACGCGCGCCGTCCATGTGCAGGCCAAGGCCGCGCGCCTGCGCGAAAGCGGCGATCGCGGCGACTTCCTCGGGACGGTAGACGCAGCCGTACTCGCTCGCCTGCGTGATCGAGATCGCATGGGGCTGGACCTGATGGACGTCGTCGCGGATCGGATCGATCACGGCGGCGAGGGTTTCAGGCGTGACCTTGGCGCTGGCCCCGTCCGCCAGCAGCAGCTTGGCGCCGTGAAGGAAGAAGCCCGGCGCGCCCGCCTCGTCCATCTCGATATGCGCCTCGCGGTGGCAGACGACGGCGCCGTGCGGCGACGTCATGGCGGCGAGGGCAAGGCAGTTGGCGGCGGTCCCGCTCGCCACCCACAGCACCGCGCACTCGCGCCCGAACAGCGCCGAGAACGTGGCGTCGAGGCGCTGGCTCAGCGCGTCGTTGTCATAGGGCGCGTCGGGCGCATCGGCGGCCATCATCGCCTTCCAGACGGCGGGATGGACGGCGGCGGCATTGTCGGACGTGAACTGCATGGCCATATGCCCTGTGAGCGCGCGCACGCCCCGTCAAGCGCGCAACGAGGAGAACCGCCCCATGGTCGGCGTCACCATTACCAAGCACGAGTTCGGCTCGGCCGGAGAGTACCACGCCCACGTCGCGGACAGCGAGCATATCGGCCGCCTGACATGGACCGAACGCGGCCTGGTGCGCTCTGCCGACCACACACTGGTCCCCGAGGCGATCGGCGGGCGCGGCGTCGCGATGCGGCTGGTCGAGGCGATGGTCGCCGATGCACGCGAGAACCACTTCAAGATCGAGCCGGCATGCAGCTACGTCGCGGTGGCGTTCAAGCGGCATCCGGAATGGGCGGACGTGAAGGCGTGAGGGCGCTGGGGTCGGCCCTGGCCCACTCCCCTCGTCATTAGTCCCACTCCCCTCGTTCGTCATTGCGAGCGTAGCGAAGCAATCCAGGGCAATTCAGCGCCGCCTTGGATTGCTTCGCTACGCTCGCAATGACGAACGAGGGGAGGTTGCTTACCCTCCCCACCCATCCGCCAGGAACCGCGTCGCCAGCTCGGCGAGGAAGGCCGCGCCGCGCGGCATCACGCTTTCGTCGACCATCATGCGCGTCGAATGGATGCCGCAGCACTGGCGCCAATCCGCGCCCTCGTGGCTGACGCCGAGGAAGAACATCGCGCCGGGCACTTTCTCCAGCACGTAGGCGAAGTCCTCCGCTCCCATGATCGGGTCGGCGAGGCGCAGGAACGCCGCCTCGCCCAGCAGGTCGCGGGCGACGGCCTCGCCGAAATCGACGGCGCCATGGTCGCACAGGGTCACCGGGAAGCCCTCGATCACCTCGACCTCGGCCTTGAGCCCGTGCGCGCCCGCGATCCCGGCGGCGAGCAGCGGCAGTTCGTCCTTCAGCCGCGCGCGGTTGGCGGCGGAAAGCGTGCGCATGGTGCCGGTCATGGTCGCGGTGTCGGGGATGACGTTGTGCGCGGTGCCCGCTTCGATCTTCGAGATCGTGACGACGACGGGATCGAACACGCTAAACCGGCGCGCCACCATGGTCTGGATGGCGCCGACGATCTCGCAGGCGATCGGCACCGGGTCCATCGTATCGTGCGGCATCGAGGCATGGCCGCCGCGCCCGGTCACGGTGATCCTGAGCTGGTCCGCCGCCGCCAGCAGAGCGCCCGCGCGCCCGCCGATCAGGCCGTGGGGCGCATTGGGCATGACGTGGAGCGCAAAGGCCGCGTCAGGCAGCGGCCGGTCGAAGCCCTCACCGCCGAGCAGGCCGTCCTCCAGCATGAAGCGCGCGCCGTGGTAACCTTCCTCGCCGGGCTGGAACATGAAGCGGACCTCGCCCGCCAGCCGGTCGGCCTGCGCGCAGAGCAACTGCGCGGCCCCGGCAAGCATGGCGACGTGGGTGTCGTGGCCGCAGGCGTGCATGACGCCGGGTATGATGGAGGCGAAGTCCAGCCCGGTTTCCTCGGGCATCGGCAGCGCGTCCATGTCGCCGCGCAGCAGCACCGAGCGGCCCTTTCCCGCGCCGCCCCTGAGCGTCGCGACGAGGCCGGTGGTGGACGGCCCTTCCGCCCATTCGAGGGGCAGGTGCGCCAGCGCCTCGCGGATCTTGTCGCGCGTCTTCGGGGTGTGGAGGCCGATTTCGGGCTCGGCGTGGATCGCACGGCGCAAGGCGACGATGCTGTCGGAAAGGGCGGCGGCTTCGGCAACGAGAGTCATACCGCGCATGATACGCGCGGACGCTTCGCTGTCGAGCCGGGGTTACTCCTCCGGCCCGACCTCGACGTCATCGGGCAGGCCCACCATGATCTTGCCCGCATCGACCTGACGCAGCGTATGCCACGCCATCACGCCCATGGCGACGTAGGAGGTCGCCCCCGCCAGCGCCACGGCCCAGGCCGCGCCGCTCGGGCCGATGGGGATGAACTGCCACAGGCCCACGCCCAGCGCCGCCAGCGCGATCAGGCGCGCGACGAGCGACTGGCGCGCCTTGCCGGTCGAGTGCAGCACCGGCTCGAACGCCACGCTGGCAAGGTCGAAGCTGGCGGCCACGGCCAGCGGGATGAGGATCGAGGCGCCGCTTTCGAAGGCATCGCCGCCGATCATCGCCAGCAGCTGTTCGCCGAGGAAATACGCGACCGCCACCACGGCAAGGCCCGCACCGCCCGCGATCAGGCTGGTCTGGAGCGCCAGCTTGCGGAATTCCTCGGCCTTGGAGGCGACGCGGACGCGGGCCACTTCGGCATAGACCGAGCGGGTCAGCAGCGTGGAGAGCTTGCTCAGCGCCTGCGACAGCTGCGAGGCGAGGCGATAGAGGCCCGCCGCCTTGGTGCCGACCCAGCCGCCGACGACCAGCAGCGGGCCGTTCTTCATGGCCGCATCGATGGCCGAGCCCATGTAGGTAACGAAGAAGAACTGGGTGACGCCCGGGTTCTCCCGGATCGCGCGGCGCAGCTGGAAGAGGTAGGAAATCCGCACCGCCTGCGGGCTGAGGCGGCGGGCCATGGTCCAGTAGAGGATGGCCTCGAGAATATCGATTGCGGCCCAGGCCGCCAGGAACCGGCCAACGGTCGGCCCGGTGAACCAGATGATCAGCGCGGCGACGAGGCGCCCGCTCGGCACGATCGCCTCCACATAGACGGCCATGTCGAACCGGTTGAGCGCGCGCACGATCCCGGTCGGGGCCGAAACCAGCGCCCAGAGCGAGCCCACGCAATACCAGAACGCGATATGGATGAAGCTGGGGTTGAGTTCGAGCAGATGCGCAAAGCCGAAGATCAGGATCGCCGCCAGCCCGCAGCCGAGAATCGCACCGACCGCATCGATCACCCCGCACAGCATGCCGAGGCGGCCGAACTTCTCCCAGTCCTTCGCGTGGACGTGCTCCGACCCGTAGCGCACGACGACTCGCCAGGTCTGGAAGCCTGCGAGCGAGGTCAGCGCCTGCGCGGTGCCGAAGATCAGCGAGAAGTGGCCGAAATCCTTGAGGCCGAGGGTGCGCGTCTGGATGGCGAGGTACGCCAGCCCGCAAATCGCGCCGAAGCCCTTGCCGCCGAGCAGCCAGGCGGTGTTCTGGAGTATCCGCCCTAGCGGAGATGCACTCTCCTGGCGGTAGCGTTTGGCGGACATTGGCTCGCATTTGGACGAGGGGGCTGTCAGTTGCAAGGGTGGGCTCGCTCTTCTTGTACGTATGGCCGGCTCGGGTCGCCCCGCCAGAGCTTTCCCTTTCGCAGTGCAGTCGCTAGATGGCCCCTTCCCCAAGCAGACTGAATGACACATGATCGAACACGCAATCCTCCTCAGCGCCGGCCAGGGCTCGCGCCTGCTCCCTCTCACGGCCGAGCGTCCCAAGTGCCTGATCGACTTCTCCGGCCGCTCGCTGATCGAGTGGCAGATCGAGATGCTGGCGCGCGGCGGGGTCAAGCGGATCGATGTGGTCACCGGCTTCATGACCGACATGCTGGAGGATCACCTCAATTCCATCCGCGACCCGCGCGTGGAAATCACGGTGCGATTCAATCCCTTCTTCAAGGTGGCCGACAACCTCGGTTCATGCTGGATCGCGCGCGAGGCGATGCGCGGTGACTTTATGATCCTCAACGGCGACACGCTGGTGTCGGAAGAGATCGTGCGCACGGTCCAGCAGGGCGCGGCCGGTCCCGACGGCAAGCCCTGGCCGATCACCGTGACGGTGGACGTCAAGGCGGACGGCTACGACAGCGACGACATGAAGGTGGAACGCAGCCCCGAAGGCCGCCTGATCCACATCGGCAAGACGCTGACGGCGGCGCAGTCCAATTCCGAATCGATCGGCTTCCTCGCATTCCGGGGCGAAGGCGCGGACTTGTTCCGCGAGACCGTGCGCCAGGCGATGCGCACGCCCGAGGGCGTCCAGCACTGGTATCTCAAGGTCATCGATCTCGATCGCGCCCACCGGCAAGGTCGGCACGGTTTCGATCGAGGGGCTGGACTGGGCCGAGGTGGACTTCCTCAACGACATCGAGATCGCGACGAAGCTGACCGATACGTGGTGAGGTAAGGGGAAGCCCACCCTGCCCCCTCCCGCACGCGGGAGGGGATGAGAGCCCATCGTTTCGCCCTCCCGCGTGCGGGAGGGCCGGAAGGCTTGAGAGCGAAGCGATCTAGCCGGACGGGGTGGGCATCAGCCCTCGAAAAACCCCTTCAACCACGTCACCAGCGCATCGAGGTCCGCGCCTTCCAGCGCCACCGCATGGCCGAGGTCCGGCACCTTGGGCCAGCCGCAGTCGACGAACTCACGCCCCTGCCACTCGCGCGCGCCTTCGTAGCGGGGGATGACGTGGAAGTGGACATGCGGGTCCACCATCATCAGCATCAGGTAGTTGAGCTTGGCATAGCCGACCGCCTTACCCAGCCCCGCCTCGACGGCGCCGGTCGCGCGCTTCAGTTCGGCATGCGCCTCGGCCGGAAGGTCGCCGAAGGCGGTGACATCGCTCTTCGCCGCCAGCACCAGCGAGCCGAGGGTCGGCTGCGCCGGGCGGGCCAGCACGACCCAGTGGTCGAACTCCGCCACCAGCGTCGCGGGCCAGCCGAACTTCTCGATTGTAGCGTTCACAGGCGTCGCGTTCATGATCTTCAGCCTTCCGCCAGCCAGGAGGTGATCGTGCCACCGCGCGCCCGCACGATCCATGCCTGAACCAGCCGCACGGCGTGGATCAGGCACGACAGGGCCGTCCACCAGGCCACCGCGATCAGGCCGAGGTCGGGCCGCGAGAACACCATCGCCACGAAGAGGATCACCATGTTCGGATTGCGGCGCGCCGTGATCAGGCGGAACTTGCTGTCGAACGGCCGCCACACGTGGATGTGCATCAGCCCGTTCTGGCGCATGAAGGCGCCCTCGATCAGCCGCTGCACCAAGTAGCCGCCCTGGATCGCGCCGTGCACCCACCAGAAAGTCGTGGGATCATAGGCAAGGCCCCAGGCGCCGAGACCGGTTGCCCAGAACCACCACCAGAACGGCGGATGGACGAGGTCCATGCCGTGGTCGAACACATTGCCCCACGCCGAGGAGGTGATCGTGCAGCGCGCCAGCTTGCCGTCCACGGTGTCGAGCACCATGAACACGAGGCCCAGCGCCATGCCCAGCCAGTAATGCCCGTAAGCGAAGAGCACCGTCGCGACCACGCAGAACACCGCGCCCACCGTGGTGACCATGTTCGGCGTCACGCCCAGCTTCGCGCAGATGCGGGTGAGCACCAGCGCCCACTCCGGCCACAGGTACTTGGTCAGCACGTCGGTCACGCCCTTGTAGGCGCCGAAATAACTGGCCCGCTCGATCTGGCGCAACGTCGCGGACGTCAGGGCCATGAGGAACGGCGTCTCGCGCTTGCGAAGCTGCTTGTTCTCAATGGTCGGGCCGTCTTCGTAGGCGACGACGTCGAACCCGGTCGAATCAGCCAACGAAACGCCTGCCGCCATCGCCTCGGCGACTCGCGCCGTCTGATGTGCATTTGCAGCATGGGCAAGCGCCGGAACACCGCCCAGAGTCAGCACCATGCCCGGCCGCCCGGTGATGTTTCCGAACCACGCCGGATCCCACGCGAAAGCCGCGTTGGAGAGGACAGCCGCACCTTCGGGCACCGCATCGACCGGTTCGAGACCGGCGGCGCGGGCGATCCGGCCGACCCGCACGGACGGGCTCAGACCCCATAGCTTGACGGGATTTTCGCCGATCGTGACCACCGGCAGCACTTGCGTATTCTGGACCATGGACCGCCACGTAGTGCCTTGCGCACCGGGTGACAATCGCGGCTGCCCCGGTTCGGCCACAAGCGTGTCGATACGGTAACAAGCGCCATTAAACTGTAACTCAAATGTGTCAGAGCATATTTCTGGGTGATTTTCCGGGCCGGTGACACTACATGGTGCGCCGTGCACGGAAGCATTCACACCTTCGAGACGCTGCCGATCTTCGGCGAGCTTGGTCGCCGCGATGGCGCGCGCACGGTGCGCCCCGTCCGCCGTGGCCGTGCGGTTCCGCTGGTCGGCATCGTCCGCAATCCCCGTAGCCATCGCAACAAGGGCATCAAGCCCGAGATGGCCGATTGCTCCAATATCCTGACGCAGACCCCCTCCACGCGCGAGGAACTGCACTATACGCTGGCGGAGTTCGCACGGCGCGGGATCGATTACCTCGTGGTCGACGGCGGCGACGGCACCGTGCGTGACGTGCTCTCGGCCGGCGCGGACATCTTCGGAAACGACTGGCCCACCTTCATCGTGCTGCCCAAAGGCAAGACCAACGCGCTGGCGGTCGATCTTGGCCTGCCGGGCAAGTGGTCGCTGGCCGAAGCACTGGCTTCCGCCCATCGTGGCCGCACGATCTCGCGCAGCCCGCTGCGGATTTCGCCCGCTGACGGCTCCGCGCGCTGCGTGCAGGGTTTCATCCTGGGCACCGGCGCTTTTTCGCTCGCGACCGAGGCCGGGCAGGAAGCGCACCGCCGCGGCCTGTTCAACAGCTTCGCGGTCGGCCTCACCATTCTGTGGGGCGTGCTGCAGACCCTGTTCGGCGGCGCCCGCAACGCCTGGCGCGCCTGCACTCCGACCCGCATCGTCGATCGCCGCACCGGCGAGCACCTGCCTTACATGGGCAAGGGCAGTGCCGACGAGCGCTACCTGACGATCGCCACCACCTTCGAGCGCTTCCCGCTCGGCGCAAAGCCTTTCGGGCGCAATCCGGCGCCGGGACTCAAGCTGGCAGTGATGGACTGGCCGATCCGTTGGCTGGTGGCGCTGCTGCCCGCGATGATGTTCGGCCTGAACCTCAAGCTGTTCGCCCGCAAGGGCGCGCACCGCGTGAGCGCCAGCGAAGTCGACATGGACATTGGCGGCACCTTCATCCTCGACGGTGAGGCTTTCCCGGCCGGTCGCTACGTGCTCGAGGAAGGGCCGCAGATCAACTTCGTCGTCCCCTGACGCCTGACGGCCGGGTTCCAACTGGCACCTTGTAATTGCGGCTGGCCTGTCCGATTGACGCGGCAATGATCGCGCATTCCCCTCTCGATGACCGCATCGCCTCTGCCCTGACGCGCGAGGTCGTGCCCGAAGTGCGCGCTTTTGCCGGGAAACTGGCCCAGGCGGCGGATGCGCTGGGCGTGCTGTTCTACGGATCGAACCTGCGCACCGGATCGCTGGAGGGCGTGCTGGACTTCTACGTCCTGCTGCCGGGCGCTCAGGTCGAGCGGATCTGGCCGCGCGTGAGCTATCACGAATGGACGCACGACGGTGTTCCGTTACGCGCCAAGGTCGCGACGATGGCGCTGGAGACCTTCCGCGCTGCCGCCGCCGGAGAGCGCGTCGATACCACCATCTGGGCACGCTTCGTGCAGCCGAGCGCTCTCGCCTGGCAGCGCGACGCGGCCGCCGGAGCCGCGATCGCGCAGGCCGTCGCAGGCGCCGCCCGCACGGCGGCGCGCCTCGCCGTAGCGCTGGGGCCTGACGCGGGAGCGCCCGAGGACTACTGGCGCGCCCTGTTCCGCGCGACTTACGCCGCAGAATTCCGTGTCGAGAAGGCGGGCCGCGAGGATTCGATCCTCGCCGCCAACCGCGCGCATTTCGACGGACTGCTGCCGCTCGCGCTGGACGGTGCCGGGATCGCCTTCACGCAGGACGGCGACCGCCTGCACCCCACCCTCCCCGCGAACGAACGGACGCGCATCCTCTCTTGGTGGGCACGGCGGCGGCGGCTGGGCAAGCCCTACAATGTCCTGCGCCTGCTCAAGGCATCGACGACGTTCGAAGGCGCGGCCCGCTACGCCGCCTGGAAGATCGAGCGCCACACCGGCGTCCCCGTGAAGATCACCCCCTGGCGCGAGCGTCACCCGATCCTCGCCGCCCCCGGCGTTCTCTGGCAGGTCTGGCGCGGCAAACGGGAGAAGACCGCATGAACGCCCTGATCCTCGCCGGATCGCGCCCCGGCGCGCCCGACCCCGTCGCCGAGGCCGAAGGCGTCGCGCACAAGTCGCTGGTCGAGATAGCGGGCAAGCCGATGCTCGCCCACGTCGTCGTCGCACTGCGCGAGGCCGGGATCGCACGGATCGCCGTTTCCGCCAGCGATCCGCACGTGCGCGATCTCGCCGCGGAACTCGGCTGCGAGGTGCTCGCCACAGGCACGGGTCCCAGCGCGAGCGTCGCTATCGGGCTGGATACGCTCGGCGCACCATTGCTGGTCACCACCAGCGACCATGCGCTGCTGAAGCCCGAGTGGGTCCGAGATTTCCTCGCCGACACGCCGGCGGGCAGCGACGTCGCCATCCTCCTGGCCCGGCGCGAGACGATCGAGGCCGCCATGCCCGGCAGCCGCCGGACATATCTGCGCTTCGCCGACGGCCACTGGTCGGGCTGCAACCTGTTTCTGCTGGCGAGCCCTCGCGCGGGTCTGGCGATCGATACCTGGAAGATGGTCGAGGCCGACCGCAAGCGCCCCTGGCGCATCGCGGCCCGGTTGGGCGTGGGGATGCTGCTCGGCTACGCGCTCGGCCGCCTGACGCTCGCCGACGCGATTGGTCGGCTGGGCCGCAAGATCGGCGTCACCGCCAGCCTCGTCGCCGCGAGGGACGGGCTTGCAGCGGTGGACGTGGACAAGCCCTCGGACCTTGTCGATGCGCGGGCGATAATGGGTGGGCGCGCCGGGGCTTGGACAACCTGAGCCCGTCGAAGCCCCGGGGGCGGCGCCCTCACATATACTTCATCTGTATCCGGATCGACTTCACGCCCTCGCCCACCGGCACGCCGACTTTGGTGTAGCTGGGCTTGCCGAGGTTGAAGATGGTGATCGCCGGGTTGTTCGACATCGCCCCGCCATCCGTGCGGATATCCGTCTCACCATTGCCGTTGACGTCATGCCGCACCGCAACGCCGTAAGTGCCGGAAGCGGGCAGCGGCACGCAAAACGTCATGGAGCCGGCCCGCGCCGGAACCTCGATACGCGAGAGCCACTTGCCCTTGACCAGCCATTCGGCCGAAGTCGCCCGGTAGGACTGGACGCGCAGGTTGCCCGAGGAGGACTTGATGCCGTCCACGGTGACCATCATCGCCGGCCCCTTGTCGGACTGGCAGCGGCGCATCTCGTTGGGAATTTCATTGCGGTATTGGGCCAGCGCCGGAACCGGCGCGGCGAGACCGGCCACCGCGGCAAGTGCGATGACAGGCGCGGCGGCGGTGCTGGTACGGCGAAGCAAGGCGTTGATCCTGATCATCTCTTTCCCGTCTACTGGGTTTGCGGCAAACTGGCAGCCTGAAACCCTCCAATGCCGCCCAAGTGCCCGAAAAGCGGTGAACCCGCACTGAACTTTCTGTTTCACCGCCCGCAAGGCCCGGCCGGGCGCAAACGCCGTGTCGCCTGCCTTGCTACAAGATGGCGTGTGGAAAACGCACCCCCATACGCTTGTCGCCCCAAGATGTAGTGGCGTATCGCTGGGAAAAGGAGCGTTCGTTTCCCGCCATGACAATTCCGCTGATTTCCCCTTCGATCCTGTCCGCCGACTTCGCCCGGCTCGGAGAGGAAGTGCGCGCCATCGACGAGGCAGGCTGCGACTGGATCCACGTCGACGTCATGGACGGCCACTTCGTCCCCAACATCACCATCGGCCCGGCCGTGGTGAAGGCCCTGCGCCCGCATAGCGCCAAGCCCTTCGACGTCCATCTGATGATCTCTCCGGTCGACGCCTATCTCGAAGCCTTCGCGGACGCGGGCGCGGACTACATCACCGTCCACCCTGAGGCCGGGCCGCACGTCCACCGCACGGTGCAGACGATCCACAACCTCGGCAAGAAGGCGGGCATCTCGCTGAACCCGGCGACCCCGGCCAAGATGCTGGACTACCTGATCGACGACATCGACCTCGTCCTGATCATGAGCGTCAACCCCGGCTTCGGCGGCCAGAGCTTCATCTCCAGCCAGCTTCGCAAGATCGAGGCCGTACGCAAGATGATCGATAAGTCCGGCCGCGACATCCGTCTCGAAGTCGACGGCGGCGTCGATGCCAAGACGGCGCCGCTGTGCGTCTCGGCCGGTGCCGACGTGCTGGTGGCGGGCTCCGCGACCTTCAAGGGCGGGCCGTCGCAGTACGCGGCGAACATCAAGACCCTCAAGGGCCTCGAATAAGGCATGGGCGCCGACACCCGCTTCAGCCCGGCGGCATGGAACCCGGACAACGCCCGGGCGCTTCCCCTGTCGCGTGAGACTGAGGAGGGTGTCGTGACCGGAATTGCTGACAACCGCGCGCCCGCTCCGGCCGAAACGCCCCACATCGAACCCGGCCGCGCACTGGCGCTGGTCGATTTCTCGCCGCCGTCCGTGGGCGTTGGCGAGCGGCTGATCCGCATGGCCTATCGCATGGGCGTGCCCGGCGCGATGCTGTCCGGGCCGATGGGCAAGAAGGCGCGCACCCGCCTGCTGGCGACCGTCAACAACACCCTGCCCGGCAGCCGCGCGGCAGGCACCGCGATCCGGGCCGGGCACTTCCTCGTCCACGGCGCCAAGACGCCGATCGCGCAAGTCGACTTCGCCGGTGCCGCGCGGGTCACTCCGCCGCTGGAGAAGGTCGTTCACTCCTTCTCGTGGCTCACCGACCTCGAAGCCTGCGCCGCGCGCGAACAGGCTGCGCCGGTGGCAGAGCGCGTGCTCATGGCCTGGCTTCAGGCCAACCCCAAGCCCCCACAAAGCCGGGCAAAGGCCCGGCGTGGAGCGTGGGCAACACCGGCGCGCGCCTTGCCAACTGGCTGGCCCATGCCCCGCTGATCCTCTCGGGCGAGAAGGCGCTGCGCATCCGCACGCTGGCACACATCGCCGCGACCGCGCGCTGGCTCGATCGCCACGTCACCAATGCCGAGGACGGTCTTGCCGAAGTGGCGGGCTGGGTTGGCATCGTTGCCGCGGGACTGCTGCTGCCCGACGGCCGCCCCCGCCGCCTTTATGGCGAGGCCGGGCTGATCAAAGCGCTCGGCGAACTGATGGGCGACGACGGCGGCGTCCTGTCGCGCAGCCCGCTCGCGCAGATGGAGGCGATCGCACTGCTGGTGCGGCTGCGCGGCTGCTATCACGCCACCCGCCGCGACGCCCCGCCCGCCGTTGAGCGCGTGGTCGAACTGCTGGTGCCGCCGCTGCTGGCGCTGACGCACGGCGACGGCGGCCTCGGTTCCTGGCAGGGCGGCTGGGCCGTCGACGGCGCGGACGTCGAGGCGCTGATCCAGGCCAGCGGCGTGCGCACCCGCCCCCTACGCGACGTGCGCCAATGGGGCTACCAGCGTGTCTCCGCGCACAAGTCGATCCTGCAGTTCGACACCGCGCCGCCGCCGATGCCCGCGCAGGCCCGCTTTGGCTGCGCCTCGACGCTCGCCTTCGAGTTCTCGCACGGGATGCACCGCATCGTCGTCAACTGCGGCGGCGCGGCGAGTGGTGGCGGGCTGGTTCCGGTGCGGCTTGAGCAAGGCCTGCGCGCGACGGCGGCGCATTCGACGCTGACCCTCGATGATGCGAATTCCACGGCCGTGTTGATCAACGGCATGATCGGATCAGGCGTCACCGAAGTGGCGGTTGATCGCAAGACCCTGCCGCAGGAAACCGGCTCCAACGCCACCCGGCTGGAGGCCAGCCACAACGGCTACGCCACCCGCTATGGCCTGACCCACCAGCGCATCCTGCTGCTGCGCGACGACGGCAGCGAACTGCGCGGCGAAGACCTGCTGCTTCCGGCGGGCAAGAAGGGCAAGCGCGGCAAGGTCGGCTTCGCGGTGCGCTTCCACCTCGGCCCGGAGGTGGACGTCAACCTCACCGCCGACGGCAAGGGCGCCGGGCTCTCGCTGCCCGACGGCAGCTACTGGCAGTTCCGCTCCGCAACCGACGAGGGCGAGATGACGGTCGAGGATCTCGCTGTGGGTCGATGGTCAGGGCCGCCCGCAGGCGACGCAGCAGATCGTCGTGCAGGGCATGGTCTCGCGCGGCGGCGGGACTTTCGGGTGGATCATCAAGAAGATGAATTGATGGTAACCGCGCCTTGAAGCCCCCGATGGGCCGTGTATATTGGCATTGTTGTTTCTGGTTTGATGAAAATCACCTTCGAACAAAGAAAGGCGCGCCATGCCAGTGGCGCGCCTTTCGCCGTTTGGGGGACAGGTGCCAGCCCATCCCCCGCCCGTCATCACTTGTTGCGGCTCATCTCCACGATCTTGAGAACAAGCGTCGTGAAGGCCAGGCACGCCATGATGATCAGGATTGTTGTTTCTACTTTGATTTCAATCACCCCCTCTGCAGCCAGAATTCGGGTTTCCACGCGCTGCTCCAGCGGCTTAGCCGAAAACGGCGGGCGGCAGCGGTTAACGCTCCTTCACCGCCCCGCCCAACCCGCGCCCCGGAAAGCGGCCTCGCCCTTGCCCCCGTGGCCCTGCCGTCCTAAGGGCGCGCGCAAAGAGCCACTCGCCAGGGAAGCCCGCCTCATGACCGATTCCGTCCAGATCCGCCGCGCCTTGTTGTCCGTGTCCGACAAGACCGGCCTTGCCGAACTGGGCAAGGTGCTCAGCGACCGGGGCGTTGAACTGGTCTCGACCGGCGGCACTGCCAAGGCGCTGCGCGATGCGGGCCTGACGGTGAAGGACATCTCCGACATCACCGGCTTCCCCGAGATGATGGACGGCCGCGTCAAGACGCTGCACCCGATGGTCCACGGTGGGCTCCTCGCCGTACGTGACAACCCCGAGCACGCCGCCGCCATGGCCGAACACGCCATCGGCGCGATCGACCTCGTCGTCGTCAACCTCTACCCCTTCGAGGCGACCGTGGCCAAGGGTGCGAGCCGCGACGAGATCATCGAGAACATCGACATCGGCGGCCCCTCGATGGTGCGCTCGGCGGCCAAGAATCACGCCTTCGTCACCATCGTCACCGACCCCAAGGACTACGAAGGCCTGATGGTCGAGCTGGAAGCGACCGATGGCTGCACCACGCTGGGCTTCCGCAAGCTGATGGCCGCGCGCGCCTACGCGCAGACCGCTGCCTACGATCTGATGATCAGCCAGTGGTTCGCCTTCGCCGACCAGGGCCTTGAATTCCCCGAGATGCTGAGCGTCAACGGCCGCCTCTCGACCACCCTGCGCTACGGCGAGAACCCGCACCAGAAGGCCGCGCTCTACACGCCGGTCGGCCCCTTCACCAAGGGTCTGGCGCAGGCCGAGCAGGTGCAGGGCAAGGAACTGTCCTACAACAACTACAACGACGCCGACGCCGCGCTCGAACTCGCCGCAGAGTTCCGGGGCCAGAAGCCCGCCGTCGTCATCGTCAAGCACGCCAACCCCTGCGGCGTGGCCCAGGGCGATACGCTGCTGGGTGCCTGGGAAGGCGCGCTGGCCTGTGACGACGTCTCGGCCTTCGGCGGCATCGTCGCCGTCAACCAGACGCTCGACGGCGCGACCGCCGAGGCGATCTGCCAGATCTTCACCGAAGTCGTCGTCGCCCCCGACGCCGACGAGGAAGCCCGCGCCTTCTTCGCAAAGAAGAAGAACCTGCGCCTGCTGCTGACCGGCGACCTGCCCGATCCGCGCCGCGCTGGCCTGACCGTGCGCCAGATCACCGGCGGCCTGCTGGTACAGGGCCGCGACAACGGCGCGATCGGCTTCGACGATCTCAAGGTCGTCACCAAGCGCGCGCCGACCGACCGGGAACTGGCCGACTGCCTGTTCGCGTGGACCGTGGCCCGCCACGTCAAGTCGAACGCGATCGTCTACGCCAAGGACGGCGTCACCGCCGGGATCGGCGCGGGCCAGATGAACCGCCGCGATTCCTCGCGCATCGCCGCTATGAAGGCCGCCGAAGCCGCCGAGAAGTTCGGCTGGGCGCAGGCACGCACCGTCGGTTCAGCAGTTGCATCCGACGCCTTCTTCCCCTTCGCTGACGGCCTGCTCGCTGCTGCCGAGGCGGGTGCGACGGCGGTGATCCAGCCGGGCGGCTCGATCCGCGACGACGAGGTCATAGCCGCTGCCGACGAGGCCGGTCTCGCAATGGTCTTTACGAACATGCGCCATTTCAAGCACTAAGGGTAACCCAGTAACCCGGCAGGAGACGCAGCGACGATGACGGTAACCGGACTCGGCCCCCTCGTCGTCGTCGGCTTCCTCGCCGGACTTACTCTTGCAGCGGTGCTGCTGCGGCTTGGTCGCCTGAATTCTCCGCTGAGTGCGCTGGGAGCCGCCGCCCTGCCCTTCGGTTGCGCCGCATTGCCGGTGCTGGTGCTGGTGGCGATCTCCGTGGCCGCAGCTTACTCACGCTGAGGGCAAACGTTCCGGGCGTTCATCGCGTGCGATCAACCGTTCGTCGACAAATGCACTTGTAAACGGTTCCGTTCACTGGACGGCAACCCATTTGCGGCCAAAGGGGCACCACATATTTCCCGGATCGGCATCACGCTGTTCCTCTAAGAGACAATTCGAAAGCAGACGTCATGGGTATCTTCAAGGCCGACTTCTACCGCTACTTCGCCTTCGGCTTCGCCGGTGGCGCGCTGCTGGTGCTCGGCGCGATGGGTATCGGCCACGTCTCGCCGCTCTCGAACGATCTCGTGCCGCCTGCGCAGGCCGCCCAGGCCCAGTAAGCTTACACCGTAAGCCCGCACTGATTGCACAAGTCCGCGACAGGCCCCATATGGGCGCCATGTCCGGCAACCATCATCACCACGAACATTCCGGCGACAGCCTTGTATCGGCCGCCCGCAACGCCCTCGTCGAAGCGGGCGAGCAGTGGACCGAGATGCGCGCCGACGTCTTCGGCGCCCTCGCCGAGCGGGAACGCCCCGCCTCCGCCTACGATCTTGCCGAGAGCGTATCCGCCCTGCGCGGCAAGCGCGTGGCGCCCAACAGCGTCTACCGCATCCTCGACCTGTTCGTGCGCACCAACCTCGCCCGCCGGGTCGAGAGCGCCAATGCCTATGTCGCCAACAGCCACCCGGGTTGCCAGCACGACTGCATCTTCCTGATCTGCGACAGCTGCGGCCAGGCCGTCCACATCGACGACGACAAGCTGACCGGCGCCCTCATCGCCGCCGCCAAGGGCGCGGGCTTCGCCGACGTTCGCCCGGTCGTGGAACTGCGCGGCATCTGCGCGCAGTGTAGCTGAACCCAATCCTCGTCATTGCGAGCGTAGCGAAGCAATCCAGGGCGGTTTCATGCTGCCCTGGATTGCTTCGCTATGCTCGCAATGACGGAGGGAGAAAATCGCTCAGCCCGTCTGCGTCAGGCTGAGCAGGTTGCCGTCGGGATCGCGGAACCACGCGGCTTTCATCCCGCCGTCCACCGACGTCCAGAGCCCACCGACGTCCTGATTCTCCTCATCGAACACGAGGAACTCAACCCCCTTCGCACGCAATTGCGCCATCGTCGTGTCGATATCGGGGATCGACCAGCCGAGCACGGTATACTCGTGCGATTCCCATTCCCGATCTCGAGGTCAGCCGCAGGATCGCCCCGCCGCCCATGTCGTAGATCGTCGCGTACTCGTCCAGCGACAGTTCCGGCAGTTCCAGCACATCGCCATAGAACGCTTCGGCCCGCGCGCGGTCGGTCGTAGAGATGAACGTAATCGCGCGTGCCTCAGGAACGATCGCCATTGTATCCCCTTTCATTCCAATCGCCTGCTCTTGACGCAGATTAACAGTCACGGTCAATCGACACGCAAGTCTCAAAGGTGTAAGGGGCCGACAAATGAACGCCAATCCGGCCACTCCTTTGCTCGACACGGTTTCGACTCCCGATGACCTGCGCAGGCTGAAGCCTGCGCAACTGCGCCAGCTTGCCGACGAACTGCGGACCGAGATGATCTCGGCCGTGGGTCAGACCGGCGGCCACCTCGGCTCCGGCCTCGGCGTGGTCGAACTGACGGTAGCGATCCACTACGTCTTCGACACGCCCGTCGATCGCCTGATCTGGGACGTCGGCCACCAGGCCTACCCGCACAAGATCCTGACCGGCCGCCGCGACCGTATCCGCACCCTGCGCCAGGGCGGCGGCCTTTCGGGCTTCACCAAGCGGTCCGAAAGCGAATACGACCCCTTCGGCACCGCCCACAGCTCCACCTCGATCTCGGCCGCACTCGGCTTTGCCATGGGCAGCAAGATCAAGGGCCAGCCCGGCCGCGGCATCGCCGTGATCGGCGACGGCGCGATGAGCGCAGGGATGGCCTACGAGGCGATGAACAATGCGCGCGAGGCCGGAAACCGCCTCGTCGTCATCCTCAACGACAACGACATGTCGATCGCCCCGCCGGTCGGCGGCCTCTCGGCCTATCTCGCGCGTCTCGTATCCTCGGGCCAGTTCCTGGGCCTGCGCGAACTCGCCCGCAAGTTCGCCCGCAAGCTGCCGCGCCCGCTGCACCTCGCCGCCAAGAAGACCGACGAATTCGCGCGCGGCATGGCCATGGGCGGCACTCTGTTCGAGGAACTGGGCTTCTATTACGTCGGCCCGATCGACGGCCACGACCTCGACGCCCTCGTCCCGGTACTGGAAAACGTGCGCGACGCCGGCGAAGGTCCGATCCTCGTCCACGTCGTCACGCAGAAGGGCAAGGGCTACGGCCCGGCCGAAAGCGCGGCGGACAAGTACCACGGCGTCCAGAAGTTCGACATCATCACCGGCGAGCAGGCCAAGGCCCCCGCCGGTCCGCCCAGCTACACCGGCACGTTCGCCAAGGCCCTCGTCGCCGAAGCGGAAAAGGACGCCACGATCTGCGCGATCACTGCCGCGATGCCGTCGGGCACGGGCCTAGACAAGTTCGCGCAGATGTTCCCCGAACGCAGCTTCGACGTCGGTATCGCCGAACAGCACGCCGTCACGTTCGCGGCGGGCCTCGCCGCGCAGGGGATGCGCCCGTTCTGCGCGATCTACTCCACTTTCCTGCAGCGCGCCTTCGATCAGGTCGTGCACGACGTGGCGATCCAGAACCTGCCCGTGCGCTTCGCCATCGACCGCGCCGGGCTCGTCGGTGCGGACGGCGCCACCCACGCCGGCTCGTTCGACGTCACCTACCTCGCCACCCTGCCCAACATGGTGGTCATGGCCGCGGCCGACGAAGCCGAACTTGTCCACATGGTCCACACCGCCGCGCAATACGACGCAGGCCCCATCGCCTTCCGCTACCCGCGCGGCAACGGCACCGGCGCCGCCCTGCCCGAGACTCCCGAACTGCTGGAGATCGGCAAGGGCCGCGTGGTGCGTGAAGGTACCAAGGTCGCCCTCCTGTCGCTCGGCACCCGCCTCGGCGAAGCCCTCAAAGCCGCCGACCAGCTGGAGGCCAAGGGCCTGTCCACCACCGTGGCCGACCTTCGCTTTGCCAAGCCGCTCGACACCGACCTCATCCGCCGCCTGATGCTGTCCCACGAAGTCGTGGTGACCGTGGAGGAAGGCTCGATCGGCGGCCTCGGCGCCCACGTGCTGACGATGGCCAGCGACGAAGGCCTGACCGACGCCGGGCTGAAAATCCGCACCATGCGCCTGCCCGACACCTTCCAGGACCACGACAAGCCCGAGACGCAGTACGACGAAGCAGGGCTGAACGCACCGCAGATCGTCGATACGGTGCTGAAGGCGCTGCGGCACAACAGCGCAGGCATGAACGAGGCGCGGGCTTAACTCTCCTTCCGAAGGCAGGGCGATTTCGTTCTAGAAAAGAATATCCTGGGGCCATCGCCCCAGACTCCGGTGCTGTCGTCGTCGCGCGTGCAGATATGTCGCGCTTTACCGCCAGGCCACCGTCACACCAACCCTTCGTCATTGCGAGCGCAGCGAAGCAATCCAGGGCAGTTGAATGCCGCCCTGGATTGCTTCGCTGCGCTCGCAATGACGATTCAAGGTCAAGGCATCACTCTCGGCAGCATCGACGCTCAGCCGGCCTTCTTCGCTTTGTGTTCGGCCAGCAGCTTGTCGAGTTCGGCGATCCGCAGCCGTTCGGGCGTTCCTTGGCAAGGCCCTTCAACCGGCATTCGGCCCACAGGCTCCTGCGCTCGGATTCCAGGGCCTTGAGATAGAGGTCAGCCATTCGTCTTCTTCCTTTTGCGGGCGTGCGTCGGGCCGGGGCGGCCCGTGGCGGCATTCTGTGAGCTTTCAGCGTCTTCGAGGACCAGCTTGCGCCACCGCTCCAGCCTTTCCGGCTCCAGCGTACCGTCCTTCAGCATCGCCTGCACCATGCAGCCGGGCTCCGCACCGTGGGTGCAGTTGGTGAAGCGGCATTCCAGCGTCAGCGCCGTGATGTCATCGAACACTTCGGCGATCCCGGTGGCGGCTTCGGGCAGGTGAAGCTCGCGCATGCCCGGCGTATCGACCAGCCAGCCGCCTCCAAGCGCCTCCGCGAAGGGGCCATCGAGACGGTGCAGCTGCCGGGAGGTCGTCGTATGCCGCCCCTTGCCGTCGATTTCGCGAACGGGCTGGGTGACGATGTCGGCCGATCCGCGCAGACCGTTGATCATCGTGGACTTGCCGACGCCGGAAGACCCGAGCAGCGCCACCGTATCGCCTTTGCCGCAATACCGGGCCAGCCGCGCGACGCTGTCGGGATCGCGGCCGTTGACCATCTCCACCTGCAGACCGGGCCGGAGCGCACGGGCCATCTCCAGATAGCGTTCCGGCGCATCGGCAAGATCGATCTTGGTAAGCACCACTACCGGCGTCACACCGACCTCCCCCGCCATGACGAGGTAACGTTCGAGCCGCGCCACATTGAAGTCCTGGTTGCACGAGGTCACGACGAACAGCGTATCGACGTTCGCCGCGATCAGCTGCACGCGGCGCTGGTCGGCCGGGGCCTGCCGCTGGAACAGGTTGATCCGGTCGAGGACGCGCACCGGCTCCATCTTCACGCGGTCGACGATCAGCCAGTCACCGGCAGTGGCGCGGTCCACCGGTCCGTCCGACGATGGCAGCGCGGAGGGGATCATGCCGCCCAGCCCGCTGCCGGCGATCTCGATCCAGCCGCGATGGACCGCCATGACCCGCACCGGGCACAGATCGCCGCCCCGTTCGTCAGCTGTCAGCTGGCTGCTGAAAGCCTCTCTCCAACCGAGATCTTCAAGGGTGAGATCGGACGATTCCATTGTTCGGTCGTGGACTTTCTTCGTGCGGCATAAGGGGGAACCGTGCGCAGGCATACGGAACCGTGGAAGGAGGCCATGCAATGCCGCAGGGCGTCCCATCGATCGACCTCTAGAGCACAATGACATGTGTTTAAACCACCCCTTCGTCGCAATGCGAGCACAGTCGCCGCTGCGCGCACGACGTCGCCGGTAACGGGGGTGCAGGGGGCGATGGCCCCCTGCCTTAACCTGCTCAATTACCAGTCGTAAGCCTTGGGCAGATAAGTCTCATCCAGATCCTTGTACCGTTCGCGCAGCCGCGCCTGATGGCTCTCTGTCGGTTGCTTCACCCCGTCGATCCACACCGAGACCGGCGCGGAGGACAGTTCGAGCGGGTCGCCGTCCCACAGCACCACGTCGCCGACTGCGCCGGGGGCCAGCACCCCGGCTTTTCCGCCAAAGCCGCTGATCTCGGCCGGGATCGAGGTGATCGCCGCCAGTGCCTCGCCCCAGGTAAGGCCCGAGGCGCCGGGGATCTTCGTCAGGGCCACGAGGTTGCCGGCCTGCTCGGTGGCGTTGCGGGGCTGGTTGCCGCCTTCGAACAGGCCGATGGCGACCTTGACGCCCGCCTTCTTCATCCGCCCGACGTTGGACATGGTCGCCGCCAGCGCCTCGAAGGCAGAGGGCAGGTCGCGCATCGGCATCGTGATGACGGGCACCCGCGCCGCCGCGATCTCCGGCGCAACGAGCCAGCCTTCGGTGGCGCCGACGAGGACGAGGTCGAGTTTCGGGAACTCGGTCTTGAGCGCCATGACACCCCGGATATCGGAGGCGCGTTCGACGCCGATGTAGAGCGTCTGCGTGCCGTCGATGACTTTCGCCAGCGCGGCGGCGTCGGCGCGGGTGAGGAGGACGTCGCCCTGTCGCTGCGCACCGAGGGGAAGCGCGGCGACCTCGCGGGCTTCGCGCAGGGCATTGCGCAGCGCGGTGTGGGCGGCGACGCGGCTGCCGCCTGCGAGCTTCGCCCCGCTTTCACCCAGTTCGACATACTGGAACGCGCGTGGCTTCATGACGATCGCGGCGTCCTTGCCGAGGTCGATCACCGCGCCCTGCCCGGCAAAGATCGAGCCGCCGTTGAAAGGGGTCACGCTGGCTCGGGTGACGCCCCTTCGCGGCTGACGGCGATGTGTTCGCTCGCGGGGTTGAGCGCGGTCGCGACGTCGAGCGCGGCGTTGAAGGGGGACTTGTCGGCCGAGGTGTCATTGCTGTCGTCGACCGCCTCGACGTCCCACAGGCCGAGGTCGGTGACGGCGGAGAACAGGCCCGGTGTGACCCACTTGCCCGTTCCGTCCACCACTTGGGTGCCGTTGAGTACCGTTGTGTCCCGTCCTACCGAAACGATCCTTCCAGCCCGGACGACGACGGTTGCGTGTTCGATCGGGGCGCTGCCGTCGCCGGTGGCGATGGTCGCGTTGGTGATGGTAACGTTCTGTGCGGAAACGGAAATCGGCGCTGCACCGAGCAGCGCGGCGAGGATCAGGCGCTTCATTTCACGTCTCCTTCGCCGGGCTGACCAAGCTCGAAATCGCTGACTGGCTTCCGCTTGGGATCATGGGCATCGTAGAGCAGCGCGCCGTCCGACCAGACCTTCTCCGGGCGCGAATAGACCGACAGCGGGTTGCCGTTCCAGAGCACCACGTCGGCCATCTTCCCGGCCTCCAGACTGCCGGTTTTCTCGCCGATTCCCATGGCTTTTGCGGCATTGTAGGTGAACCAGCCGACGACCTGCCCGTCGGGCACGTCCACCCCGATCCGCCTGCCTGCCGCCTGCGCGCGCGCCGCCGCCTGATTGAGCCGCTGGATGCCGTTCTCGTCGTCGGAATGGATCACCACGCAGGCCCCCTGCTTGGCCAAAAGTGCAGCGTTTTCAGGGATCCCGTCGTAGGCTTCCATCTTGAAGCCGTACCAGTCCGCCCAGATCGCGGCGCAAACGTCGTTGGCCTTGAGCAGGTCGCCGATCTTGTACGCCTCGACCGCGTGGTGGAAGGCGGTGACCTTGTAGCCCATCTCCTTGGCCATATCGAGGACCTGCGCCATCTCGTCGGCGCGATAGCAATGATTCTGAACGAGAATTTCGCCCTTCAGCACGCCTTCGAGAGTGTCCTTGCCAAGATCGCGCTCGGCATGGTCGCCGTCCATGTACTGCTTCGCATCGATCCACGCCTGCCGGTCGACCGAGAAATTCCCCATTCGAGTCATGGGCTTCTGGTTCCTGGCGCCATAGACCCGCTTGGGATCTCGCCGCAGGCCATCTTCAGCGAATAGGGCGCCCCGGGGTACTTCATGCCCTGCACGGTGCGGCTGGGCACGTTCTTGAGCGTCACCGCCCGCCCGCCGATGAGGTTGCCGGAACCAGGGAGAATCTGCAGCGTGGTGACGCCGCCGTTGATCAGCGCCCGCGTGAAACCGGGGTCCTGCGGCCAGACCGAATGCTCGGCCCAGACGTCGGGAGTGGTCGGACTAGTCATCTCGTTGCCATCCGACAGCGCATCGACCGAAGGGCTGGGATAGACGCCGAGGTGCGAGTGGATGTCGATCACGCCGGGCGTCACGAACTTGCCGGAGCCGTCCACGCGATCGTAACCGGCCGGAATCGCTAGGTCCGCCGCCCCGACGGCGACGACTTTGCCGTTCTCGAACAGGACGGTGCCGTTGTCGATCCGCCCACCGCGCCCGTCATAGACCGTCGCGCCGACCAGCGCCGTCGGCCGGCCCGGATAGGGCTTGTAAGTCGAAGCATAGGGTGCTGGTCCGGACCTGGCGTCCTTGTCCTTCTTCTTCGCATCGGCGGCCTGCGTGGTCATCACGAGAGTGGCGCTCATGGCCAGGCCACACAGCAGACGCCGCTTCCAAGGCGTTTCCCTCATTGGCAATTTCCCCTGTTGCAATACGAAACCGGCCCGGGGAGCACCCCGGGCCGGTCAGTCATCTCAGTGCCTGATGGTCGGGTGGAGGCCCGCTTCCTGCGCCTCCAGCCCGATCCCGGCCTGCCCCTCAAGGTCGGCGTCCATGCCCCGGTCCGCCAGCGTGTCGAGGTGCATCCAGCGTCTGACCAGCGGCGAGACCGCCAGCACCACGACCGCCACGCCCAGCGTGATCCAGCCGATCTTCGAATAGATCGAGAGGGTCAGCGCCTTGTCCATGGTGCCGCTTTCGCCGCCGGTGGCCTCGCCGATCTTGCCCGCCACGAAGTTGCCCACGGCGGTCATGTAGAACCACGCGCCCATGATGAAGCTGCCCAGATGCAGCGGCGCCAGGCGCGTCATCGCCGAGAGCCCCACGGGCGACAGGCACAGCTCGCCGGTCGTGTGCAGCATGTAGATCAGGAACACGAAGACCACCGAGGTCATCACTGCCGGATCGCCGGTTCCCGCACCCCATACGAAGACGAGGAAGCCGAGGCCCACTTGCGCCAGCGCCAGTGCGAACTTGGCAGGTGCGCTGGGCTCAAGGCCTTTCTTGCCGAGCCAGGCCCACAGGCCCGCGAAAATGGGGCCGAACAGCACGATGTAGATCGGGTTGATCGACTGGAAGAGGCTGGTCGGCACTCCGCCGCGATCGACGAACTTGTCGGTATAGAGGCTGAGGCTGCCGCCCGCCTGCTCGAACAGGCCCCAGAAGATCGGGTTGAGCGCGATCAGGAACAGGATCGCGAAGATACGCTCGCGCGGTTCCTTGGGCAGCTTGAACGCTTCGTAGAGCGTATAGGCCAGCATCGCGACGCCCGAGACCATCAGCAGGGTCTGGATCACGGAGACGTACTGGATCAGGAACCAGATCACCGCGACCGAAGCGATGGCCACGCCGTATAGCGTGAACTCGCGGTTCTTCGTCAGCGGCTTGGGCGGCTCGCCCCGGCCCTTGAGCGCAGGGCGACCGAGCACGAAGATGACGAGGCCCAGCAGCATGCCGATGCCCGCAAGGCCAA
The DNA here is from genome assembly GCF_057376415.1 of Novosphingobium sp. NFX11. NCBI lineage: Bacteria > Pseudomonadati > Pseudomonadota > Alphaproteobacteria > Sphingomonadales > Sphingomonadaceae > Novosphingobium > Novosphingobium sp. NFX11. The sequence goes on along the minus strand of NZ_CP080384.1, from coordinate 3,235,118 downwards.
AGCCCCACGACCAGCCGATCGTCTCGCCCAGATAACCGACGAGGATCGTGCCCAGCGTAGCGCCGGTGTTCACGCCCATGTAGAAGATCGTGTAGGCCGAGTCGCGCCGGGTGTCGGTCATCTTGTAGAGCTGGCCGACGATCACCGAGATGTTCGCCTTGAGGAAGCCCGAGCCGACGATGATGAGCGCCAGCGCCAGCCAGAACACGTTGATTGCCGGGTCGGCCTGCTTCGTCGCCGGGTCGGTGACGCCCTGCAGGCCCTCGTAGGCCATGAACAGGTGGCCCACCGCGAGCACGATGCCGCCGAACAGCACGGCCTTCCTCTGCCCCAGCCAGCGGTCGGCGATGTAGCCACCCAGTACCGGGGTGATGTAGACGAGGCTGGTATAGGCGCCGTAGATGAGGTTCGACTGGCCGTCGGAAAACAGCCAGAACTTGACGAGGTAGAGGATCAGCAGCGCCCGCATGCCGTAGTAGGAGAAGCGCTCCCACATCTCGGCATAGAACAGCACGAAGAGGCCGCGTGGGTGGCCGGCGAATTCCTCGCTCTTGCGGGTGGCGATGATGCCGCCCACGGCAAGCACGGCGAAGAGGAAGACCGCGCCCGCGGCGCCGATCCAGTCCCCTTCCGTCCAGAGTGACATGTCTTTCATGGTGCTGATGCCTTCGCGCCCTGAATGTTTGTGTTTGCTTTGGTTCTTGATCCCACGCCCCGACAGGCCGCGCGTGAAGGAACAGGAAGTTAGCGCCCTATTTTACGCTGTAAATGGGTCCGCCTTGCCACGGATGGTGCTCACGCCGCGCTCAAATGATCACTTTTGCGCATCTCACGCGAGGCATTGCGCGAAGCGCACGCTGGTGGCATTTTCACGACAGGCCATGGGGAGGCCAAACGTAATTTTCTGTTTCGGGGCTCGGGTGAACAATTTTTAACACCCGGTCGCCATGGGCACGCTTTTTGGGGGAAAGTCGCGATGATCAGGTCCGAACTGCTTCAGGTACTGGGCAAGGACAACCCGGAACTGCGTGCCGAAGACGTAGAACGCGCCGTCGATACCTTCTTCGAGGAAATCAGCCAGCGCCTTGCTGACGGCGGGCGCGTGGAATTGCGCGGTTTCGGCGCCTTCTCCACCCGCCACCGCGACGGACGCAAGGGCCGCAACCCACGCACCGGCGAAAGCGTCGAAGTGCCGGAAAAGCGCGTCCCCTACTTCAAGCCCGGCAAGGAAATGCGCGTCCGCCTCAACGTCGGGGAATAGAAGACCACGTTCAGAAGATTGCGCCGCCGCTCACAGGCGGCTAGACGCTGCCACGCCCAGCCGGGCCGTGCGGGCGTGGCGGAATGGTAGACGCTGCGGACTTAAAATCCGGATCGCAGCGCCTTCTTTCGTCATCTTCCGCAATTCGTGCTGTCCGCTTGGCTACGGGATGCTGCGGGTTACAGAGTCCTATTGCGGAATAGACAGGGCTAAGGAAAGGAGGTTGAGGTCGCGACTCGTCGATCTATCCTGACCACGCCAACGTCCGGTTATCCTGGCGGGGTTCCCATCTCACCTCATTGAACTTGCAGCGCCACGGTATGGCGGCTAGGCGCGGCGCGCGTAAGGACGGGGCAATTATCGGCTGCCACCTCGCTGCTCCTGCTATTCGCCGCAGGGTTAGAAGGACAAACAGATGACGCCAGAAATCCTCACGATCGGGTACGAGGGGCTGACCTTGATCTCGTTCTTGGCGACCCTGACTTCTGCCGGCGTGGAACACCTGCTGGATGTTCGAGATCTGCCGATTTCACGTAAACGAGGTTTCTCGAAATCGAGCCTTTCTGAAGCGCTTCACGGGGTAGGCATAAGCTACACCCATCTGAAAGCCCTGGGCGACCCCAAGCCTGGCCGTGATGCGATGAAACGCGGAGACTATCAGGAATTTCTCGCGGTTTACTCAGCACACATCTCAACTGACCCTGCGCAAAAGGCGCTGGATCAGGCGGCAGACATCGCGAAATTTTCCAAAACTGTTCTTCTCTGCTACGAAAGAAGCCCGAAGGAATGCCACCGAACCTTGGTTGTGGAGCAGATGCAAAACCGAGGCAGGTTTCAGGTCCGTCATCTTGGAGTGCAGAAGAGCATTCTGTCCTCGAATAAGGTATCTCTCAAGACGAAGAACCCCACAGATTCAGCGGCCCATGCTTGAGTTCTAGGCTTCCTCAATGACACGAAGGCTCCCGGACAAGTTACTCAGGAGTCGAGCAAGTGCCATCGCGAAACGCACGGATCCTCATTCTGTGCAAAACCTACCCTTCGCCCAGCGCCAAGCATGTCGAGACTTCGTGTGTCGCTGGCCTTGATGAAAACGGTCATTTTATCCGGCTGTTTCCGGTGCCATTCCGGCTGGTTAGGGATGAGCAACAATTCAAAAAATGGCAGTGGATCACTGCTCGCGTAGAAAAAGCAAAAGGCGACCGCCGGGCCGAAAGCCACAAGATATTTGTTGATACGATCGATTGCCGGGAGGAGCCGATGTCCACCCGCGCACAATGGTCGGAACGCCGACAAGCGCTAAGTCAGGTCCACGTCTACTCCGATTTCGCCGCACTCGAACAGGATCGGAAATCTGCGGGCACTACCATCGGATTGCTGCGACCATACCAAGTCATTTCGCTAGACATCACCCCTGAGCGTCCAGATTGGACCGACGAAGAGCGAAATAAACTGGAAGCGAATGAACGACAGATTGGGCTGTTCGAGACTTCTGATCAAGTCGCACTTGCTAAGTTGAAAAAGATACCTTTTTCTTTTCATTACAGATACAATTGCCTGGTCGGTAATGAATTAAAGGAATTTAGACATAAGATTGTGGACTGGGAAGCAGGCGCATTATATTGGAACTGCGTTCATGCATACGGCGATGAGTGGGAGGCCCCTTTTCGGCGCAAAATGGCGGAAACGTTACCTGCAGCCGACTTGCAGTTCCTGATGGGCACGATTCATCGATTCCCTGATCAGTGGCTAATCATCAGCCTGATATATCCCCCGAGAAAGACGGTGGATGCTCAAGGGTCTCTTTTTTGAATTGCGCACTTCCTCCTAGTTAGGGGCTACCGGAAAAAACGTAACAAAGGTAACATCCCCCGGAATCTGCGGTTTTTGACGTAACCTAAAGCGTAACCTCGGAGTGACGAGATTACCTTTTGAAAACGTAACCTTTTGATCTGAGAAACCTTAGGATTTCTGCGGGGGTTACGTTTTTCGCTTTGAGAGGTTGCGCCGGATTACCTTAGAGATGTAACCTATAGATTCAAATTAAATCAATGAGTTGTTTGTCATGCGCAGCCATAGGTTACGGATGTTACGCTCTTCCCGCACTCCCTACGGAGGAAGGCGGTGAGCGCTGGAAATTTTCGGAGGATCGGCATCGTCTCGAAACAGGCTTACAGCTGCATCAAACTGCAACGCTGGAAGGGCCTCCGAGGAGCACGCGCAGCCTAGGACCTAGGCCGGGGAAGGGAAGTCGCGATGGTGCATCAAATGGGACATATAAAGTGCGCGGGCGAGGCGGGGGAAAAGCGCGCGCTGAGGGGGTGCCGCCCTGCATCTCGGCCCGCGCAACAATGTTGCTCGACCGTGTACGATGTTTCCGCCGACTTCGCTTGACCGACTCGGCCCATGTTCTTCATATGTTCCATTTTTAGGAACATAACATGCCCCAGGTTGAAGACATCCGCGTCGCCGTGGCGCGCGCTCTTGAGGAGCGAGGATTGGACAACCGCGAGTTCCTGCGCCAGATCCGCGCCGGGGAACAGGACGACGGGCCGTACATGCTGGGCGCGCTGGCATGTGCCGATCTCATGGAAGCGCCCGTGGCGGCAGGGCAGCTGCTCTAAGTGTCCGGCAATCGTCGGCCAAGTCCGCATCGGATGAACCAGCATGCCATTGAAGTGCTGGACGCGGCCCGGCTCGAAGCCACGGTCGTCCCGATCAAGCCAACACCTGCCGTGCGCCTCGCTTTGTCCTGGCTCGTGCTCAACAACATCGCTGAGCAATGGCAGGTCGATAAATACTGGGAGGCCCTCACTAAGGCCCCGGTCCACGGCATGGCCGATTACGTGCGCGACCGCGACATGAAAATCTACATCGACCGCTGGCGGGCGGTGGCGATGAAGAAGTCAAGCGCCAGCACATATGAAAAGGGCGGCCCTTGCGGATCGCCCTTCACTCTCGGTGGGCCCTCGCCCTAGCCGGAACATATCTGGCTGTTGAGGACTATCAAGCCGGTGCCTTTACCCTGTCGCGAAACCGTACCGCTTCGACGCCTAGCGCTTCATTCAGTTCCAGGAACACTGACTGCAGCGGCTCGATCTCCAGTTCGAAGAACGCGTCGGTCGCCTTGGTCACATCCCCAAAGCCGCCCGCGTTTGCAGGCACGATGCCCAGCAGCTGTGGCGGGACGCGGTGCGCGGCCAGCACATCGTCGCGCGTCGTGTTCTTGATCCCAAGGAACTCGTCTTTCGCGCCCACCTCCGCGATCGGCAGGATCTTGATCCCGCCTTCCTTGCCGCCGGGCGAATGGACGAACAGATTGCGGAAGTTTCCCGGCCCCTTCGAGCGCTTGAGCGCGTCGCGCATGCTGTCGATATCGCCATCGGCAAACTCACCGGTCGCATACATTATGTAACCCGCATGGCTGCCATTCTCGTAATAGCGGCGGCGGAACAGCGTGGCGTTCTCGTTCAGCAGCGCTGATTGCAAAGCCGACAGGTATTCCGGCAGGCCATAGATCTCCTGATTGACGTCCGGCGCCTGCAGCTGGTGGACGGTGCCCGGCGCAAACTCGGCTTCGGTCTCCCCGCCGCCCGGCACCCACCAGAAGTGGCCCGGCTCGATGCCGCGCCGGGTGTATTTCGCCAGCGCGTGGTTGAGGCGCAGCAGCCCGCCCAGACGGTTGCGTACCTCCTCCGCATAGGCGTTGCCCATGACGAGGTAGTCCTGAACCATGCCCCTGAACGTCGCCCGGCTGAGCCACTGCGTAGGTTCCAGGCTGGCGGCCAGCATATTGCGCTTCAGGATGATCGCGCTCGAATGGTGGGGCGACGCGCGGAAGGCGCGGGCCAGCCCATGCAGCGAAATCGGCGGCTCATACCAGCGCTGGTTGTGGTAGCATTCCAGCATGTCGAGCATCGTTGCCCGGCTCAGCACCGGCTCGGGATCCCCGAAGGTGAAGGCCTGCACGGCGCCGCGATTGTCGTTGGCGGCGACGATCGCCCCCGGCGACGCCTCCGCCGATTCCTGACGGCTCATTCGGCGGGCACGGTTGCGCTTGCTCATTCGATAATCTCCATCGTGCTCTTGGGCTTTTCCTTGCCGTCGAGCGGTTCATTCATGAGGATGTGCATGGTCGCCCAGGCAATGTCGGCATGGCCGTCATCACCGCCGCGCCCCGCCTTGAAGGTGACGTTGCGCCCGCTGGTGGTCAGCGTCTTCTTGATCGAGACGAAGGCGGAGACGATGTCGAGATACCCGCTTTCGAACGCCAGGCGCCCGCGCCGGATGACGTTCTGCGCTTTCATGATCATGCCCGCCTTCACTTCCAGCGAGTATTCGATCTTGGCGACGGAACATCCCGGCATCGCGCCGACCTTGGCCAGCAGCTGGTACACGCCCGCGCCAACCCCTTGGGCATCAATGCCGAGATAGGTGCAGTTATAGCGGCTGAGCGTCGCCTTGATGAACTCGGCCTGCTGTTCGAAGTCCAAGCCGCGCAGCTGGTGCCGCTCGAAGATACGGAACGGCGCGCCCTCGGCCACCGGCGGCGCGGCAATGACCAGCGCCGCGTTGTCGCCATTTTCGCTGGATTGCGGATCGTACCCGGCCCAGACGGGGCGTTCGCCATAAGGCCGCGCAGCCTCTGGATTATAATCCGGCCAGTCGACCAGGCTGTCGCAGCCGCAGGCGATCAGGTCATTGAACTTGAAGGCCGACAGGCTGTCGTCGACGAACTCGCACATGTAGAGGTTGGCAAACTCGTCGGCGGCATATTCGTCTTCCAGTTCCTCGATATCGAACAGATCGCAGCCTGCGAGATCCGCATCCCGGATGGTGACTATGTGCCGCCAGACGCGATCGGGGCCGACGCTGCCTGCGGCAAGCGCCGCATGGCTTACATCGATCTCGATCCGATCGGCTTTCTTCTTGCGCTTGTTGCGGCGCTCGCCGGTCCAGTAGGGATAGGCAGGATGTGCGATGGTGGATGGCGTCGAGAAGTAGGTTTTGCGCCACTTCTTGTGCGTCGCCATGCCCGAGGCGACCTTGTTCAACTCTTCGAACGAATGGACCCAGAAAAATTCGTCAAAGTAGAAGTTGCCGCTGCGCCCCTGCGCCGTGCGGAAGTTGGTACCGAGGAAGTGCAGTTCGGCGCCAGCCTCCTCCGGTGGCCGCAGGTCCGAGGTGATGACCATCGGATCGCCCGCCAGTGCAACGCCCACCAGCTTGGCAAAGCTGACGATGTAGGAGCGGAACTGGTGGGCTTGCGCCTTGGACGCTGACAGGAAGATCTGGTTACGTCCGGTCTCGATCGCGTCCATGAGCGCTTCGAAGGCAAAGAAATAGGTCGCGCCGATCTGGCGGGACTTGAGGATCATGCGGGTGCGCTGATCCTTCTCCTCCCACCACCGAACCTGATAGTCGAAGCACCCGTCGAGGAAGATGCGCTTCAGTTCCTCGGCCTGCTCCTCGGTGAAATGGTTCTTCTTCGGCGCCTTGCGCGGCCCGGCATTGCGGTTACCGACCTTCTGGTTGAGGTCACCGCTATGCCCGCCGGGCTGCTCGTATCGGCGAACACGCGCCAGGCTTTCGATCGACCTGTTGAGCGCGTCCATCTCCACCAGATCGCCCGGCAGCTTTTTCTCCTTGGCGATGAGCGTCAGCAGCCGGATCTCCAGACCGTCTTCGATCTTCTTGATTGACGGCGCGTCGTCCCATTTGTCGCGCTGCCGCCACGAATCGATCGTGGGCCGGGGGATCGGCTTGCCCTGGTCGTTGGTCACCCCGTGCAGCGCAAACTCGTCTGCGATCTGGGTAACGCCCCACCCGCGCCAGTAGAGGCTGCGCGCATGGCGGCGCGGATCGAACTTCCATGCGGAAGCCAGCGGATCTGGAAGGGTCGCTTTCGTGCTCATGGCGGCGACCATGGCGCGCACTTTCCGGCCGGATCACCGCCGTCCATTTCGCTGAACGCTACGCGAAATGCCTCCCCTTGAGATCGGAGCGCCCAGCGGTCCTTTTGGCCCAGTCAACACCGCTGCCGAACCCGCCGCACCCTCAAGGAACCGGACCAATCATGGCCAAAAGCAAGTTTTTCCGTGTCTTCGTCGAAGGCTTCACCGCCAGCGACGGTCGCAAGATCGAGGCGGCATGGATCGACGACATCGTCGCCACGTTCAACGCTGCCACCTTCACGCCGCGCATCAACTGCGAACACATCAAGGGTTTCAGCCCGCAGCCGCCCTTCAATGCCTATGGCAGCGTCACCGCCGTCAAGGCGCAGACGGATGAACTGACGATCGATGGCCAGTCCGTGCGCCGTCGCGCCCTCTACGCCCAGATTGAACCGAACGCCCAGCTGCTCGACATCAACAAGCAGGGCCAGAAAATCTTCACGTCGGTCGAGATCTCTCCCGACTTCGGCGGCACCGGTAAGGTGGGCCTGATCGGCCTCGCCGTCACTGACAATCCGGCATCGCTGGGCACCGAAGCCCTGTCGTTCTCTGCTCTCAAGCCGATGTTCGACGCCCGCAAGCAGCACCCGGACAACCTGTTCTCCGCCGCCCTCGAAGCCGACATCGCGATGGAGGGCGAGGCGGCGGAGGATCCCGCGAGCATGGCAGAGGCCGCAAAGACAGGCTTCCTCGCCGCGTTCGCCACCCTCTTCAAACCCGAAAAGCCCAAGGAGCAGCCTGTGGCCCAGCCCCCGCCGCCGCGAACGACAACGCTTTTGACATGGACCGCTTCGCGACCGTCATGGCCGAACAGGTCACCGCTGCCGTCAAGCCCGCAAACGATGGCCTCGCGGCGCTGCAGGCCGATTTCGCCAACCTCAAGGAACGGCTGGAAACCTCGGAAGGCGGCAACACCTTCCACCGCAATCCGGCAACCGGCGGCGGCGGCAACGCCGAGTACCTGACCGACTGCTGATCAGCGCCCGCCCCGCCATCCACCGGAGTACCCTCAATGCAGACTTCCACCCGCCTGCTTCTCAATGCCTTCGTCGCGCAGGTCGCCAAGCTGAACGGCCTGCCCGAAGACTTCACCGCCACCCCCGGCAAACTCGACAAGTTCAACGTCTCGCCCCAGATCGAGCAGCGCCTGCAGGCGAAGCTGCGCACGATCAGCGATTTCATGTCGCGCATCAATGTGGTGCCGGTGGTCAACCAGCAGGGTGGCCGCGTCGGCGTCGGCGTGAACCGTTCGCTGGCAAGCCGCACGAACCGGGCCGCCGGGAACAAGCGCTCGCCGCAGGACGTCACCGGCTCCGACCAGATCGACAAGTACCTGTGCACGAAAACGGACTACGACTACGCCTGGCCGTATGAACTGCTCGATGCCTGGGCCCATGAGCCGACCTTCCAGCAGCTGTGCCGTGACGCGGTGCTGGCGCAGAAGGCCGAGGACATCATGTGCATCGGCTTCAACGGCGTCGATGCCGCCGCCGAAACTGACCGCGAGGAGTTCCCCTCCTGCAAGACGTCAACTTTGGCTGGCTGCACAAGATCCGCGAGTACGCTCCCGCCCGCCGCATGGCGCATGGGAGCCTCGATAACGCCAAGATCTACGTCTCGCCCGAAAGCTCGGCGGATTACACCAACCTCGACGCTCTGGTGTTCGACGCCGTCCAGAACCTGATGCACGAACGCTTCCGCACCTCGACGGATCTCGTCGTCATGGTCGGCAGCGATCTGGTCCACGACAAGTATTTCAAGATCGTCGAGCAGGCCGGCAACACCGCAACCGAACAGGTCGCCCGTGACGTGCTGATGTCGAGCCGTCAGATCGGCGGCAAGCCGACGGTGCAGGTGCCGTTCTTCCCGAACGGCTCGCTGCTCGTCACCAGCTTTAAGAACCTGTCGTACTACTGGCAGATCGGCTCGGCCCGCCGCGCCATCCAGGACAACCCGTCGCTCGATCAGATCGATAACTTCGAGAGCATCAACGACGCCTTCATGGTCGAGGAATACGGCAAGTGCGCCTTCCTCGAAAACATCGAACTGGCGCCGAAGGCATAAGCCTTCGGCCCGGCCCGCCCTCATTGAGCAGGAACGACACATGACCCCCGCACGTCGCCATCGGGAGCGTATTGCAGCCATCGTTGCTGCCGCCGACCCGAAACTGGTTGTTTCCTCCGCTGAGGGCGGGCGCACTCCTCCCGCGCCTGCCACCCGCACCCCGGCAATGAACCATCTGGAGCGCACCGCCGCCGCCGCGATCGTCGCCGCCCCGGAAAACACGACGTCTGCCGAAAGCCGGGTCGCTGCCCAGATCGTGCTGCGGCTGACCCATGACTTGCGCCGCCTGAAGGAAATCCGCTCGATCGACCGTAAGATCGACGCCAAACGCGAGATGCTCCCAGAATACGCAGCATGGGTGAACGCCGTGGTAGAGGCCGACGCGGGCGTTGGCACCGGCACCGCAGCCGATGTTGTGCCGACATACATGGTCTGGCTCATCGACACTGGCGCATTCATGGCCGCGCTCGATCTCGTCCCCTTCCTGCTGCGGCACAAGGTCGAAATGCCCAAGCGCTACGAACGCGACGTGCCCACCATCGTGGTGGAACTGATCGCGGACGCCGCGCTGAAGGTGCAGAACGCAGGCGAGTGCTTCGCGCTCGATGTCCTGTCCCGCGCCAACGATCTTACCGCCGACCTCGACATTCACGATCAGGTCCGCGCCAAGCTGTTGAAGGCCATCGGCATCGAGCAGCTGCGCATTGCCGAAGACATGGCCGCTGCTGATAGCGCAGCCGGGCTGGAAGCTACCCTTGCCACCTTGCGCGAAGCCCAGCGCCTCAATGATCGCATCGGCGTCAAGGATCGCATCAAGCGCGCCGACAAGCTGCTGGCCGCCGTCAACGCTGCTGCAGCCCCCACGGATACCGGCGGCACACCTGCCGCCTGACAAGCTCGCCCCTGGCGCTCAGGGGCGGATCGCGCGCTGCGGGAGGCCTTCGGGCCATAGGGCCGCCAGCTGACCCGATCCCCACCCCTGTTAGCCGGGGCAGTTCGGAGGAAACGTGCCCTTTATCTATCAGATCATCTTCGCCGCTGCTTGTTGCGCCGCGCTTGCCATCGTCATCATGGGCCGTGCCGCCTGGCGAAATGCGAACGTGATATGGCTGCTGCTCTGCACGGTGCGCCTCTGCTTCGTTCGCCGCGTCGCGAGACCACAAGTCAATGATCTGCCGCTCACCGTTGTCCTGTGCACCCGCACGTTCGCGTTGGCGGTCAACTGCTGGGCAATCTGGTTCTTCGGCAAGCTGCTGATGCTCCTAGGTGCGATGCTCGCATGGCTGCTGGCTTCGTAATGACCTTGCACATCCCCATTCCGTCTGCAGCCGAGATCGAGGATCCCGGCGCATCCGAAGCGCTGATCGTCAATGACGGCTTCTTCCCCGACATCGACCCTGCCGCCGTGCGCGAAGCCGCGCGCATTCCCTCGATCAGCATCACACCTGCCCGACTGCGCGCCGCCATCATCGGCGCAATCATGACGGTGGAGATCGACCTGCGCGCCTATGCCGCCGCGCAGATCGCCGCCGGGCATGCCACGCTCGACTCCGTCCCCGCGCCCCAGCTGGACGGCAAGAGCGTACAGGTGCTGCGCTACACCCGCGCCGTCGCCCTCTATGCCAAGGCCGAACTGATCGAGCGCCACCGCGACTTCGACACGACGGCAGCGGGCGGCAGTCAGGCGGACGAACTCACGCCCTCGATCGGGGAACTGCGCCGCGATGCCCAGCATGCCCTACGCGACATCACCGGGCGCGGGCGCACCGTCGTGGACCTGATCTGATGGCCAAAGCGCTGCGCCTGGTCGCACTGCAGGGCGACATGCTCGACCAGCTGCTGGCGCGCGAAGCGGGCCTTGGCCCCGGCGATCTCGCCCGTGTGCGCGATGCCAACCCCGGCCTTGCCGCGCTCGAACCGATCCTGCCGCTCGGCACCGTCGTCATCGTTCCCGCCACGGCGGACGCCCCGGCCAGCGCCACGCTGCCGCTCATCCAACTCTGGAGCTGATCCCCATGGACCTGCGCACCTTCATCCACGCCGCCTCGGAATGGGGCCTCGACCTTATCGGCTCGCTCACCCCCTCGCTGATCGGTTCCGCCGCCGCGCAGGCATGGAAGCCTGCCATGCCGTGGCGCCAGCGCCTGCTGCAGTGGGTCGTCGGCTCGACGGTAAGCTACTACGCCACGCTGGCGATCATCGCGGTCACCGACTGGAACGGCTTCGTCGCGCAGTCGATCGCCTTCGGCATCGCCCTCCTGGCCTTCGACGCCACCCCGCGCGTCGCCAGGGCGACTACCGACACCCTCATCACCATCCCCGGTCGCCTGGCCGACCGCTTTCTACCGAAGAGAGGGTGACTTCATGATCTCGCGCCCACGAGAAGCCATGCCTCACGTGCCGTCACCTCGTGATTTTGAGACCGCACTCACCCCATGCCGTGAAGATATGTCGCCGCCCGATCGAGGCAAATACGTGCCCTGTAGATGGTCTTGCCATCCGGCTTCTCAATCGCCCTGCATCACAGGAACGATCGCGAGCGAGCAGCCTGTTCCTTCGACGCCCGCAGTGTGGACCGGACGGCATTTTCCATTCGCCCACCCCCACCCGCACTGCACCTCCCCCGCAGAAAGGCCGATGATGATCAAAAACCAACCGATCGTCCGCCGTATCGGCGCCGCCGCGCTCACCATCATCGGCGCCGCGATCGCGCTCGAAGGCGGCTACGTGAACCATCCGAGCGACCCCGGCGGCGCCACCAACATGGGCATCACCGAGCAGGTCGCGCGCGAAAACGGCTACACCGGCCCGATGCGGACGCTGCCGCGCGACGTTGCGGAAAGCATCTACTACGAGCGTTATCTGGTGAAGCCCGGCCTCGCCCCGCTGATATCGATCGATGCCGCGGTTACCGAGGAACTGTTCGACACCACGGTCAACATGGGACCGGCCCGGCCTTCGCGCTGGTTCCAGCAGTCGATCAACGAGATCTGCGCCGCCCGCATCGGCGTTGACGGCCAGATCGGCATGCAGACCATCGGCGCATACTCCGCCTGCCAGCAGCGCCTGGGCGCAACGAAGTTGTGCCGCCGGATGCTCGACAGTCTCGATGCCCGGCAGAAGGTTGAATATGGCCGTCTCGTTGCCGTGAACCGCAATCTGGGCGTGTTCTACAAGGGCTGGGTCGCCCACCGCATCGGCAACGTCGATCGTGCCAAGTGCGGGCGCCTGGCCGCATGATCGGCGCTGCGCACCTTGCCCTCGCCAGCGCGCTTGCCGCCTGCGTCACCGGCATTGGCGGTTTCGCCTACGGCGTGAAGGTCGGCACCGCGCAGGAGCAAGCGGCAGAACGTCGGGCGGATGCAGCGGCGCAGGCCGAACGCGACGAACGGCAAAGCCAGATCGATGCCTCCGCCCAGCAGCATCTGACCAACGAACAGACCCGGCAGACCAACGTCAGGGAAATCTACCATGAATCGCAAAAGATCATTGAACGCCCTGTCTATCGCACTGTCTGCATCGATCCTGATGGCGTCGGGCTGCTCGACCGTGCGGCTGCCGCCGCGAACGGCGAAGGTGTCGCCTCAGCTGCTGGCGCCGCCCCGGCGCTGCCCAAGGTGCAGCGCAGCGCTGACGGGCAGATGACCGGCGCCGACGCCCAGACCAGCCTGCAGGCGCTATACGATGTCGCCGGGCAGATCCGCGCGGCATTTGTCGAACTGCAGGCCGAAGTGCGCCTGGCGCAGGGAGGTAGCGATGCGCAAGGCCGATAGCCTGCGGCGCTGGCTTGCCGCCTACATCCCGGATCTGAAGACCCACCCCGACCGGCTGCAGATCTATCTCGAAGGTGGAACGATCAACGCGCGCCAATCGCGCACCCTCTCGTTCGGCTACCAGTACACCGTCAAGGTGCTGGTCTGCGACTTCGCGGGCGATCCCGACACGCTCATGGTGCCGATGCTGGCATGGGTGGAAAAGGAACAGCCGCAGCTGCTGCGCCGCCAGGACAGCGCGCCCTTCTCCTTCGAGGCGGAGATCCTCGACACCGAAACCTCCGATATCGAGATTTCCATCGACCTTACGGAAAACCGCCTGGTCAAGGTCCGCGCCGACGGCAAAGGCTACGACATCGAGCGCCCGGAAGAGCCCAGCTTCACCGATGCCTTTGCCGGTGTGGAGGCGAACTTCTCCGGGATCCTCGTCGGGAATGACACCCTGCCGTCAGATCCGGCCGCATGACGGACGATCTGGCCGAGATCGAGCGCATTGCAGGGGCGCTGGTCCGCAGCGTCTCGGCAGGCGAACGGCGCAAGATCCTGCGCGCCATGGCCCGCGCGCTGGCGATCAGTCAGCGCGAACGCATCACCGCCCAGCGCCAACCGGACGGCAGCGCGTTTGCCAAACGCAAGGACAAGGCCCCGCCGGTCACCGGGCGCGGCGCCGCCTGCTTCCTCTATCCCGGCGGCGGTACCGGCGAGCCGCGCCGCGTGATCATGAAGAGTTTCACATGGGGCACCGGGCGGATGATGACCGGCTTCGACATCGAGGCTGGCGCCATCCGCTCGTTCGAGTTCGACAAGATCGTCAAATGGCTGCCCGTCCCCGAGGAGCACCGCAACGCGGGCGGCGGGCGCCTGCGCCGTCGTGGTGGCCTGCGCCGCCGCGCCATGTTCCGCCGCCTGGCATCGTCGCGATTCCTGAAAACCGGTACCGACGATCAGGGCTTCTGGGTCGGATTCACCGGCAAGGTCTCCCAGATCGCAGACGTCCACCAGCATGGTCTGCGCGATCGGCCATCACTCCGCGCGAGGGCGGTGCCATATGCCCGGCGCGAACTGCTGGGCGCTACGCATGCCGACCGGGAACGGCTGCTGGATGCATTATACGAGCATCTGAGCAGCAGCTAACCGCCGTACCGACCTCTAAAGCCGACATTCGCAAAACGCCCCGTTGCGGACATTCCCATGCTTGGGTAACGTGCCCCCATGCCGATAGTAGAAGCCTTTGACCACGAAGACGCCTTAGAACCGCTATTCACGACTGAGTTTGAGTTCCTGCCCCGCATTGGCGAGTATCTTTCAATCGACACTCCCCCGGATATTTCAAATACTACCATGTAGTTGAAATCTGGCACCGGCAGGACACAAAGGGTGGCGCTTTCCGCGCTTGCATACGCCTTGAAGAGAGAGACTGACGAACGCCCGCTCGCCACCCTATCGCCCCGGAATCCGGACAAACCAGAAGCGCCCCAACGCGGACGTTAAGGCACGCCGCGGTTCATTCCTTGCTATACAGGTGCCAATCTCCCCCAGCATCTTTTCTGTAAGTGACAGTGAACCGTCCACCCGCCGTCCGGGTGGCTTCGCCAATATAGAAATAGGCCGTATTTCCGTCATCGGAGATGGCAGGAGCCGATATTTCTAGCATTGCGGTTTTCAATACCTCTCTACCCGGACGATCAAGAGACGGCATTTCCTTTGCTAACTTGTCGTAAACGCTGTCATCTAAGATAGAACTATTATTTTTATACCACGCTTCAAGTTCAGGGCACGACCCTACGACACTAACATTGCGCAGGACTGCCAATTTTCGCTCCAAAGGGAGGGTTGGATCGCTCTTGAATTCGGGGTGCCTATTTAAAAAATCTCAATGCTTTCCAGCGTTGGAATCGACATTTCATCTGCATCCGGCGAATGCTTCATAGCAATAGGGATGCCGGACATTGTCTTGAACTCTTTCGCATAGAGTAGCGCAACGTCACAGGCATCCTGAGAGATTACGGATGGCTTGCCAGCGGAGCATGCCGAGCAAAACAACGCGGATGCCAAAAGGCCAAACGCAAATAGGTTCGTATTCATTGCCCATCATTGCGCGGCTCCACCGGAAATTCAACGTCCGCAGTCCACCCATGATCGCCATTCGCTGGTCTTTTGGCGCATCCCGGTAGCGGACATTCATTGTGAAATTGAAAGCACTGCGCTTAGCACTTCGCTGAACGCGCATCAAAATGCCGGGGGATAGCGCGCTCCTGCCCACACCCGCGACATGGCCGCTATGGCCGACCCCACCTTCACTGCTGTCGATCTCTCGCGCCTGCCCGCGCCGGACATCATCGAGACGCTCGACTATGAGGCGCTGCTTTCCGAAGCCGTAGCGCGCTTCAAGGCCGAGATGGCAGCGCTCGGCGTCACGATCGAGACGCGCGACAGCGACCCGGCGATCAAGCTGCTGCAGACGTTCGCCTACCTCGCCCAGCTGCTGCGCCAGCGGGTAAACGATGCCGCCCGCGCCGTGATGCCCGCCTTCGCCGTCGAGAATGACCTCGACAACATCGCGGCCCTGTTCGGCATCGTGCGCAAGGTCATCACGCCCGCTGACGAGGCGAAGGGAACCCCCGCCGTCGTGGAAAGCGACACCGAGTTCCGCCGCCGTATGGTGCTGGCGCCCGAGGGCTTTTCCGTCGCCGGGCCGGAAGGCGCCTACCTCTTCCACGCCCTGTCCGCAGATCCCGAAGTGCTCGATGCGACCGCCACCAGCCCTTCGCCTGGCGTCGTCATCGTCTCCATCCTTTCACGCTTCGGCACCGGCGCCGCGTCCGCTCAGCTGGTTGCCGCCGTCCAGGCCTATGTCTCGGCGGACGAGCGCCGCCCGCTTACCGACTTTGTCACCGTGCAGTCCGCCGAGATCATTCAGTATGCGGTGGACTACGACCTGACGACGTACAACGGCCCCGATGGCGCCGTGGTGCTTGCTGCCTCGCTGGCCAGCGTCCGCGCCTACGTTGCGGAAAGCCACCGGGTCGGGCGCGACATCACCATGTCCGCGCTGTTCCGCGCCGCGCATGTCGAGGGCGCGCAGAATGTGCGGTTCAATTCCCCCACCGCCGATATCGCGATCTCCCGCCTGCAGGCCCCGTATTGCACCGGCGTCGTCGCGCGCCTGATGGGCACCAACGAGTGACCTATCCCTCCATCCTGCCCCCGGCATCGACGAAGCTGGAACGATCGCTCGAACAGGCTGCCGCTGTCCTACTCGACATGCCCGCGCCCGTGCGCGACGTCTGGTCGCCCACCGCCTGCCCGGCAGGGCATCTGCCTTGGCTGGCCTGGGGCCTCGCGATCAGCCACTGGAAAACCAGCTGGTCGGTCGAGCGCAAGCGCGAAGCCGTCGCGGACGCAATTCCCTACCACCGCCGCAAGGGCACCCGCCTCGCCGTCGCAGAAGTCCTGGCCGAACACCACGCGGCCTTCGAGATCGTGGAATGGCATCAAGCCAATCCGCGTCTGACGCCTCACACCTTCGAAGTTCGCGCCCCGGCAGCGCAGATCCCGGCCAGCTTCCTTACGGTCGCCAAAGCCGAAGAAATCATTGCCGACGTCGCGATCGCCAAGCCCGCCCGCGCGCACTTCGACTTCGTGCAGAACCTCGACCTCGTCGCCGGGATGTACCTTGCCGCTGGCAGCAAGGTCGGCAGCGTGGGCCGGGCCGATTACGCCGCCGGGCTGGATGAAAGCCGCGACTGGATGGCGCTGCTGCAGACCGAGGACGGCGAACCGATCGCCAACGGCGCCAGCGACACCGAATTTCTGGAGACCAACTGATGGCAGCGCTTGCCCTTCAACTGACAACGGCGGGCCTGGCCGCCGTGCGCGCGCCTGCGGGCACCGAGAAGACGGTGATCGCCAAGCTTGGCCTGACCGCGCAGCCGTTCGTGGCTGCGCCAACGCTGACTGCGCTGCCCGGCGAGTTCAAGCGGCTCGACATCCTGTCAGGTGTCGCCGCCGCGCCCACCGTGGCGCACATCACCGCCTACGACACTTCCGCCGATACGTGGAGCGCTACCGGCTTTGGCCTGTTCCTTGAGGACAACACGCTGTTCGCCAGTTTCAGCGCCGGTGCGCCGGTGCTGAGCAAGGCGGGCGTTGCCTTCGCGCTCATGGCCTTCGACATCGCCTTCAACGCCGATGTGCTGGCGCAGATCACCTTTGGCGACGCGACCTTCGTGTGGCCGCCCGCGACCGAGGCCACGCGCGGCATTGCCAAGCTGGCAACGCAGGCCCGCGTGGATGCCGCTGCCGATGGCGAGGACGATGCGCAGACGATCGTCACACCCAAGACCCTGCGGGCGCGTCTGGCGACGCTGTGGGCCGCCGTCACCGCTGCGATCGGCGCGGAAGCGCAGGCGCGCACCGCCGCCGATACCGCGCTCGATGGCCGCATCAACGCGGAGGTGACTGCGCGCGGCAATGCGGACAGTGCGCTGGGCAACCGGATTGATGGCGAGATCACCGCGCGCGGCAACGCGGATACGGCGCTCGGAGGGCGCATCGACACGCTGCAGGCTCGAACCATTTCAGGCGGCGGCCTAGTCACCGGCGGTGGCAATCTCACCGGCAATCGCACCCTCACCGTCACCGAAGCCAGTGCCGAGGAGATCACGGCAGGCACCGCTGCCGACAAGGTGGTTACGCCGCGCCGCCTGGGGCCGATCACGATGCTGCTTCAGCAGAATGGCTTCATCCGCTTCTTCGGCTTCCAGCTTGCATGGGGGCGGTTCACGGCGACCGCCAACGCCAGCACTGCCGTGGTCTTCGCACAGGAGTTCCCCAGCGCCTGCTTCTCGGCGGTGGTCAGCGGCGTCACCAACCTCGGCACCGGGTCGCAGGATAACACGCCTGCGGTGATCGTCTCGACCATCACCAAGGCCGGCTTCTCCGTCTTCAACGCCGACGATGAAAACGACGGCACCTGCTACATCGCTGTGGGGTTCTGATCATGGCCAAGATTACCGCTCTGCCCCGTCTTCCTGCTGCCGCCGCAACCGGAAACGAACTGATGCCCGTCGTCCATAGCGGCGAAACCAAGGGTGTCGCCGTGATCGACGTGGTCACGCCTGCCGCCAAGCCGTTCATGGACGGCGCGCAACTGGCGCGCGATCAGGCTGCCGACCTCGTCCTGCCGAAGAATATTTTCTTCGACCTCTTCCTTGAGGACGCCGAGGCGATTGTCGCGGCGGGCACCACCTTCAAGCTGGTCAACAGCACCACGGGCATCGCCGACGTACGCCGCCGCACCGCCACGGGCTCCGACCGGCTCTATACTGAGGCGACGGCTACGGCGCTGCGCTCCAACGATCCACTGTGGGGCGCCGGGCTGGTCGGCGCACCCACTGCGGGTACCGTGGGCGATCGTCTGGCCGGTAGCGTCACCCCGGAATCCTACGCCTATGGCGCTATCGTGGGCGATGGCACCTTGCGGCCGCTGTCCAGTCGGTATGCGACGCTGGTGGAGGCGCAGACCGTCTATCCTCACGTCACTTCGCTTAGTCAGTCGATCGACTGGGCCGCGTTCCAGGCGGCGGTGAACTCGGGCCACCTTGTGCGGACCCGCTACGCCGCAACCTACGTCTCGACTGACGAGATCACACCGCCTGCGGGCAAGGCGCTGGTCATTCGCGGCGAATGCTGGGGCTCGTACAGCACTATCCGCGCGGCGCCGGGCTTCAAGGGCTGGCTCCTGAAGCCAAGCCCCGCCTACGACATTCGCGACCTGCGCGTGATCGGGAACAGCGAGGACGGCTGTTTCCTCATCGGCTCGAATGCAAACCTCAAGGCGGGCGGCGCGCGGATCGAGCGCGTCTACATCGCCAACGCCGACATCGGCATCCACTTCGACACGCTGTGGGAGCACCCTTGGGGGCTCTACTACAACCAGATCATCGGCGTGAACTTTCGGACAGGCGGCATCAACCTCGGGGGCGTCACCGGGGAAGCGTCGTCTGGCGAGAGCGCGTGGTCGATGGACAACATTAACATCAACGGCGCACCCGACGGCACCGGTATCGCCGCGATCGATGTTGTCGTGACCGCGAATAGCCCCGACACGACGCACGATCTCGTGACTTGGAACAATGCCGTCACGCCCTTCTACGGCTGGTGCGTGATGCGATCAGCCGATGGCGCGACGGGCTGGCATGTACCGCCGAACTGGGCGTCGCATGCCTACACGTCAGGATCGTTCAGCGCTCAGAAGACTGCGGGCGAAACGTGGGTCTACGCCGTCGTTCGCATGACGATCGGCGCCAACCTGCGGCGCGGCAAGACGGTCGCGATCGGCGTCGTTCAATCCGAATACTTCGGCGTCGGCGTGGCCTATCGCAACGGCTTTTCCGCCGCCATCCAGCAGTTCTACGCCGAGACGCGCGACCGCGTGCCGCCGCTGTCGCAGTATGCGGGCATCATCGCCTCGGGCGGCAACCTGTCGGTCGGCGGCGGATGGGTCGAGCAGTACGGCTATGGCGCGATCTCCACCAGCAACGGCAACCTCAATATGCTGGGGGCCGCCTGCGCGCGAACAACTGCAAATGGGGGCCTGTAGGGATCGGGGGTTCCACCCAGCAGACAATCATTCACGCGATCCTCGACGCCACCGGCACCACGCCCAGCAAGCTGGTGGCGCTGGCGGGATCGGCGTTCGGCTACATCCGCGCCGGGTACGAGCGGGACAGCGCGGGCACCTCCATGCGGCACTATGTGGATGGGATCGAGGGCGCTGCGTTGGAGGTGCGCAATCGCGGCACCACCGTCGCCCGCCTGTTCGCAAATGCCGCGCGAGAGGGCGTGGTCGAGGCGCATCGCGGCAACTTCACCCTGCCATCCAAGACGCTGACGCCGCTGCTGGCCAACGTCGCTCAAACCACGGCTCTGACGCCCGGTGCCGCCACCGCCTGCCTGACGATCTCGGGCCTAACGAACAACACGTTCGCCGGGCTTGTGCTGCGCTACACGATCGGCATCCTCAGCAACACGGTCAGGCGCCAGACGGTCAGCGGCACCATCGAGATCGCGCTGGTGGAAACTGCGGGCACCGGCGTCACGGCCGCCGTCGTTGCCACGCCTGCAGCCAAGGCCATCCAGGCAGCATCGATCGCCAACGACCCCGCGTTTACCGTCTCGGTCAGCGCCGGGGTCGTGACCATCTCCTGCAACCTCGCGACTGCGCTGGGCACGCCCGCCGCCTCGATCGCCTTCAACTTCGTCTCGGTCGAGGGCAGCGGCGGCGCCGCGCTCTCGGTCACCCAGCTCTAAACGTCACCGGAGTGCCCGCATGCCTGAAGAAGAGAACCTCGTCCTCGTCGACCACATCCAGAACGCGCTGAACGCGGCGTGCAACGCCGGTGACGATGCGCTCTCCAGCCTGCTGGAACAGGCGCTCATTCTGGCAAGTGCCCCAAGCCCGGCGGCTGAGGCCGAAAGCTGACGATATCGGCGCTTCACGGCGCCGCTCTGCCCCTGTACGGAAGGGGGCCTCGGATGTTCCCGCATCTCGAAACCAGCGAGCCTGCACTCGCACTCTACGGGCAGCGCGCCTGCCCCGTTCAAGTACCCTTCCGCGCTCAGGCGCGGGAGGGTACATCATGCAGGAAATCCAACATGTCTACCCCTTTTGTTCTCGTACCCCCCACCGCGCCTGTCGCCGGTTACATTGGCGGAAAGCGCAACCTTTCCAAGCGCATCTGCGCCATCATCGAACGCACGCCGCACTCCAGCTATGCGGAGCCTTTCGTGGGCATGGGCGGCATCTTTCTGCGTCGCCGCAGCCGCCCGCGCGCAGAGGCGATCAACGACATTTCCGGCGACGTCGTGACCCTGTTCCGCTGCCTGGCAGAGCACTACCCCTACCTTGTCGACATGCTGCGATTCCGCGTGGCAAGCCGGGCCGAGTTCGAACGGCTGCTGGCGCAGGATCCCGAACGCCTGACCGACCTGCAGCGCGCCGTCCGCTTCCTCTACGTGCAGCGCCTGGCCTTCGGTGGCAAGGTTAGTGGCCGCGCCTTCGGTGTCAGCGCCCGCAATCCCTCGCGCTTCGAAGTCGGCAAGCTGGAGCCAATGCTGGCGGATCTGCACGATCGCCTACAGTCCGTCGTTATCGAGCGCTTGCCCTATGCCGACTTCATCCGCCGCTATGACCACGAAGGCGCGCTGTTTTACCTCGATCCGCCCTATTGGGCCTGCGAGAAGGATTACGGCCCCGGCGTCTTCAGCCGCGACGACTTCGCCGCGCTGGCGGCCCAGCTGGCGGGCATCAAGGGCAAGTTCCTCATGTCGCTGAACGACAATGAGGGCGTGCGGGATACCTTCCGCAACTTCAAGGTGGCCGCGATCGATACGACCTATCAGATCGGCGCCAAGTGCCGTTCAGCAGGAGAAGTTCTGATCAGCAACTTCACCCTGCCCGCCAACGACAACTGACGGTGCTCGGGCTGCATTTTGCTGAGCGATGAGCGAAGTGCAGCCCCGCGAAAGCTGCTGAACTGCGCGCCATGGTCGGACCATGGCGCGCACTGCAGACATCGAACATCTCACCGGCGAGGTAATCCAGCTGGGCACCGTCGCATCGGTCGATCACGGCGATGCGACGTGCACGGTGGAAATGGGCGACCTCGTCACCGGCAGCCTGCCCTGGCTGGCGTGGCGCGCTGGGCGCGTGAAGATCTGGGCACCGCCTTCATCCGGCGAACAATGCGCGGTGCTTTCGCCCGAGGGCGACCTCGCCAACGGCCTGGTGCTGCCGGGCCTGTGGTCTGATGGGAACCCTGCGCCCTCATCCGATCCTGACCTGTTCCTGATCGAGTTCGATGACGGCGCGGAGATCTCCTATCACTTCGCGACGGGCAAACTGACGGTCACCCTGCCCGCTGGTGGCACCGCCGACGTAACCGCCCCTGGCGGCCTGACGATCAACGCCGACGTCACCATAAACGGCAACGTCACGATCGAGGGCAAGGCCGAAGCCTCGCAAGACGTCGTCGGCGGTGGCATCAGCCTCAAGGGCCACAAGCACACCGGCGTCCAGGCAGGCGGCGCGCAGAGCGGAGGCCCGGTCTGATGGCTGGCATGTCCCGCACCGGCGGCACCGCGCTCGATGGCGTCGAGCATATCGCGCAGTCCGTCCGCGACATCCTCGGAACGCCGATAGGCACTCGCCCCGCCCGCCGCGACTATGGCTCCGAAGTCCCGCGCCTGATCGATCAGCCCCTGAACCCCGCCAACGTGCTGCGGATCTTCGCCGCGTCCGCGCTGGCGCTGTCACGCTGGGAAGATCGCCTGCGCCTCACCCGCGTCAGCCTTGCCGCCGGTTCCCGTCCAGGCGCCGCCACCGTCGTCATCGAAGGCGACCGCACGGACACCGCCGTCCCTTCCACCGCCCGCATCGCTACCTCGCTCTAACAAGGATCCACACATGGCCTTCAAGCATGGAATCACCGTCACCGAGATCACCAGCGGCGCCCGAACGCTGACGGCGATCTCCACCGCCATCATCGGCCTCGTCGCCACCGCCGCCGACGCGGACGCCGCCACCTTCCCGCTCGACAGGCCGGTACTGATCGCGGACATCGACGCCGCGATCGGCAAGGCCGGTGTCGATGGCACCCTTGCCCGGTCGCTGCGCGCCATTGCCGACCAGGCGCGCCCCATCCTTGTCGTCGTGCGCGTCGAGGAAGGCGCCACGGATGCGGAGACCGCCAGCAACGTCATCGGCACCGTCACCGCCGAAGGCTTGAAGACCGGCATGCAGGCGCTGCTCGATGCCAAGTCGCTGCTGGGCGTAAAGCCCAAGATCCTCGGCACCCCCGGCCTCGAAACGCAGGCGGTCACCGCCGCGCTTGTCGTGGTGGCGCAGAAGCTGCGCGGCTTCGGCTATGCCCGCGTCATCGGCGCCACCATGGCGGAGCGCACCGCCTATCGCGCCAACTTCAGCGCGCGCGAACTGATGCTGCTGGCGCCGGATTTCCTTGCCTGGGATGTTGAAGCCGACGCTGCAGTCACCAGCTTTGCTGCCGCCCGCGCCATGGGCCTGCGCGCCCAGATCGACGAGACCACCGGCCCACACAAGTCGCTGTCGAATGTCGTGGTCAACGGCGTCGTCGGCGTCAGCGAACCGATCCGCTGGGATATCGAGGATCAGACCACCGAAGCGGCGCTGCTCAACGCATCCGAGATCACCGCGCTCGTGCGCAGTGATGCCGGGTTCATCTTCTGGGGCAACCGCACTACGGCAGAGCCGGAAAGCGACTTCGTCTTCGAAGGCACCGTGCGCGTCGCCCAGCTGCTGACCGATACGATGATCCAGGGCATGCAGTGGGCCAACGACAAGCCGCTGACGCCCAGCCTCGCCAAGGACATCATCGAGACCATCAACGGCCTTGGCCGCAAGCTGAAGGCCTCGGGCGTCGTGCTCGGCTTCCGCTGCTGGTTCGACGAGGCGAACAACGACGTCACCGCCCTGCGCGCTGGCAAGCTGCGCATCGAGTACGAATACACCGTGCCGCCCCCGCTCGAAGACCTCGGCTTCAACCAGCGCATCACCGACAGCTACTTCGCGGACTTCGCCGCCCAGCTGACCGAGGACGTCTGATCCGTGCCGGGCGGCCCCGGTCGCCCGGTCCCCTTTCTTTCCGATCACAGGAGACCACCATGGGAATGCCACGCACCCTCAAGGACATGATGATGTTCAACGAGGGCCTCGATTATCGCGGCGACGCCAAGACCGTCACCCTTCCCACCCTAACGCGCAAGATGGAAGGCTATCGCGGCGCCGGGATGAGCGGCGAACTCCAGATGGACATGGGCCAGGAGGCGATGGAATCGAAGATCGTCTGCGGCGGCCCGATGCGCCAGGTGCTGCGCCAGTGGGGCACCCCCACCGTGGACGGCGTCTACATCCGCTTCGTCGGCAACTACCAGGCCGATGATACCGCCGACATCGACAACGTCGAAGTCATCATGCGCGGTCGCTTCTCCGAGGTCGAGATGGGTGATCAGGAAGTGGGCGAGGCGACCGAGTTCACCGCCACCATGGCCGTCGCCTACTACAAGCTGGTCTGGAACGGTCGCACCGAACTGGAAATCGATCCGCTCAACATGATCGAGATCGTCGATGGCGTGGACCTTCTGGCCGAACGCCGCGCCCTCCTCGGCGTCTTTTGATGCCCCGGCCCGGCCACGCGCCGGGCCATCCCCCTTTCGTCTGACCCCGGAGTTCATCATGTCCGACCTTACCGTTTCCACCCCGCGCCCCGACGTCGCCACTGTCACCCTCGACACGCCGATCGTGCGCGGCGAGGACAAGATCACCTCCCTGCAGCTGCGCAAACCCAAGGGCCGCGCGCTCAAGGGCCTCTCGCTTGTCGATCTCGGCCAGCTGAAGGTCGATGCCCTGCATGTGATCCTGCCGCGCATCACCACGCCCACGCTCACCCCTGCGGAAGCCATCGACATGGACCCGGCGGACCTGCTGGCCTGCGGCGCGGAGATCGGCAGTTTTTTGCTGCAGAAGTCGCAGCGCACGGATGCCCTCGATCTGTAGACGACGCGATGGCCGATCTGGCGGTCGTGTTCCACTGGCCGCCAGCTGCGATGGAAGACATGGACCTTTCGGAGATCATGGCCTGGCGCAAGCAGGCCGAGCGCCGATCGCGTCCACCTGACACCCCCGGAAAGAAGTAATGGCGGACAAGAACCTGCGGCTTCAGGTCATCCTTGAGGGACTGGACCGGCTGACCTCCCCTTGAAGTCGATCACCGGCGCGTCGTCCGCCGCGCGCCGGGATCTGGCCAAGACCGGGGATGAACTCAAAGCGCTGGGCGCGCTGCAAAAGCAGATCGGCAGCTACAAGGCGCGCGAGACCGCGTTTGGCGCCGATACCCGCAACCTGGAAGAGACCCGCGCCCATATGGCCCAGCTGCGCGCGCAGATGGATGCCACCGACGCGCCCACCAAGAAGCTGGCGGCAGACTTCGCCAAGGCCGAGAAACAGGCCGCAGCGCTGACGGCGCGGCTCGATGCGGGCGGTGCCGAACTGCAGCAGCTGTCCGCCAAGCTGTCTGCCGCCGGGATCGATGTGACGGACCTCGCCCGCCATGAGGATCGTCTGACCGCAAAGACGGAAGAGGCGAACCGCGCGCTGCGCCAGCAGACCGCCGCGCTGGAAAAGGTCAATCAGGCCAAGCGCAACTCGGACAAGCTGTCTGACATCAGCGCCAAGGCAACCGGCGCGGGCCTTGCCATGACGGGAGCGGGCATAGCTACGGCGGCTCCGGTGGTAACCGCGGTGAAACAGGCGATGACGCTCGAAAGCGCGATGGCCGACGTCTCCAAGGTCACCAACATGAAGGCCGGAGCGGTCGCGCAGATGTCGAACGACTTTCTCGACATGAGCGAGAAGATCCCGATGGCTGCTCACGAACTGGCGACCATTGCCGCTGCAGCTGGCGCCGCCGGTGTCGGCATGGACAAGTTCGGCAAGCCGATGCGCGATCAGCGCCAGCAGCTGCTGGAGTTCACCAACGACGCGGCAGAAATGGGCGTCGCCTTCGATATGACCGCCGACCAGGCGGGAGAGGCAATGGCGAAGTGGCGCACTGCCTTCGAACTGCCGCAGGCGGGCGTTCGTGCCCTGGGCGATGGCGTCAACGCGCTGACCAACCGCTTCGGCGGCAAGGCCGCGAACGTCACCGACATCATCACCCGCATCGGCCCGCTGGGCAAGGTGGCCGGGCTTGCCGCGCCTGAAATCGCCGCGCTTGGCTCGACCCTCGATTCCATCGGCATCCCCAGCGAAGTTGCCGCCACCGGCATCAAGAACACGATGCTGGCGCTGACCAAGGGCGAGGCCGCCACCAAAGGCCAGCAGGCCGCCTTTGAATCGCTGGGCCTTAGCGCCACCGATGTCGCCAAGCGGATGCAGACCGACGCGACCGGCGCGATCACCGACGTCATGGAGCGCATCGGCAAGCTGGACGGCGACAAGCAGGCCGGGATCCTCACCCAGCTGTTCGGCTCGGAAAGCGTGGCGGCGATCGCGCCGATGCTGACCAACCTCGACGGGCTGAAACAGCGTCTGGATCTGGTTGGTAATGCCAGCGAGATCGCAGACTCGATGCATGGCGAGTTCCTCAACCGCGTCGCCACCACCGAAGGCGCGACGGGGCTTGCCACCAATGCCCTGTCCGGCCTCAACATCACCATGGGCAAGGCCTTGCTCCCCACCGTGGTCAAGGTGGCGGGACTGGTCCAGCGGACGGCCAGCGCGATGCGCGGATGGGCGCAGGAGAACCCGGTGCTGGCCAAGGGCATCATGATCTTCCTGGCCGCAGGTGCAGGCCTGCTGATCCTGCTGGGCGGCCTTGCGCTGGCCTTCGCCGCGCTGACCGCTGCCGCCGCGCCGCTGGGCATCAGCCTGCTGCCGCTCCTCGCCATCGTCGCCGCCATCGCTGCGGTGGCCGCTGCCGCGTACCTGATCTATGCCAACTGGGGCGCAATCGCCGCATGGTTCGGAGGCCTCTGGGAACAGGTGAAGGCCTTCTTCGCGGGCGCCCTCGCCTTCATCGTCAGGGCGTTCCTGAACTTCACGCCGCTCGGGCTGATGATCCAGGCTTTCGCCCCGGTGCTGGGATACTTGCGCGGCCTCAACTTCGCAGAAATCGGCCGGAACCTGATCCAAGGGCTGATCAACGGTATCGTCGGCATGCTCGGCACCCTCAAGTCCACCATCACCAGCACCGCCACCTCGATCGCCAACTGGTTCAAGGCCAAGCTGGGCATCCATTCCCCCTCGCGCGTGTTCGCCGGGTTGGGCGGCTTCGTCATGGCTGGCCTCGATCAGGGGCTTGCAGCCAATACCTCCGGCCCGATCGCGCGCATCACCGACCTGTCCGGCCAGATGACGCGCGCGCTGGCGGTCGGGGCCGGGGGCGCGGCAATGGCCGCTGCCGTTCCGGCTGCAGCTGCCGGCAGTCCCGCAGGTGCGCCTGCCGCCGCCGTCTCTGCGGCAGGCAATACCTACAACCTGCATTTCCACGACGTCGGCTCGAACCCGCAGGACATCGAAGACGCGGTGCGCCGCGCGATCGAGCGGATTGAGAACGAGAAGCGTGGTCGCGGCTTTGGCGACGAGGGGTTTGATCCATGCACCTGATGGCCCTCGGCATGTTCCTCTTCGAACTCGGCTCCCTACCTTTCGACGAACTGCAGCGCCGCATGGACTGGCGCCACGCCCGCTCCCCGCGCATCGGCGCCCGCGACGCCACGCAGTTCGTCGGGCCGGGTGACGAAACGGTCAGTCTTTCCGGCGCGGTCTATGCCGAACTGTCGAACGGCAGCGTCTCGCTCGACGATCTGCGCGCCATGGCGAACACCGGCGAGGCATGGCCGCTGGTTGCCGGAAGCGGGCGCGTCTACGGCAACTTCGTCATCACCGCGATCGACGAACGGCAGGCCTATCTCCTGCCGGACGGCACCGCGCGCCGGATCGACTTCGGCATCGATCTGCTGGGCGTCGATGATCCCGCCGCGCTGGCTTCGCAGCAGGCCGACGCATGAACCGCGCGGTGAACAACATCCCTGACTGGCGGGTGACAATGGACGGGCAGGATCTGTCCGACCGCATCCGCCCGCGCCTGGTATCACTCACCCTCTCGGAAAAGCGCGGGGACGAGGCCGATCAGCTGGACATCGTGCTGAGCGATCACGACGGCATGCTGGGCATTCCGCCCGAAGGCGCCGTGCTCTATTTGCAGCTGGGCTGGAAGCAGGGCCGCGACGTCACACCGGGGCTGATCGACAAGGGCAGCTTCAAGGTCGACGACGTCAGCCATTCCGGCCCGCCTGACCAGATCGTCGGCCGTGAACAATGCGATGTTCGTTTCGGCGACGGGTAGATTGCGTCCGAATGTGCCGTGAGGGGTTTATCGAACTGGTACGCTGCTTTCAGGCAGCGCCCATTTCGGGCAGGACTGGGGATAGCCAGGCGGCGATGAGGGCGCGCAAAAGCGCAGTCAGCCATGCGACGAGCAACCTGAGATTGTGCCCCGCGGCGACCAGGATGGCGTTGATGGCATCGCCGGTGGCACCGGCGAGGTGATTGCGCTCGAGCAGGCCATCGGACTTGGTGTGACCGATGATCGGTTCGATGGCATTTCGTCGCCTGAGCTCGCGCTTGATCGTGGGTGAGGTGATCCCGCGGGTGTGGGCGATATAGACCCTGGCCTGCCCGCCATGCTTGTGCCCCTTGTAGCCGCGATCGACATAAGCCCGCTCAACGGTGACGCCGGTCAGGCGCTCGACTTGCTCGATCTGCCCGGACAGGGTGTGGCCATCATAGGGGTTGCCGGGCAACGCCTGCATGCCGACGATGAACTGGCCGCCGGCGGTGCGGGCGTTTGTCACCGCGATCGAGGTCTTTACCCCGAACTCGTAGCGGGTCCGCGCCTTGCCCTTGGCGATGCATTCCACCTCGGGCGCGTGCAGGGCATAAAGCTTGTCCGTGCTGCCAGCCTTCTGGGTGAGGATCTTCGCCACCCGCTCGCGGACGACGGCAAAGGCGGCCTCGAGTTCCTCATTTCCGGCGATCTTGCGGCCGATGTCGCGGTCGAGCCGGCCCAGCCAGGTGCGAAGTTTGCGCACCCAACGCATCGCCTGCTTGTGACCGCGCCCGTGGATCAGCCGGGAGACATCGCGCCGAGCCTGGCGGCCCACCCGCAGGAATGACTGGCGCAGCTTGATACCGTGCTTGCGGGCAATCCGGTTCAGCCACTCGATGCCGCGTTGCAGCAGGTGGCTGTCGGTGGGATGGGCAATCGCCTTGGTCTGTACAGTCGTGTCCACCGTCACCCGCTCGCAGGCCTGCGGCGGCATTGCCCTTGTTTCCATCGCCACGCGCAGCGTCTCGGCGAGCAGAAGTTCCAACTTGTCGGCCCCGATCCGGTTCCGCCAGCGCGTCATCGACGAGCGATCCAGTGGCAGCTTGTGGCGGAAGTACTGCTCGCCGCAAAAGAATTGGTGGTACGGGTTCTCGACCCAGCGGGCGCAGACGGCTTCGTCCGACAGGCCCTCCATGTGCTTGAGCAGGTGCAGGCCTGCCATTAGCCGCGTCGACAGCCCAGGGCGGCCTTTCTCATGGTAGAACCGTCCATAGGCCACATCGAACCGTGACCAGTCGATCAGCCCCGCCAATTTCACCAGCGCGTGTTCCATGTCGACCATGTTGTCGAGCTGACTGCGGAACAACTCGTCACTGCGCTGCGCGGGCTTCTTCGGAGGCATCGGCAAAACCTCTTCGTGTCGTCCAACTCAATGAATCACGACCCGACTTGCGAGGAAAGCCCCTACGTGCACGGGCGCGCGTAATCGCAAGCTTTTCGCCCGATTTCCCCAAAACCTTGCAAATTCGATTACTTCATATCCACCAAAACCCACGCCTCCCTGCGGGCTTCAGCGCTTTTCACAGACGACCAGATCACCATCCGCGCCCGCGCCGCCGACTTCACCAGCGAGATCCGCAATCGCCGGTCGCAAAGCTGGACCGCGACCACGCTGGGTGCCGTCCTCACAGAAGTTGCCGGGCGCAATGGCCTTGCTGCCTCCATCGCGCCCGCCATGGCGTCGATCGCGCTGCCGACCGCCACACAGAGCCGGGAAAGCGATGCCGCGTTCCTGCGCCGCCTGGGGCGCGAAAACGATGCCGTCGCCACCATCAAGGCCGGGCAGCTGATCTTCGCTCCCAAGGGCGCCGGTAAGAACGCGCAGGGCCTCGCCCTTCAAGCTCTCGCCATCCGTCGCCAGGATGGCGATCGGCACATGTGGCAGCGCCAGAAGCGCGACGGGCAGGAAGGCGCGACCGCCAGCTGGCACGATAAGAAGGCCGCGAAGCGCAAGTCGGTGACGGTGGGCAAGAGCGACGGCGCGAAGAAGCTGCGCAAGGTCTACCCTGATGAGGCCTCAGCCAAGCGCGCGGCTGCGGCGGAATCGGCTCGGATGAAGCGCGCGCCCGAGACGCTGGATCTGACGCTGGCCTTGGGCCGCCCCGATGCATATCCCGAAGGGCGAGTCGTAGTTGAAGGGTTTAAGCAGGCTATAAACGGAACCACATGGCTAATCTCAGAGGTAACCCATCGACTAGACAAAGGTAGCGGTTATAAAATAGATTTGAAGCTGGAATCTGCGCCGTTTCATTAGACGCATTCCAGACGAGGATTATCAATCACGCCCCTCAAAAGGAGCGTCACCGTAAATACTTCGAAGGCGCCGCTTTAACGTGGACTCTGGCATGTATTTCAGCATGCGAAATTCAACAATTAATTCATCAAGGTCTTTGGCAAAAGGCGCTAGCGCATTTACCGCAAGAAGCCCAATTTCTTCACTCGTCAACTGGCTTCTCAACAGATTTCCATATCGCGCCTTCTCTTTTTCAGTTAGTACAGTGTCTTCTCTTAGGCGATCTAAAATTGTGTATATGAGGCGAAAATAAGGACCAAATCCGACTTCGTTATTTTTGTGTACCTTTTCCTCGTATATTCTCCTCATCCCGTCTTTGCCCAGCCGTTTGTTACGATTTGCAGTGACCCAAAAACGCAACTCAATAAAAGCCGCTCTGATTCCCTGCTGCCCCG
Organism: Novosphingobium sp. NFX11; assembly: GCF_057376415.1. Lineage (NCBI taxonomy): Bacteria > Pseudomonadati > Pseudomonadota > Alphaproteobacteria > Sphingomonadales > Sphingomonadaceae > Novosphingobium > Novosphingobium sp. NFX11. The sequence continues at coordinate 3,204,391 of NZ_CP080384.1, read as the reverse complement.
TGTGATTTCCAAGGTCCTTGGCCGCAAGCAAGGAAAGGCTCGACCTATTTTCAATGATGGCTTTTCTATCCCGATACTCTTCAGAGTATCTAAAAGAAATCCTCTCGCGCGCATCAGCTAACAATCTAATTAGCTCAAAGTAGGTGCTTTCAAATCGCTGGCGATGCAAGTCATTCCCTTGATCTTTTACCGCCTTTGCTTGCATGCCTAACGTTGTGAGCACTGCTGCGAAACCAAGTGCTGATACAAGCGCGTTGAACGCTCCGAACCCGTCACCCCATTCGGCCGCCTTTTGTAAATCCCATTCCACTTTTGGCGACCAATAGGTGGCAACATTTAGTGAGTTTGCGGCCCACCAATACCACCCACAGACCAACGCAACGCCTACCCCAATGGCGCTTACCCCCACCTTCAACATACACCCCCCATACTGTCCGAAATTAGTCGTCCCACACCTCATCGGGATAGAACGGCGGCTCGTCGTCGATCGGCGCAACCACATCGTTATCCGGCTCGGCCAACATGGCGCTGGTCAGATGCGGCGGCTTGCCATCGAACGACACGCGGATCCATGCGCCGAAACCGTCCGGCTTCTGGAACACCGCCTGGACATGCTCGCCCTGCAGGCGCTCCCCGAACATTCGCGCACGATCGGCGCTGATATAGCCGATCTGGACCTCCCGGCAGGAATAGACCGCAACAGCATGCCGATCAGCCGGGTTTTCGGGTTCGGCTACCAACATCACCGGTTCGCCCGCCTGACATAGCAGGATCTCGAACTGACGGTTGGAACCGTCAGCGTTGGGGTGCGCGGCGCCTACGACCGCGAACGACATGGCAGGAATCGACTGCATCGTGATAGGTCAGGTCCGGCGGAACACGCCAGCCACGCGCCCGTAGACGCGAATATCATCGGCAGAGGCTAGTTCCTCCGAAACCTGCGGATTGTCAGCCATCAGCTTGCAGCTGCCGTCCGGCAGCATGCGGACACGCTTGATCGTGCCGAAGCCGCCGTACTGCAGCGCCCAGATTGCATCCTGCCGGTTGATCGTGGTGTGCGACCGGTCGATCAGCACGATGTCGCGGTCGTTGATCGTCGGGTACATGCTGTCGCCCATTGGCTTCACGACAGACAGATGTGCCGCTGCTGAGTTCGTGAAGTTGCGCACCCAGTCTTCAGGGAGCCAGCGGTCTACCCGCTCGATCGCGTTTTCGTCGACGAAGCCCAGCCCCATGCCAAGCGACAGGTCAATTTCCTCAATCCTGATGAGGCCCATCTGCTCGGCGATCTCAGCAGGCGTCGGTGGGATGAAGGCATCTTCCGCCGGATCTGCAATTTCACCGAGGAGGTATGCGGGCGTCGTTTTGAGAGCGCGGGCGATTTTGTGAAGGTGTGTGGAGTTCGCAGACTGCCCAGTGACGACCTTTCCAATAGTCTGCTGCGTCACGCCCACTTCGCGCGCCAGCGCAGATTGGGACAAGCCCAACTCCCGCATTCTTTCTGCCACGCGCTCGCTTTTGATCATGCTGCCTAACTACAACTTTGGTTGATGGCGGAAAGGTAATTTGACGCGTTGACAACATCACAACTGTGGTTGTAGTTAGGAAGCATGACGCAGGACGTTACCCCCTTCGAGGCATTGCAAAAGGCAGTCAGCCTGGCGGGTGGCCAATCGGCCACCGCGCGCATTTGCAGTGTATCTCAGACCGCTGTGTGGAAGTGGCTGCAGAGCGGTAAACGCTTGCCTGCTGAGCATGTGTTGCCGATGGCTGCTGCGACGGGTGTGACTGCCCACCAGCTGCGCCCCGATATCTACCCCCTGTCTTTGGTTATCGAAGATCCTGACTACACCGAAGAGTGTGGACCGATCCTAATAGACAAGGTGGATCCTGTCGTTTGCGATCGCGTAGGAGAAGCGCAACGAAAGGGCGCGGCATGACAAAGCCACGCGCACCGTTGTCCTTCTCCCTCGCCATTACAACCGTCTGCGGGCGCATTGGCTGGGAAGCTGCCGCCAAGGTCACAGGGCGTTCAATCCGCACCGTGCGCCATTGGAGCGAAAGCGACAACAACGGCACTCCGACCCTCGACCAGGCAATCTCGCTTGATCGCGCTTTCGTCGAGGCCGGTGGCGACCACGGCCCTATCCTCTCCTGCTACGCACTGCAGCTGGATATCGCGATGGTTGATGCCGTTGCCTGCCGCGCGGCGCTGGCCGACGACGTTGCCCTGTTTTCCCGCGAGACCGGCGAGGCTGTCGGTCGTTGCATTCAGGCCCTCGCGCCTGGCGCTTCGCCCGCCCTCATACAGGCGGCAATCCTTGAGACCGAAGAAGCTGACGCGGTCGTTCCGCGCCTCATTGGTCGTCTGAAAGCCCTTCTCCCCGGCAATGGTGCCGGGCGCGAAGCCAATGGGGATACGAAGTAATGTCGGGGCGAAGGGTACAACTCCCACACGTCAACTGCCCGGCCTGCGGGGGCCGCGCGTTCGCACAGACCACAGGCAAGAAAAGCCTGCTGTTTCGCGAACTCTACTACGCATGCCGCAACCCGGATGCGTGTGGTCACAAGTTCGTCGTCGAAATGACGGCCACGCGGACCACCACGCCAAGCCGGTATCCTGCGCCGCTTCACAAGCTGCCGATGACGACGTGGCGCACCGCCGCGAACGATCGTGCAGCCAACGATGATGGTCCACCCGACGAACCGGAATCAAGCGCAGCCGCCACCTGAACTGACGGCTGCGCTGATCTGACTTCCTGATCCTGATGCCTTCGAACCCGGCTCGCTTCCGGGAACGCCCCAGCTTTGTCTACTCACCGGAGCCTTCTCCATGCATCTCACCAACCATAGCCACTTCGGCGCGGTGCTCCAGCAGCCCCGCCAGCGGCCGGGCTCAACACCCTCTCTTCTCGCCGCATGGCGCGATCTGTGGCGTCATCTTCCGACCGACATTCGCCGCGACGTCATCAGCCTCTTCGGTATCACCCCGATGCTCCTTGAAGCCTTCGCCCTCGCATGGGTGATGCTGCCGTGATCCAGATCGCCCAGCTGATGCGCGAAGGCCGCGACGCCGTGATTGCGGAGAAGTTCCGCGACGGTCGCCCTGCCACCAACCCTTACGGCCCGCATTCGAAGCGCCGCGTCTTCTGGCAGCGCGGCGCCGACGAAGCGCGCACCCGCGCCGATGCCGTCCTGCAGATCGGATCCTGATCCATGGACATGCGCGAAGACATCCGCCGCGCCTTGCTGCCGCTGCTCAAGGCCGATTTCAAATGGAAGAAGCAGACCGGAACATGGCTGCGTCAGGGCAAGTGCCCGGATTGCAACGAGCATTCCGTATTCACCCATGAGCAGAACCCGTGGGTGATGAGTTGCGAACGCACCAACAAGTGCGGTTGGCAGGGCTCTTCCCGCGATCTCTATCCCGAGATCTTCGATACGTGGTCGAACCGCTTCAAGGCTACGCCTGAGAACCCCACCGCTGCAGCGGATGCCTATCTCAGCGATGCGCGCCGCCTCAACCTGCTCGGCATGCGCGATGCCTATTCGCAGGAATATTATCGCGACGAGGCGCGCCGGATCGGCTCGGCCACCGTCCGCTTCCCACTCCCCGGCGGCAGCTGGTGGGAACGCCTGATCGACCAGCCCGGCCGGTTCGACCGCAAGGCCCGCTTCGCCCCCGGCAAGACCTACAAGGGGCAGGCGTGGCAGCGGCCTGACGTGTCGATAGACGACATGGCGAACGCGCCCAGCATCTGGCTTGCCGAAGGCATCTTCAATGCATGGGCGCTGGAGCAGGCCGGGCAGCGCGCCGCCTCGACCATGTCGAGCAACAATTACCCGGCCGAGTTCCTGCGGCAGCTGCGAACCCACATCGCCGCGTCAGACACCCCGTACCGCAAGCCCAAGATCGTCTTCGCCTTCGACGTCGGCGCCGCTGGCACCAAGGCGAGCCGCGATTTCGTGGAGAAGGCCAAGAAGGAAGGGTGGGACGCCACCGCCGCCCAGCCCATGGGCGAGGATGAGAGCGGCAAGGAACTCGACTGGAACGACCTGCTCGTCTTCGACCGCCTGGGCGAAGCGGACCGGGCCGAATACCTGTGGCACGGCAAGGTGCTGCTCGCTGCGAATGCGCAGGAAAAGGCGTTCCTGATCTGGGACAAGCACCGCTGGAACAGCTTCCACTTCACCTTCGGCAGCCGCACGTACTGGTGCTCGATCGACATCTCGATCGTGCAGGAAAAGATCGACGAGTACCGCAAGGGCCGCACCCGCGAATTGAAGGAGATCGACAAGGACGAGGAAGCCGCAATCCGCGAGAAGGCCTCGCTGGAAGCGCTCTCGGTCGAGGAGATCGCCAACTGCGCCTTCCGCGTCCTGTACCGCCAGCGGGACGAGGCGACGGACGAGACCAAGTTCTACCTCAACATCAGCTACCCCAGCGGCAAGCGCCCCTCGGTCAAGACCGATTTCACCGCCGCCCAGCTGCGCAAAGCATCGAACTTCGAAGATCGCCTCTTCGCCTTCGGTGGCGTCTGGACCGGCAGCGCCCTGCAGCTGACCCGCATCCTGCAGCAGCAGACGCCGGACCTGCCGGACGTGCGCCCGCTGGGCTTCACCGGGTACTGCCGTGATTCCCAGACCTATGTCTTCGGCCCGATCGCCGTCGCCGGTGGCCGCGTCTACAAGCCGAACGAGAACGAGTTCTTCCAGATCGGCAAGAAGGCCCTCAAGCTGGGCACCTCGGAAAAGCTGCTCGATATCGACTATGATGCGGATCAGTTGGACGTCAGCTGGCTCCCGCACCTGTGGACTGCCTACGGCCCGAAGGGCATCGTCTGCCTGACCTTCTACTTCGCCTCCCTGTTCGCCGAACAGATCCGCGCGGAGATGAAGAGCTTCCCGTTCCTCGAAATGCATGGCCTGCCGGGCACCGGCAAGACCACGCTGGTGGAGTTCCTCTGGAAGCTGCTGGGCCGTGAGAATTACGAGGGCTTCGACCCTGCCAAGGCCACGCCCGCCGCCATGGCGCGCAACCTCGGCAAGGTCGGCAACCTCCCCGTCGTCCTGATCGAGGGCGACCGCCGGGAAGAGGCCAGCCACGCCAAGCGGTTCGAGTGGGAGGAACTGAAAACCGCCTACAACGGCCGGTCCGTGCGCTCGCGCGGCGTCAAGAACGGCGGCATGGAGACGTTCGAGCCGCCTTTCCGTGGCGCGATCATCATCGAGCAGAACGAGCCGGTCAACGCCTCGCGCGCCGTGCTGGAACGCATCATGTCGCTCGGTTTCGACATGTCGGGCTGGTCACCGGATACCAAGGTCGCGGCAGAGAAGCTCGAACAGTGGCCGATCGAGAAGGTGTCCGGCTTCATCGTCCACGCCACCAAGCGCGAGGGCGAGGTAATGGCGCGCTTCCGGCAGGCTTTCGCACAGTACGAAGCCGAACTGCTCGGCATGCCTGCGATCCGCACCAACCGTCTCGCCAAGACGCACGGCCAGCTGCTCGCCTTCCTCGACGCCATGCGAACCGTCGTGCCGCTCAGCGATGACCAGCAGGCCGCGACTGCCCGCTTCATCGTCGAGATGGCCACGACGCGGCAGACCGCCGTCAACAGCGAAGACCCCGTGGTCAGCCTGTTCTGGGAACGGTTCGATTACCTCGAGGAGAACGAGGACCGGGTCGCCACCATCGGCCACATCAACCACCATCGCCGCCACGACGAGGGCCTGATCGCCGTCCGACTGAACGAGATGGAGGCCCGCTGCGCCGACAAGCGCTTGGCACTGCCCACCCATGCTGAACTCATCCGCGCGCTCAAAACCTCGAAGAACCGCCGGTTCATCGAAGTCTGCCCGGTCAATTCCCGAAACGACAACGTCGGCGCCGTCCGCTGCTGGATCTTCAAGGATGACAGCCGCGCCGCCGGTCACCGCAAATCCTGAAAATCGAAAGGACGATCATGCGTACCGTACCTTCTCTGCTGTCCATGCTGGACGATCCCGAGACCGCGCCACCGCCGCCGCTCCCCGCCCCGGTCATGCCATGGGATTACATCCAGATGCGCCGCAAGGCCGCTGGGCTTTCGATCGAGCAGGCTTCCAAGCCCTTCTGGCATCACAAGCAGCACCGGGCCGACGTCGAGCGCAACATGGACAGGATCGAGACGGTCGGCTTCCGCGTGAAGCGACTGTGGGACATGTCGCGGTCCTACCGCCTCAACCTGACGGTCTACCGCCAGCTTTGCGACACTCCGCCCGAGCAGCACCCGCGCCTCTGCCGGGCGTGCGGGTGGGACGAGTGGTCCAATCAACACGACACCGAGGGCTTCGACTGCACGTGGTCGGCCACCGATCCCGAGATCTGCACCCTGTGCGAGCAGGTCGGCCGTCAGAAGTTCCGGACCCGCCCCGCGAACACCCAGCCTCACAACCACACCCATAGCGCCGCCTCGCGCGCGGCCTGATCCAAGGAATCTTCAATGTCCGAAACGAACGCCACCGAAGACCGCCTGCGCCTGCTGATCGAGCGGGTGGAGCGCCTGGAGGAAGAAAAGAAGGGGATCAGCGAAGACATTAGCGATGTCTACGCCGAGGCCAAAGCCGTCGGGTATGACGTCAAGGTCATGAAGATCATCGTCAAGCTGCGCCGCATGAAGCCCGACGATCGGCGCGAGATGGACTCGATCGTGGATACCTACAAGAACGCGTTGGGGATCGACTGACCATGCGCCGCCGCAAGGGCATGTTCCACCCGCTCGCCTGCGCCTGTCGGTCCTGCGCCCCGCGCGCATGCCGCGACCGCCGCGTCGATATCGCCATCAAGGCCGCCACGCGCGTCCTGTTCCTGATCGCCGCGATCGGCGCGATCCCCTTCATCATCGCCGCCGCGCTCGCCAGCGCGAAGGGAGAACGCCGATGAGGTTCCTCCATCTCGAACCCGCCAACGACTGGACGGGCGACACGGTGGAAGAGCGCCTGCGCGTCTGCGCGGAAACGCTCTTTGCCCATCACCTCATTGATGATCGCCGCTTCAACCGGATCGCCACCAGCATCACCCAGCGCGCCAACCGCCAACGTGACCTCCGCACTCGCAATCGCCACCCACTTCCTGAATGCGGGAGATGCGATGAGACTGGCTATGTCGATTACGCCGCTTTTGCACAGGAGACATGCAATCACGGAACGTACACTGCCACCGCAGCCAACGATCAGCGATAGAGGTGACAATTCGCCTACCCCTAGATCGCGGCGACCTGCCCAATTGGCCGCGCCTAATGCGCGAGGGAATGGCGGCTGCCTATCTCGGCATCAGCGGCTCAATGCTGCGCGAGCAAGGCCCGCCTTCAAAGCACATCGGCCGCTGTGCTGTATGGGACCGCAACGACCTCGATCGCTGGGCCGACGCCCTTGGCACCGCCAGAACTGCCCCTCAGCCCCTTGATCCACTACAACGCCAGTCAGAAGCTGATTCGATTGCCGATCGCGTGCGGAGACGCCTTGCCAATGGTCCGAACTGACCTCCCTTACGTCTACTGCAGCAGCAAGAAACTGGCCTCAGGCAAATACAAGGATTACTGGCGCTTCCGCCGCGACGGCGTCGATACCCCTCTGCCTGGGCAACCCGGCGATCCTGCGTTTCATACCCGCTATGGCGAGTTGATGAAGCAGGCAGAACAGCGCGCCGAGGCCACCGTCGCCCGCGAAGCCGATCGGCATAGCTTCGATTACCTGTGCCGACGGTATCTGGCTGGTGCGGAGTTTGCGTCGCTCGCTCCGAAGACGCAGGCGGATTACCGCCTCACGATAGAGGACCGCCTTGTGCCCATCCTCGGGCCGGAACGCTTCGACTGCATCGACCGCGCCAGCGTGAAGGTTGTTCGCGACGACGTCGCCTGCAAATTCTCCGCGCGCACCGCCCACAAGATCAAGCAGATGGTCAGCCGCCTCTACAGCTGGGCCGAGGAAGAGAGCCTGTTACCGGCCACCTTCGTGAACCCGGCTAGCGGCATCCGCCGCATCAAGGGCAAATCCAAGCCGATCGAGGTATGGTCGATCGAGGAAATCAGGCATTTCCTCGCCCACTGCGAGCCGTGGCTCCGAACCGTCGTCCTGCTCGCCCTTTACACCGGTCAGCGGCGAGAGGATCTCGTCACCATGGAATGGACCGCCGTCATGGGCGATACTGTCCGCGTCCGCCAGAACAAGACCGCCGAGCCGCTGACGATCCCTGCCCACCCCGAACTGGCGAAGCATCTCAAGAAGGTCCGCACCAAGTTCGGCGGCACGGTGATTCGTGACCGCAAGGGCAAGCCGATGACAGCTGACGCTCTCAGCTACGAGATTCACCAAGCTGTCAGAAAAATCGATGGGATGCCGCACCGATCCCTCCATGGGTTGCGGTACGCGGCGGCGGCCATGTTGGAAGATGCCGGTTGTTCGGTGATTGAAATAAGCAGCATAATCGGGCACCGGACGTACCAGATGGCCATTAAGTATGCACGTCAGAGACGCGACGCTGAGTCCGCAATGAGACGAGTTGCCGGAACGTAGGTTCTCAAGCCATCAAGGCGCTGTTATCGGCTTCTCGCCCCGACTTCGATTATACGCTTCTACTGAATTTCGATCAACGATAGTCTCATGAAGCAGCAGAGTCCTCACGCCCATTGGCATGCGAGAGAACGTAGCTTTATCCCGTTGAATCTGCTCACGAATTTGCGCTCGCGTTATCAACATTTTGCTCACTCCCCATGTGCACCGTAGCGTCTTCTATCCCAACATCCTTCAAGGTATCAAGCCTGCTGAAAAGCGGAATTTCGAGGTTCAAGTGCGTTGCTCCAGTTCGTACGACCTTCGGAACGGCACTGTTTTTCGACCAATCGACGATGTAACCTCGCTCGTCCTTTCTGGTTCCGGCCCGATAAAGTTCTGGATAAAGTGAGGGAGCGACACCTTCGAAAGCCTGAAACGCCACTTTAGGATGGGCCATATCCGTCAATCCAGCAGCCTCAGGCGCTACGTCCATCATGATGCTCTCACTGTAAAGCTCGGCAGTCATACTCTTTGGATATGGTTCAACATAAACCACCTTCATAATTCCCGCCGCGATGATGTGCCTGGCGCACATGTGGCATGGAAAGGTTGTACAATAGATTGTACTCCCACCTACGCTCAGTCCACGACGAGCAGCATCGGTTATGGCGTTCATTTCCGCATGAACTACACGGCCGAACTCTATTAAATTCGATACTCGGAGATCTTTAAAGCGCGCACTCTTATCACCGAATAATAGCATTTCTACAACGTCGGTAGCACACTTACCAGCTTCAAATCGAGCCAAGCCCGAATCTTTCATAAACTGCAGAAACTCTTCTATTATCTCGTATTTTTTTACCGCGTTGTAATCTTTGTTTTTAGAATGATCCCGATTATCGTATTTTTTATCTTCGTCAGGCCAATATGATCCACCTCCCGCGATTGGCACTTCATTGCAACCTGAAGAAATAATTCCGTGAGAACGATCGACAATCACCGCCCCAACTTGGCGAGAAAGATCTGCCGACCGATACGATTTTGATTTAGCCTCGAACATATGAAATTCGTCGGGCCTAGGAGTTATATAAGGACTTCCAAAAAGAAGATCGATAAATCTTCTTACCTCTTTATCATATTCTCCTGAAACACGTATAAAGAAATCTGCGAAATGAAATGTATCTCTTAGACTCTGCCCCAGCCTTTCTCCGGGCCTTTTAGCATCCAAATCTATGAGATTTTGCGCCTCAGACTTGTACTTATCATTTTTTGTTGAGTTGTACGACTTAGCAATTTGGTCACATAACTGTGAAACCCTCTCATCCAATGACGAGAACCCGCTGATCATTACGAAATTTTCGCCATAAATCCGCCTCAGTTCTTTGACTTCGTCCGGGTGTTTGAGCGAGTTAATTATATAGCATGCCCGATTTGCAGGCACGCCATTGCCATCTTCATCTTCAACGCCGTCTTCTTTGAGAAGCCTCACTCGCGCCTGTCGGATAGATGAAACGACCAGTGGGATAAGAGCATTTCCGCGTCCAGCCTGCTTACGTAGCGCATCGCCTGCCCCCATGAGCAAAGCCACTTTCTCGCCGTGCTTGGCGGCGGCAATGCGATCCCGCAGCGGTTCGTCGCAGAACTCTTGAATCAACTGGCTAACTCGGATCACCGGGCAGCGATATCCGAAGGGACTAAGCTCCTCTTCAATCGTTCGAGCAAGCCCGTGCAAATCGGTGCCAGCAGGCCCCGCCAATCCAATCACGAATTCGGGCTTCTCCTCAATCACAAATAACCTCCCGTTCCATGCCTTCAGGGTTAATGCGGATCGCCACCTCGTCAAGCAACAGCACCATAGATATAAGCTGGGACATGGCCCGAAAGACCTCAGGACTGCGGAACGCAGCCGGATTGCACTGCGGAACGGGCCGCGCTACAGAGGCAAAAACCACGGTTTCCCTAGGTGTGCGGGCGTGGCGGAATGGTAGACGCTGCGGACTTAAAATCCGCTTGGGATTCCAGTGCGGGTTCGAGTCCCGCCGCCCGCACCAGATTTTCGATACCGACGAATACTGCGCATTTATTCGGCGAGCGATTTTGTTCAATCGTTTGCGTTTACAAATGCGTAACTTGAGAACTGGTATCAATTACTAAGTACCCACCTTCCATGGTATCGTCCGGACGCCACGGCTTGGGTACTTAGGGGTGATCTTTCGCATGTCCTTCCCGGAAAGCCTGTCCGCCGGCAGCAAGCCGAGCTACGAGGACCAGCGCGCCAGTCCGCGCTTCGCCTTGCTGCTGCGCGCCGCGAAGCTGATCGGGGCGCATGGCGAATACCTCTGCATCGTGCGCGACGTGTCCGAGACCGGCGTGAAGCTGCGCCTGTTCCATTCCCTCGCCGCCGAACGCCGCCTTGCGCTGGAAAGCGCGGCCGGGGATCGGCTTGCGGTCGAGAAGGTCTGGGAGAACGGCGGGGAGGCGGGCTTCCGCTTCGACGTCCCGATCGAGGTCCAGCGCTTCATCGCCGAGGCTGGTCCCTATCCCAAGCGCCCGATCCGCGTTTGCGTCGGCCATCCGGTGCAGGTGACGATCGCGGGGGAAACTTCGGCCGCCAAGGTGCGCGATCTCTCGCGCCAGGGCGCCGGGATCGAGACCGAACACCATCTCGCGATCGGGCAGCACTTGCGCATCGGCTCCGCCCTCATGCCCGAATTCGAGGCCACTGTATGCTGGCGCCGGCATCCGTCCTACGGCATCGTCTTCCGGCAGTTGATGAGCCTCGAGGAACTGGCGGTCCGCGCCTTCCACATGCAGGAAGCGGGCGCCCGCTAGCCTTCGGAAACGACGCGCCGCCACCACTTGCGACCTGCCCCCTGTGGCCCCGACTTCATCGCCCGCCTGCGGAACAGCATCGAGCCGCCGCGAACCAGCAGCACCACCCACATCACCTGCCACCCAAGCGCCGCGACGTGCGGCCAGATCGCCGGCTCCTGCGCGGCGCGGGCCAGCATCGCGAAGGGCGAGCTGAACGGCAGGACCACCGCCAGCATCTCGACCGCGCTGCCCGGTTGGGTCATCGCGTAAGTCGCGAAGAAGAACAGCATGAGCTGCATCATCGTCACCGGCATCGACAGTGTCTGCACCTCGCGCACCGTGTTCGCCAGCGAGCCGATCGCGAGGAACACCGAGCCCAGCAGCAGGTAGGCCATCGCGAAGTAGATCACCCCCAGCCCGACCAGCATCGGCCAGCCGACCGCCGGTTCGGGCAGTGCCACGAGCGATCCCGCCGACAGGTAGATCGCTCCGCCGACGCTACCCCACACCGCGATGCCGACCAGCGACACGCCGAGCATGGCGAAGAGCTTGCCGAAGAACACCGATTCCATCGGGATAGCCGCTGCCAGCACCTCGATGATCTTGTTGCCCTTTTCCTCGACAAGGTTGGACAGGACCATGCCGGCCAGCATCATCGTCAGCAGGAACAGCAAGGTCTGCGCGCCCTGCGCCGTACGTAGGCGGCTGCGCGAATCGCCGGGCGCCGCCACCGAGGTCTTGGCCAGCTTCACCTGTGGCCAGAAGGCCAGAGATCCGTCACGAACCTCGGCCGCGATCAGTTCGACATCCCCCGCCAGTCCTTGATGAGCGGTCCCGGCCCGGTCAGCACCGGCGCGGCGGGAGAGCCCGACAGCACGCCCGCGAAAGCACCCTTGCGTGACGCCAGCACCTCACCCGGATCGGCCTGCTCGGCCGGGGTCAGGTCCTTGACCACATGCATGTCCGGCAGGCCGCCTCCGAGCCGGTCGGCCAGTGCATCGCGGGCACGGACCATCGCCTTCGCGTCGGCCTCGGCCATGACCACGCCGATCGCGGGCGCCTCGCCGCTCTGGTCGACACGCTGGCCGACGCTGCCTGCCAGCAGCCCGACGATCACCGGGAACAGCGGACCGAGCAGGAAGAAAAAGAACGTGCGCGAGAACAGGATCGCGGTGAAGTCGCGCCGGGCCACCACCCAGGCGGCGGCCAGCATCGACAGGCGGCCGCGATGACCGGGCGCGGAAAGATCGAAGTTCATCGGCGCGGCTCCTCGGGCTTTTCCGCTTCGAGGGCGCGGGCGGCAGCCTCCCCGGCGATGGCGACGAAGGCATCGTGCAGCCCGGCGCGCTCGATGGACAGCGACAGGATGCCCGCCTCCCCCGCGATCAGCGCGCGCAGCAGCGGCTCGATCCCGCCCTCGGGCAGCGCGAAGTGCCAGTACCGCCCCTCGCGCCGCGAATCGGTCGGCAAGGCAGCGCGCCACAGCCCCTCGTCGGCCTGCGTTTCGAGCCGGACCTGCGCGGGGATGCGATCGCGCGCGACGTCGACCGGCCCCGCGAACGGCACCCGCCCTCCCGCGATGATCGCGACCTCGTCACACAGGCGCTCGGCATGCGCGATGACGTGGGTGGAGAAGATCACGGTCGTGCCGTCCTCCGCCAGACCGCGCATCATCGCCTCCAGCTTGCCCTGGTTGAGCGCATCGAGGCCGGAGAACGGCTCGTCGAAGATGACCAGGCGCGGGCGATGGACCAGCGTGCCAAGGATCTGCACCTGCTGCGCCATGCCTTTGGAAAGCTGGCGAATCTGACGGTCCGCGGCATAGCCGAGGCCGTGTCGTTCGAGCAGTTCGTGCGCGCGGCGGCGGCCTTCCTTCAGCGGCAGGCCCCGCAGCGCGCCGAGAAAGGCGATCGCCTCCGTCGCCTTCATGGACGGGTAGAGGCCGCGCTCCTCAGGCAGGTAGCCGATGGCGTGGGCGACATCGTGCGGCCGCTCGGCGCCGAGAATGCGACGGTAACCCGAATCGGGCTCGATGATACCCAGCAGCATGCGCAGCGTCGTCGTCTTGCCCGCACCGTTGGGGCCGAGGATGCCATAGACCGAGCCCTGCGGCACCGAGAGGTCGACACCGCCCACGGCAGTGGTCCCCTCGAACCGCTTGACGAGCCCCCGTGCCTCGATCGCCAGAGGGCAATCGAAACCTGACACATTGCCGGTCAACCGAGGATCTCCTACTTGCGCATCCATGAAGCCCCTGGGTCTAGCACGTGCGCCCCTGATGGCGCAGTCCCGGTTAAGACCGCCCTAAGCAATTTTGCCGAGGCGGTGGAGGGAGAGGCGCGCGCTCTCGGCTTCTGCGCCTTCGGCGTGGCTTCGGCCGCGACGGACGAGGACCGTGCGGCGCGGCTTGACGCCTGGCTGGCGGCGGGGATGCACGGCTCGATGGGCTGGATGGAGGAGCGCGCGCACCATCGCCGCAGTCCGCAGGGGCTCTGGCCCGAAGCCCGCAGCGTCATCGCGCTGGGCATGAGCTATGCCCCCGCCGCCGACCCGCTGCGGCTGGCGGACGAAAGCGGGATCGGCCGGATATCGACGTATGCGCAAGGCGCCGATTATCACGACACGGTGAAGAAGGCGCTCAAGAACCTCGCCCGCTGGATGGTGAGCGAGGGGGACAAACGCGGGCTGGGGCCGGTCGGCGTGAAGGTCTTCACCGACACCGCGCCGGTGATGGAAAAGCCGCTCGCCGCTGCCGCAGGGCTCGGCTGGCAGGGCAAGCATACCAATGTTGTCAGCCGCGAACATGGTTCATGGCTTTTCCTCGGCGAGATCTACACGACACTGGACCTGCCGCTCTCGGCCCCGGCGCGCGATCGCTGCGGATCGTGCCGGGCCTGCCAGGACGCTTGCCCGACGGACGCCTTCCCGGCGCCCTACCACCTCGATGCGCGGCGCTGCGTCAGCTACCTCACCATCGAGCACAAGGGGCCGGTGCCCGAGGACATGCGCGAGGGGCTGGGAAACCGCATCTACGGCTGTGATGACTGCCTCGCGGTCTGCCCGTGGAACAAGTTCGCCGAGACGGCGCATACGATGAAGGCGTTCCTGCCGCGCGCGGAACTGACGGCGCCGGAGCTGGCGGATCTGCTCACGCTGGACGATGCAGGGTTTCGCAAGCTGTTCTCGGGAAGTCCGATCAAGCGGATCGGGCGGGACCGGTTCGTGCGCAACTGCCTCTATGCGGCGGGCAACAGCGGCCGGGAAGCGCTGCTGGCGCAAGTGGAGCCGCTGCTGGCGGATGCAGACGATGCCGTCGCCGATGCGGCGAGGTGGGCTAGGGCGAAACTCCAATCCTCCCTGTCGCGCAGCGATGGGGAGGTGGCAGCGACGTAGTCGCTGACGGAGTGGGCCTTCCAACCCCTCCACCACCCGCTGCGCGGGCGGTCCCCCTCCCCATTCCTGCGGAACGGGGAGGATTCAGTTCAGACCAGTTCTTTCAGCGGCACACCTGCGTCGGCAAGGCGCCCTACATCGGGCGTCGCGCCCGCCTCGACGAGCTTGCGGCCCTGCACGTAGTCCTTGACCATGTTCACACAGTCCAGCGCCACGACCTTGCCCTGCTTGAGATAAACCACCGAGAAGCTGCGCCCCTCGACGTCGCCGCGCGTCACCGTCTGGTCGAAGCCCATGTTGATCCCGGCCGTCTGCAGCTTGAGATCATACTGGTTCGACCAGAACCACGGGAACGCCTTGTACGGCTTTTCGTCCCCGCAGATCGCCTTGGCCACGCACGTCGCCATGTCGTTGGCGTTCTGCACCGATTCCACGCGCATCACCGTGCCGCCCGCGTAGTCGCAGGCGAAAGCGGCACAGTCGCCAATCGCGTAGACGTCCGGCAGCGAAGTGCGGCAGAATTCGTCCACGTCCACGCCGTTCGCGCCCGAGGCACCCGCCAGGATCAGCGGCCCGACGGCAGGCACGATGCCGATGCCGACGATCACCGCCTCGGCCGGGATGACCTCGCCATCGACCAGCTTCACGCCCGTTACCCGGTGACCGTCGCCCTCAAGGCATTCGACCGCGACGCCGGTGCGCAGATCGACGCCGTGATCGCGGTGTTCCTTCTGGTAGAACTCGGACAGTTCCTCGCCCGCGACGCGCGCCAGCACGCGCGGCAGGGCTTCGAGCAGGACCACGTTCAGCCCCATCTTCGACAGCACCGCCGCTGCCTCGAGCCCGATATAGCCGCCGCCGATGACGACGATGTTCTTCGTGCCCGCATCGACCTCGGCCATCAGCATGTCGCAGTCCTCGCGGGTGCGCACCGCGTGGACGCCCGCCAGCTCGGCGCCGCCGCACGACAGGCGCCGCGGATCGCCGCCGGTCGCCCAGACCAGCTTGCCGTAACCGAAGGTCGTGCCGTTCGAGAGCGTCAGTTCCTTCACATCGGCGTCCACCCTGGTGACTTCGGTGGAGAGCCTGAAAGTCACCTCCTTCTCAGCCCAGAACGTCGGCGGGCGGATGTAGAGACGATCGAAGGTCTTCTCGCGCGCGAAGTATTCCTTGGAGAGCGGCGGGCGCTCGTAAGGATGCTCCGGCTCGCGGCCGATGACGGTGATGGTTCCGGTGAACCCGTTCTGGCGCAGGGCGAGCGCGCACTGCGCTCCCCATGTCCCGCTCCCACGATGACGACGTCTGATTTTTCCATGGCGCGTTGAGTTCCGCAATTTAACCGCGCGGTCAATGCCCCAGGCGAAATCTAGTTACCTTGATAGGGGGCATCGCATTGCTGGACAAACGTTCAGCCTACAGGCTGCTTCATCGCGTCCATCGTCAGTTCCAGCGAGCGAGATCTGCGCCTCGGGATCATACGTGGCGATGCTGACGATCAGTTCGTCCGCCTGCGTGCGGGCGACGAAGTCCTCTATCCCCTGCCGCACCGTCGCCGGGCTGCCGACCGCGCTGACCGAGCGGACCTGCTCCAGCATCGCCCGCGCCGCGCCGGGAAGACCGGCGCGGTAATCGCGTACCGGCGGCTTCAGGCGGCCCGGATTGCCCGAGCGCAGCGCCACGAAGCTCTGGTCGGTGGAGGAGGACAGGTAGACCGCCTCCTCGTCCGTATCGGCGGCGACCACGTTGATCGCGGCCATGAAGTGCGGCTTCGCCAGGGTTTCGGAGGGCTCGAACCGCTCGCGGTAGACGCGCGCGGCATCATCCAGTGCGGCGGGAGCGAAGTGCGAGGCGAAGGCGTAAGGCAGGCCCAGCATCGCCGCCAGCTGCGCGCCGAACAGGCTGGAGCCGAGAATCCACATCTCGACATCCGCCCCCGCGGCCTGAGGCGAAGGAACGCCGCCCGCCGCCTGCCCCTGGAACCGGGCACGCAGTTCCACCACGTCGTTGGGGAAGCGCTCGGACGCGGCGTGGATGTCCTTGCGCAGCGCATGGGCCAACCGCCCGTCGGCGCCCGGCGCGCGGCCGAGACCGAGATCGACGCGGCCGGGGAACAGCGCCGCCAGCGTGCCGAACTGCTCGGAGATCACGTAAGGCGTGTGGTTGGGCAGCATGATCCCGCCCGCGCCAATGCGGATCGTGCTGGTCGCATTGCCGAGATGCGCGAGCACCACCGAGGTCGCGCCGCCCGCGATGCCGTCCATGCCGTGATGCTCGGCCACCCAGTAGCGCCGGTATCCCGCGCGCTCGGCCGCCTGCGCGGTCCTTACGGAGATATCGAGCGCCTCCGCGACAGTGCCGTCTTCGCGGACGGTGACGAGATCGAGGACGGACATCGGGATCATGGGAGAAACCTTATTTTGCCGGATCAGGAGAGCCGAGCTGGGATAGGTACTGCTTCGCCGTCACCGCAGCGTCACTGGAAGGCGCGGCCGCGACGACCGATTCCCAGCTGCGCCGCGCGGCGGCATCGTTGTGCGAGAGCATGGCGATGACGCCCGCCTCCAGCCCGATCTCGGGGTCTTGCGGAGCGAGGCTCGCAGCTTTCTCGATCTGGGTCTGCGCCTGTGCCAGCTTGTCCTGACGGCGCGAAAGCGTGGCCGAAAGCAGCCACGCCTGCGCATTGTCCGGCTGCGCGGCGCGCGCTTCGGCAAGGGCGTTGGCGGCCTCGTCGGGCTGCTTCACGGCGACCAGCCCGCGCGCACGGTCGAGCGCTATCGAGGCGGTGAGGTCCGCATCGCCGACGATCTTGGCGTCCGTCGCTGCAGGGGCGAGCAGCGAGAGCGCCTGCCCCGCCTGCCCGGCGGCGAGCGCGGCATTGCCCGCCATCGCCCCCAGACGCGCGCGGCTTGCATGGTCGGCAGGATCCGCGGCATCGCGGGCATTGGTGAAGGCGGTGCGCGCCTCGTCCCAGCGGTCGAGGTCGCTGAGCGCCACGCCGAGGCACAGGCCCGCACGCACCCGCTCGCGCCCGATGGCGTCGGCCAGCGCGCTGCGGGCGAGTTCGGCGGATTTCTCCGGGTTCGCCTCGACCGCGCTCATGCAACCGGCGCTGCTGCGGGCGGCAGGCATGGCGACGTTCTGCGCCTCGCGGGCGCGGCGGTCGCGGTCTTCCTTGTCCTTCTTCTCGATGATCTCCAGCGGCAGCTGCGAAGCATAGGGCCGTGCCGAACTCGGCAGGCTGGAAGCAGGGCCGACCTGGGCCATCAGCGGAAGGAGGAGAAGCAGCGAGGACATGGGGATCAGGACTCCGGGGTGCCCTCTGCGCGGGGCCCTGCCAACGGAAGCACCAGTTCCGCGACGGTGCGCAGGAGCAGGCGAATGTCGGCATCACGCGAGAGGCGATGATCGCCGTCCTTGATCAGCGTGACCTGCACGTCGGCTGAACGCAGTTTCTCCGCCAGCTTCAGGGAGATTTCAAAAGGCACGTCGGGATCGCGCTGGCCGTGGAGCAGGCGCACCGGGGCGTCGATGGCGATCTCGCCCTCCAGCAGCAGGTTGGCCTGTCCGTCTGCCCAGAAACCGGGGTGCGTGGGGGTCGGCTCGGGGCCGTAGGGATTGTCCTCGAAGAGGATTTCCCCGTCCGCGAGCAGCGCCTTGTCCATCTGGGGGATGCCCCATTCGGTGAAGTCCGGCGCCGGTGCGATGCCGACGAGGCCCGCCAGCCGGTCCCCCAGCGCGAGGCCCGCCATCAGCATCAGCCAGCCGCCCATCGAGGAACCGACCAGCACGATCTTCTCCTCGGTTTCCAGCGCGGCGACGAGCGCGAGCACTTCCTGTTTCCAGCGCGTGAGCGTGCCGTCGGCAAAGTCGCCCGGCGATGCGCCGCAGCCGGAATAGTCGAACAGCAGGCAGGGGAGCCCGCTGGCGCGCGCCATCTCGAACAGGGCGGCGGCCTTGGAACCGGCCATGTCGGACATGTAGCCGGGGAGGAAGACGATGACCGGGCCAGTGCCGGGAGTGAAACGGTAGGCGATCGAACGCCCGTCGGAGAGATCGAGATAACTGGTCGAGGTCATGGTGCCCTTAGTGGGAAGTGGTTGGCTGCAGGGCAAGGCGACGGTGCGAATTAAGAAAAGGCCCACCCCGGCCCCTCCCGCAAGCGGGAGGGGAGAAGAAGGCGGCATCGCCCTCCCGCTTGCGGGAGGGCCGGGAGGCTTGGCCCGCAGGGCCTAGCCGGACGGGGTGGGCCAGATTGGTATCGAAACCTCTGGACGCCCTTACCGTAATGCGATCTTAAGTCCCGACCGCTAACCGTTCGGGCCGATATGAGCGCCAAGGTCATCCACTTCCCCACCCGCCCGTCCCGGCTTGCGCTGCGGCTCGAATGGTTCGCCACCGATCGCTCGGTGCTGCTCGGTATCTGGGCGCTGTATTTCGCGCTGCGGGTGGCGGTGCTGCTGATCGACGTGGCGCCAACGTCCGATGCGGAGTGGTATTTCACGCGCGCCGTCAGTCTCGCGGCGGGCCAAGGCTATCTCGACAACCAAGGGGCGCCCACCGCGTTCTGGCCCGCAGGCTGGCCGATCGCGCTGGGGCTGGTGTTCGCCAAGTTCGGCGCCGGCCAGGTTTCGCTCGGCCTGTTCAACCTCGTGAGCGCAATGCTGATCGGCGCCATGGCGCTGGCGCTGGGGCGCCGCCTGTTCGGCTCGGAGGGCGCAGCGCGCGCCGGGCTGTTGCTGCTGGCGGTCTACCCCAACGCGATCGGCTACGTCCCGCTGGCGCTGACCGAGGTGTTCTACACCGCGCTGCTGATGGCGGGATGCTGGGTGATCGTGACGCGCACCAGCCGCTGGCACCTCGTCAGCGCCGGGTTCCTGTTCGGCGTTGCCACCATGGTCAAGGCGCAGACGCTGGTGGTAGTGCCGCTGCTGTTCGCGATCGAGTGGCTAAGGATGGGGCAGGTGTGGAAGCGCTTCCCGCGCCTTTTCGGTGAGGGATTGCTGGTGCTCGCGCTCGCCGCGCTGACGGTGCTGCCCTGGACGATCCGCAACGAGATCCAGCTGGGCCACTGGGTCGCGGTCTCGACCAACGGCGGCTATACGCTCCTCACCGGCAACCACGACACCGCGACCGGCGACTACACCCCCGACGCGCCGGTGGTGAAGGAGCTGATGGCCCGCCCCGGCCTCGACGAAGTGGCGCGCGACGCCGAGGCGCGGCGACTGGGAATGGCGTGGATCACCGCGCATCCCGACCGCTTCGCCAAGCTGCTGCCGAAGAAGTTCCTGCGCCTCTGGCTGCCCGATGGCGAGGCCGAGTGGGCCTATCAGGGCGGCGCGCCGGGCTATGCGCGGTTCGAGATGGTCTATCGCGCGGTGCGGGTGCTCAATCAGGGGTACTACGTGCTGCTGATGGCGGCTTTTGGCGCCGCGTTCTTCGTGATGATCGCAAGACGTCGGCGCGACGGGCAGCGGTGGATCGGCTGGTGGCTGCTGCCTTACGGGATCGCGCTCTATCCGACGCTGATCTGCCTCGTGTTCTCGGGCCAGTCGCGGTTTCACTATCCGGTGATGCCGTGGGTCTGCATGACGGCCGGGTGGCTGGCGATGACGGCGCTGGGCAAGCTGAGCGAACGCGGAACGCACGTGCATACTCTGCACTGAAGGGCTCGAGCCCTGGACGGGTGGTTGTGAACCGGCAACGTGGCAGCGTGAGGCGCAGGGGCTTCGACAAGCTCAGCCTGAGCGGATTTCAGAAATACCCCTATTCCCGCTCAGGCTGAGCTTGTCGAAGCCCCTGCGCAGAAAGCACCGCTCAGTACAGGATCGGCGCCACGACCCGCAGGATCACCTTGCCATCGGCACGGATCGTGCCGAAACCGGTCTCCTCACGCGGCCGGGCAGGTTCGGCGGCGGACTGGAACAGTCCCAGCGACACCGCGACAGCCGCCGCGATCGCTACCGCCACGCCGACCCGTGCCCCACGCCTTCGCTTCAACGGCCCGCCAGCCATCACTCGCCCCTCTGGAATATCTCTTCGATCGTCATACCAAAGAGGTCGGCGATGCGAAAGGCCAGCGGCAGCGAGGGATCGTAGCGCCCCGTCTCGATCGCGTTGACGCTCTGGCGCGAGACTTCCAGCCGCTCGGCCAGATCCTGCTGGCTCCAGCCGCGCTCGGCGCGCAGGACCTTGAGGCGGTTCTTCACGCCTCCCTCCAGCGATTGACGATAGAGCTGGCGCCCAGTCCCACCGCCCACACCGGCACGGCGGCCCAGCCGGGAACGTGCGGGACCAGTTCGAACGTCTCGAGGAAGCCCCAGACGGTCGCCACCGCCAGCAGCAGCCCGGTGGCCCAGAGAGCCGCGTTGATGACACGCAGGCGAAGATACTCGTCGGTCTCCTCCACCAGATAGCGCGCCATCGTCCACAGCATGAAGAAGATCGGCAGCGCCGGCAGCAGCGCCAGCAGCCAGAGCAGAGGCCCGGATGCGCCGGACTTGGCCCCGAAGACGGCCACGAACAGGAAGATCACATAACCGAACGCCCAGATCAGGCCCCGGCGATTGTAGCGCCGCGTTGCGGGAGACAGCGCTCCGCACGCTGCCTGTGCCTTCTCGGAAGCGCGGACCAGCGGGATCAGCAGCAGCATCGGTGGGATCATCACCAGCGCCGAGGAATCGACCCCAGATCCAGCGCACGCGCGGCGAACCCTGTGCCGAACATGCCTACGAAAAACGCGCCACCCCAGAACCAAGCGGGTCCGCGCGACAGGGTTTGGTCCGTCATGACAAGCCTCCTTGCTTATGTGTAAAGGACGTTTGTCACTCTAGTCATCATAAGTCAAGCAACATTGACATTATGGAAAGTAACCTCGTCGTCATCGGGTGATCCCGGGACCACGCTTGGCTTTCCGCGCCCGAATCGCTACATCGCGCTCATGCTGTTGCGCACCGCCAAGACTACGACCCAGACTACTCGGCTCGTCCGGGCACGGTTGGTCGCAGGCTGATCACGCGAACCGCCGTCGCCCGGATTTCGGGCGAGATTGGCGTCTCTCGTTTCCGAAATAGAGCCATTTCAGCCGACGCCGCACCTTCACCCGGAGGCGCGCCTGTGCCATGGCGCCCCCAAAGGTTTTCCGCCCACATGCTCTGGTATGGCATGGGGCAAACGAGAGAATGAGTTCGTCCATGTCCGAAATGTTCAAGATCAGCCTGCCCGACGGTTCCGTGCGCGAGATGCCGCAAGGCTCGACCCCGGCCGACGTCGCTGCCGCCATCGGCCCCGGCCTCGCCAAGGCCGCCCTCGCCGCGAAGATCGACGGTGAGCTGGTCGACCTGTCGCGCCCCTTCACCGGCGACGCCAGCCTCGCGCTCGTCACCAGCCGCGACGAGGCCGAAGCGCTGGACCTCGCCCGCCACGACTTCGCGCACGTCCTTGCCGAAGCGGTGCAGGCGCTGTTCCCCGGCACGCAGATCACCTTCGGTCCTTCGACGAACGACGGCTTCTACTACGACTTCGCCCCGGCAGAGCGCCCGTTCACCGACGAGGACCTGCCCGCGATCGAGGCGGAGATGCGCAAGATCATCGCCGCCAACAAGCCGCTGCGCCGCGAAGTGTGGGACCGCGAACAGCTCATTAGCCGCTGGAAGCAGCAGGGTGAGAGCTTCAAGGCCGAATGGGCCGCCGAACTCCCCGGCGACGAGCCGCTGACGGTCTACTGGTCGGGCGACGACTGGCTCGACATGTGCCGCGGTCCGCACCTGCCCTCGACCGGCAAGCTGGACCCCGCCGCCTTCAAGCTGACGCGCGTATCGGGCGCCTACTGGCGCGGCGACCAGAACAACGCGATGCTTTCGCGCATCTACGGCACCGGCTGGCTCAACAAGAAGCAGTTGGCCGAGCACCTGACGCGCCTCGAAGAAGCCGCCAAGCGCGACCACCGCAAGCTCGGTAATGAGATGGACCTGTTCCACCTCCAGCACGAAGCGCACGGCTCGGTGTTCTGGCACCCCAAGGGCTACGTGATCTATCGCGCGCTCGAAGACTACATGCGCCGCGCCGTCAACGACGCGGGCTGCAAGGAAGTGAAGACGCCGCAGGTCATGGACGCGCGCCAGTGGGAGCAGTCCGGCCACTGGGGCAAGTACCGCGAGAACATGTTCGTCATCCCCGACGAAGTGCCCAACACCGAGGACGACGGCCCGATCATCTCGGACGACGCGCAGTGGATGGCGCTCAAGCCGATGAACTGCCCGGCGCACGTCCTGATCTTCAAGCAGGGCATCAAGTCCTATCGCGACCTGCCGCTGCGCATCGTCGAGAACGGCTGCTGCCACCGCAACGAGCCGCACGGCGCGCTCCACGGCCTGATGCGCGTGCGCCAGTTCACGCAGGACGACGGCCACATCTTCTGCCGCGAAGACCAGATCGTCGGCGAAGTGCAGGCGTTCTGCGAGATGGCGGACCGGGTCTACCGCGACTTCGGCTTCACTTACGCGATCAAGCTGGCACTGCGCCCGGACAACCGCATCGGCACCGACGAGCAGTGGGACAAGGCCGAGGCCGAACTGCGCGACGCCGTGGTGCGTGCCGGTCTCGCCACCGAGGAATACGGCTGGGAGGAACTGCCCGGCGAAGGCGCGTTCTATGCGCCCAAGCTGGAATGGCACCTGACCGACGCGATCGGCCGCACCTGGCAGGTCGGCACGATCCAGTCCGACCGCATGCTGCCCGAGCGCCTCGACGCGCACTACATCGGCGAAGACGGCGAGAAACACCGCCCGGTCATGCTGCACCGCGCGATCTTCGGTTCGTACGAGCGCTTCATCGGCATCCTGATCGAGCACTTCGCGGGCAAGCTGCCGGTGTGGCTGGCCCCGGTTCAGGCCGTGGTGACGACGATCGTTTCGGACGCCGACGGCTATGCCGCCGAAGTCGCCGCCAAGCTGAAGGCGGCGGGCGTGCGCGTCGAAACCGACGTGCGCAACGAGAAGATCAACTACAAGGTGCGCGAACACTCGCTCAAGAAGGTCCCGCACCTCGTCGTCGTCGGCAAGCGCGAGGCGGAGGAAGGCACCGTCGCCCTGCGCACGCTCGGCGCCGAGCACCAGAAGGTCATGACCCTCGATGAAGCCATCGCCCTGCTGACGGCAGAGGCGACCGCGCCGGATCTGAAGGCATGATCCAGCGCGAACTCCTCGACAGTGCATGGATTCCGGACGGCGAGAAGCTTGAGCTGTTCCGCCACGACAAGGATTTCATGATCGTCATCGGCCACAACGAGCTGATGAGCACGCGCAAGTGGGGCTCGGAAGAGGCCCTTGCGACGATGGCCTACGACCGGATCAAGGGCTCTTCCAAGCGCCCGCACTTCCTGATCGGCGGCTACGGCATGGGCTTCACCCTGCGCGCCGCGCTTCGGGTTCTGCCCGCCGATGCGAAGATCACCGTCGTCGAACTGGTGCCCGAAATCATCCAGTGGGCACGCGGCCCGATGGCCCACCTGACCGGGGACTGCCTCGAAGACCCGCGCGTCAACCTCGTGATGGGCGATGTCGCGCAGGCCATCGTCGACGGCCACGGCGACTACGATGCGATCCTGCTCGACGTCGACAACGGCCCCGACGGGCTGGTGCGCGAAGACAACAACGTCATCTATTCCAAGGTCGGCCTGCGCGAAGCCTACGGGGCGCTGACCCCGGACGGCGTGCTGGCGATCTGGTCGGCCGGCGCCGATCCCGCCTTCACCCGCCGCATCGAACGGGCGAGATTCGCGGTGGACGAAGTGAAGGTCCACGCGCGCAGCAACGGCAAGGGGCCGAAGCACGTCATCTGGTTTGCGTCGAAGAGCGAGTAAAGGAAAATCCTGGGGCCATCGCCCCAGACCCCTTTACTGTCGTCGTAGCGCGCGCTGCAGCGTTCCGTATGGATTGCAGGCCAAAATAGCCTGCGGCGCTTTACCTCACTCTCGTCATTGCGAGCGCAGCGAAGCAATCCAGGGCAGTGCAGCACTGCCCTGGATTGCTTCGCTGCGCTCGCAATGACGAAATTTTGGGCCTCACATTTTGTGCGCAATGCCGCTGCACGCAATCAGCTCGACGGTAACAGGGGTGCAGGGGAGCCATGCTCCCCTGCTTTCTTCTTCGAGCCCTTCGAAACCGCCACGATCACCGCACTGCCGAGCAATATCCCGGTAACCATGGTCCCAACCGCCAGAAGCCCGACCGGACTGAAATCCGCCCGGGCTTCCGCGCTGAAGACCTTGCCGAAGCGCAGCGCAGCGCTGGTGACCTGACGATCCTTGTAGAGCTTCATACCCCCAAGATTACCACAGCACCCCGTGCTTGTCAGGCTGGACGGGTGCGGGCGCTGGCTCGCCGATCGCCTGCAGGAGGTCGATCTCGATCGTGCGGCACATGGAATTGAGCGGCAGGTCGTGGACGTCGTTGGCGAAGGGGTCGACGAGATCGTCACCGATCGCCAGCACCGCGAGGAACATCAGCCCTGCGATCGTCGAGCCCAGCGGCGTCGCGAACTGCAACGTCTCGACCAGCCCGATCGGCAGGAGGACGCAGAACAGGTGGGTGAACACTTCGGGGATGAAGCGGTACTGGAACGGCAACGGCGTGTTCTTGAGCCGCTCCATGCCGCCTTGCGAGTTGGCAATATCGACGAGGACCGCCTCCATCTGCGTCTGCTGGATGGTGTCGATCCAGCCCTTGCGGCGAGCCTGATCGATGCGGCGGCCGGTGCCGTCGAGAATGCCGTTGGCGACGTTGACGCGGCTGAATGCGGGGTCCTTCTCGTCACCGGGAAATACGCGAAGGACTTCCTCGTCCTGCGGCAGACGGCGGAGCTGGCAGCGCAGCGCGTTGACGTAGGCGATCTGGCGATAGACGATCTCCCGCTTCAGCTCCGACGCCTCGGGGTCGGGCATGAAGTTGCGGGCCGCACGCGCGATGTTGCGGCTGGCGTTGATCATCAGGCCCCACAGCCCGCGCCCTTCCCACCAGCGCTGGTAGGCCGAGTTGCTGCGAAAGCCGAGGAACAGCGCCAGCGCCGAGCCGAACAGCGTGATCGGCAGCTCCGGCGCCTTGAACGGGAGTATGTAATAAGTGATCGTGACGATCACGTCCCACACGAAGAGCAGCGTCAGCGGCTTCCAGATCTCCTGGATGACGCGGGTGGAACTCGGTATCTTGGCGACGATCATTGGGTCCTGGCAGGCTCCGTTGTCACGGTTTCGGGCTCACGGGCTCGGCAGCGGCGGGGCCGACCTTGGGAGCACCCTCGGTCGAACGGGCCATCGCGATCGAAGTTCCGGTGGCGGGCCGGATCGAGAACCAGTCTACACGGTCCACGGCGACCAGAAAGGCCAGAACGCCGCAACCGAACAGGAAAAGCAGGCCGTTGCCGATGAACGATTCGCGCACGCGGGCGCGGTCGGCGTCAGTCATGTTGCGCATTGTCATCTCCATCAAAGGGTCGCCTTAAAGATTGGGGACGCCCGATTTCGATTGCATCATTCCAATGCGACAAAACTTTGCTGCAACGCAATATCTAGGTGTGCAGTGCAACAAGCGAGACAAGACGCAGCCACGCTCTGTCACGAAACGTTGAATTTGTTTGAAAAGATTGCCGGCCGATGAACGGCATGGCGCTCAGAAGGGCAGTGCGTCGCGCGCGAGGATGAGCGCCAATGCGCAGCCACCGACGATCAGCGGGCGCAACCATTCGCTCCCGATGACGGGACGATGAACCTGCGCGAGAGCGACGATGCGAGCCATGCGCGCGACTATGCACGCGCAGTGGTTTCCAAAGCGTTAAGGCAACGTGTCAGACCGACGGCATCTGCTGGCTGGAACAGTGGAAGGAACCGCCGCCCGCCAGCACCGCATCAGCCATGACGCCCAGAGTGTCGCGGTCCGGGAACAGCGCGGCGATGGCGGCGACGCCCTCCTCGTCATGCTCGGTTCCGTAGATCGGCACGACCACCAGCTTCGAGGTGATCGCGAAGTTCATGTAGCTGGCAGGCTCTACCCGGCCATCGGTCTCGACCCGGCCCGGCGAAGGGACTTCGGCAACCTTGACGCCCATCGCCTCGGCCCGCGCCTTCGCGTCGGCGTAGATCGCGGCGTTGGGATCGTCCCTGCCGGTCGCGCGCGGCACCGCCAGCAGGTTCGGCGCCACGAACCGGGCGAGGTTGTCGACGTGACCGTCGGTGTGGTCGTTGATCAGGCCATCGCCCAGCCACAACACGCGTTCGTAACCGAGATCGCGCTGCAGCCGCATGTCGAGGTCGGCGCGGGTAAGGTGCGGGTTGCGGTTGGGGTTGAGGAAGACCTGCTCGGTCACCGCCACCAACCCGGTGCCGTCGCCATCGATCGCGCCGCCTTCGAGAATCCAGTCTGCCATCTCGACGTCGAGACCCGCATCGCGCGCCAGTTCCTCGCCGATCTCCTGATCGCCGTCCATCAGGTACTTGCCGCCCCAGCCGTTGAAGCCGAAGCGCATGCCCTTGCGGTTACCATGCGAGTCCACGGTAACAAGCGGCCCGGTATCCCGCAGCCAGACGTCGCCATAGCGGCGGGTTTCGAGCTTCACCTTGTCCGACACCAGTTCCAATGCGCGGGCGCGATTCGCCTCGTCGCGCACGATCAGCCGCACTTCCTGTCCGCTCTCGGCGACGGCGCTGGCGAAATCCGCCATCTGCTCCTGCGCGCGTTCGAGGAAGCCGGGCCACTCGACCGGATCATGCGGAAAACCAATCCACAACCAGTCCTGCGCGGCCCATTCGGGGGAGAGTGAAAGTCACTTGGTGTTGCATCCCTTGGTTGCAGCGGCGCAGTCCCGGTCGTGGATGGCCTTGTCGCGGATCGCGCGGAATTCGTCGCCTGCGCGCCAGTTCGGCCACATCGTGCCGTCCGCCAGCGTGCGGCCGAGGTCGTAGAACAGTTCGACGTCCTGGGTGATGCCGCTCCAGTCCCAGTTTTCCGAGTATTCATCGGCCGGGGCGTGGTAGCGGTTGTCGGTGTAGTCCTGCGCGGCCTTCTCGCCCGCCGCCGTACCGCCGTTCATGAGGTCGCCGCTGCGCTCGACGTTGAACATCGGCACGCCGCGCTTGGCGAGGCTGAAGTGGTCGGAGCGGTAGTAGCCGCCGCGCTCCGGGTGATCCTCAGGCACGTCGGTCAGCCCACGCGCCTTCAGCGCAGCGAGGTAGAGGTCGCCCAGCTCGGACTTGTCGCCGCCGGTCTGGGTGTAGGACTTCGCGCGGCCCGCAGGCAGCAGCGCATCCATGTTCACTCCGCCGACGGTGTGATCGAGCGGATAGATCGGGTTGGCGCCGTAGAACTCGGAGCCAAGCAGCCCCGATTCCTCTAGCGTCAGCGCCACGAAGACCTGGCTGCGCTCGGCAGGCCCGGTCTCGGCATTCATCTTCGCGATGGCGGTGAGCGCCGCGACGCCGTCGGCATTGTCGACCGCGCCGTTGCAGATGTCGTCGTTCGGCTTGCCTCTCTGCGGCGTGCAGTGGCCGAGGTGGTCCCAGTGCGCCGAATAGAGCACGACCTCGTCCGGCCGCGACTTGCCCGGCAGCACGCCGACGACGTTGTTGGACGTCGAGCGGCGGATGGCATTGTCGAACCCGAAGCTGACCTTGAGACCGAGCGGGACCGGCCTGAAGCCCTTGGTCTGCGCCGCTTTCGTCAGCGCTGCGAGGTCCTTGCCCGAGGCTTTGAGAATCGCCTCAGCCACGGGCTTCTGGATCCAGCCGTTGGCGACGGTCTGGTCCATCGCGTCGTTCGGGGTCTGCACCGAATACTGCGCGCCGGTCCAGCTGGAGTTGACGACGTTCCAGCCGTAGGCCGCCGGGAACGTGTCATGCACGATCAGCGCGGCGGTCGCGCCCTGCCGGGCGGCTTCCTCGAACTTGTAGGTCCAGCGGCCGTAGTAGGTCATGCGGCGGCCCTTGAAGAGGCCCTGCTCGCCCTCCATCGCATAGTCCGGGTCGTTGACGAGGATCACCGCCGTCTTGCCCTTCATGTCCAGCCCGGCATAGTCGTTCCAGCCGAGTTCGGGCGCGTTGATGCCGTAGCCGACGAAGACCAGTTCGCTGTCCTGCACCTGCGACTTCGGCGTTACCCGGTAGCTCGACGCGACATAGTCGTCGCCCGGCTTGAACGAGAGCGACGACGCCGCGCCGGAAACCCTGAGCGGCGTATAGTCGCTCGCGGTGATCTCCACGGTCGGCACCGGCTGGAGCCACTGGCCCTTGTTGCCCGGCTGCAGGCCCGCCGCCTTGAACTGGGCGACGATGTAGTCGAGCACCTTCGGCTCGATCGCGGTGCTCGGCGCGCGGCCCTCGAAGTCGTCGGCGGAGAGGCGCTTGGTGACGGCCTTCATCAGGTCCACCGGAACGTCCGGCTGCGCGCCTGCATCGGCGGGCGGCTTCAGCGCGGTGCCCTTGGGCAAGGGTTGGGCCGAAGCGGCGAGCGAAACGCCAAGCGCGGCCAGCGCGACGAGCGGCAGGTAAGGCTTCATGGGGGGACCTCCAGACGAACGGGCGCACAGGTGCCAGACGGCGCGGATGGGGGCAAGGGCCACCCACCCCGCTGCGAGTAGGCAGCAAGCTGCCAACTCTCGCTACCCCTCCCGCAAGCGGGAGGGGCACCCCTTCTTCTCCCTCCCGCTTGCGGGAGGGGGCGGGGTGGGTCAGCGCGCTTGCCCAAACCGCAAGCCACGGGCAGAACGCCCGCCATGAGTGCCGACTGGACCAGCGCGATCGACCGCGCCCGCGCCCATGCGCCGTTCCTTGCGAACGCGCTCGATCGCCTTCCCGCCGTGACGGAACTGCTGCAGGCCGGCAATGGTCAGGCCGCCCTCGCGCTGGCCCGCAAGGCAGGGAGGGCGTCGCCGACACCGCCTCCGCCCTGCGCCGGGAGAAGCAGGCGCTCGGCCTCGCTCTCGCCATCGGCGACCTTGCGGGGGCCTTCCCGCTGCTGGAGGTGACCGGCGCCCTCTCCGCCTTCGCCGACCGGGCACTCGACACTGCGATCGTCGCCGGAATCCGCCGCCGCGTGCCGGACTACGACCCTGCCGAGCCAAAAGGCTTCTTCGCCCTCGCACTGGGCAAGCACGGCGCCGGGGAGCTGAACTACAGCTCCGACATCGACCCGATCCTGCTGTTCGACCCGAAACTCCTGCCCCGCCGCGAGCGCGACGAGCCCGGCGAGGCCGCCCAGCGCGTCGCCCGCGCGGTCGTCGAGATCCTCTCGCACGTCGGACACGAAGGCTACGTCTTCCGCGTCGACCTGCGCCTGCGTCCGGCCTCCGAAGTCAGCCCGCTGGCGATCCCGGTCGAAGGCGCGCTGAGCCATTACGAATCCTCCGCCCTGACCTGGGAACGCGCCGCCTTCATCCGTGCCCGGTCCTGCGCCGGGGACGTCGCGGCGGGCGAGGCGTTCCTCGCCGCGATCCGCCCCTTCGTCTGGCGCCGCAGCCTCGACTTCGGCGCCATCGCCGAGATCGGCCGCCTGACCGCGCAGATCTCGCGCCAGCACGCGCGGCTCCCCGCAAGTCGGCCCCGGTTTCGACCTCAAGAAAGGCCGCGGCGGCATCCGCGAGATCGAGTTCTACGCCCAGACCCACCAGCTGATCCACGGCGGCCGCCACCCGGCGCTGCGCCTGCGCGGCACCCGCGCGACGCTCGACGCGCTGGCCGAGGCGGGGCTGGTTCCGGCCGAGGAAGCGCGCCTGCTCGGCGAGCACTACGACCGTCTGCGCACGATCGAGCATCGTCTGCAGATGCAGCACGACCAGCAGACCCACAGCCTGCCGAAAACCGCCGAGGGCATCGAGGCGGTTGCCCGGCTCGACGGCATGGCGAGCGGTCAGGCCCTGCTCGACGAACTCACCGCCATCACCGAGGCGGTGGGCGAGCGCTACGACACGCTGATCATGGCGAATACGCCCACCGGCGCGGTCGCGGTGCCCGACCAGTCGACCATGCCCGAGGACCTCGAAGCACTGGGCTTCGCCGATCCCGCCGCCGTCGCCCAGCGCATCGAGGGCTGGCTCGGCGGCAAGGTCCGCGCCCTGCGTTCCGATGCCGCGCGGGCGGCGTTCGTCGCGATCGCCCCGGACCTCCTCGCCGCGCTTGCCGCCGCGCCCGAACCCGATCGCGCGCTCGCCCGGTGGGAGCAGTTGCTCGGCAACCTGCCGAGCGCCATCAACCTGTTCAACCTGCTGCAGGCCCGCCCGGCGCTGATCGAGATGCTGGCGCGCATTCTCGGCCTTGCCCCGCCGCTGGCCGATGCCCTCGCCCGCCGCGCCGACCTGCTCGACCCGCTGATCGACGCCAGCGCCTTCGACCTGCCCGGCAGCGTTGCGGAACTGGTCGCCGAACTGACGCGGTTCGAGGCGGGCGACGACTACGAACGCAAGCTCGACGCGGTGCGGCGCAAGGTGGGCGAACTGCGCTTCAAGCTGGGCGTCCAGCTGATCGAGGGCGCGAACGATCCCATCGCCATCGGCCACGCCCTCGCCCGCATCGCCGAGGCCGCGCTGGTCGTCCTTACCGATGCCACCGCCGAGGAATTCGAGGGCACCCATGGGCATATCGCGCAGAGCGAGATGCTGATCCTCGGCCTCGGCCGCATGGGCGGCGGAGTGCTGACCCACGCCTCGGACCTCGACCTTGTATACTTGTTCAGCGGTGACTTCCGCCGCGAGTCGGACGGCCGCCGCCCGCTGGGCGCCACGCATTATTACAACCGCCTGTCGCAGCGGGCGATCTCGGCGCTGTCGGTCGCGACCGCGCAAGGCGCATTGTTCGAGGTCGATACCCGCCTGCGCCCCTCCGGCGAGCAGGGGCCACCCGCAGCCAGCCTCGAAAGCTTCGAAACCTACCAGCGCGAGCAGGCGTGGACGTGGGAGCACATGGCGCTGTGCCGCGCCCGCCCGCTCTACGGCTCGCCCGAAGGCCGCGCGGCGCTGGCCGCAGTCGTGCACGCCGTCCTCACCGCCCCGCGCGATGCGGAAAAGCTGCGCGCCGACGTGCTGAACATGCGCGAGAAGATGGCCCGCCACAAGCCGCCGGGCGGCCCGCTCGACGTCAAACTGATGCGCGGCGGGCTGGTCGATCTGGAGTTCATCGTCCACTTCATCCAGCTGCGTGAACGCGGACCCGGCCTCGATCCCGATCTCGGCGAGGCGGTGCGCGGACTGGCCGCAGCGGGACTCGTCGATGCCGCGCTGGTCGAGGCGCACGACGCGCTTACCCGCCTGCTCGTCGCCGGACGGCTGCTGGCGCCCGATGCGCAAGTGCCTGGCCCTGCAGCGCGCTTGGCACTCGTGCGCGCATGCGGCTATGGGGACTGGGAAGCGCTCGAAACGGGCCTCGCAACGGCGCGCCGCCACATCGCGGACGCCTGGCGCGCGGCCTTCGACGAAACCCTGGAGATAGACGCATGACCCGCCCGCACATCGGCGACCCGTTCCCCGACATTGCCCTTGAAACGCCGGACGGCGGCAGCGTGAAAGCCTCCGACTTCGCCGGTCGCAAGCTGGTGGTGTTCTTCTACCCCAAGGACGCGACCCCCGGCTGCACCACCGAAAACATCGAGTTTTCCGCGCTGCAGGGCGAGTTCGAAGCGGCAAACACCGCCCTTCTCGGCGTCAGCAAGGACTCGGCGAAGAAGCACCAGAACTTCATCGCCAAGCACGACCTCAAGGCCCCGCTCGCGACCGATGCGGAGGAGAACGGTCTCTCCGACGCGCTCGGCATCTGGACCGAGAAGCAGAACTATGGCCGCACCTACATGGGCATGGTCCGCACCACGTATCTGATCGGAGCGGACGGCAAGATCGCGCAAGTCTGGGAGAAGGTGAAGGTCAAGGACCACGCCGCCAAGGTGCTGGAAGCCGCAAAGGCGCTGTAACTCACTCCTCGTCATTGCGAGCGCAGCGAAGCAGTCCAGAGCAGTCTCAAGCCGCCCTGGATTGCTTCGCTGCGCTCGCAATGACGAAACTTGGGAGAACTGCAATGCAGACCACCATCGCCGCCGCCATCCGTGCCGCCCTGCTCGAATGCGACCCGCACGCCAAGGTGATGGCGACGCGCAAGGTCGCGCGCGACTGGCGGCTCGGGAGGCTCGCCTTCGCGTTCGACGCCGCCATGCCCGAGACCCCCGGCCGTCCGGACTCGCCCGAACTGCTGCCGCCCGGCAAGATGCCCCGGCGCAAGGGAGGGGCGAACGGGGCCGCATCGCCCTGTGGCACGCGCTCGCGCATATCGAGTTCGTGGCGATCGATCTCGCGCTCGATATGGCCGGGCGGTTCGGGCAATCGATGGGGCGGCAGTTCGTGTCCGACTTTCTCAAGGTCGCAGCGGACGAGGCCATGCATTTTTCCCTGATCGACAGGCATTTGCGCACGCAAGGCAGCCACTACGGCGCCCTGCCCGCCCATGACGGACTGTGGAGCGCCGCGCACGAGACGCGGGGCGATGTCGGCGGTCGCCTCGCCGTCGTGCCGATGGTGCTGGAAGCCCGCGCGCTGGACGTCACGCCCACGGCGATCGAGCGGGTCCGCACGATGGGCGACGAACGCGGCGCATGCATCCTCGAACGCATCCTTGACGACGAAATCGCCCACGTTCGATTCGGCGCAAATCATTTCGCCAACCACGCTGAACGGTTGGGCGAGGACCCGGGAGAGCTGTGGAAATCCTTGGTTTTTCGTTACTTTCACGGGTCGGTTAAACCGCCGTTCAACGACTCGGCGCGGCTCGCTGCCGGTTTGTCGCGCGATCTGTATACCGCGCTTGCCTGAGCCAAAACTAACGGCATAAGTCACACTCACGAGACGGCGGGGGTTCCGACGATCTCCATACTCCTTGGCGCGACCGGTTTCGGCGTGCTCAAAATAGCGTCGCTTTCCTCGGAATGACGGCGGATAAGCAAGGTATTGCGAGTGGTCGTAACGAAATTTTTCGCCAAGTTCCGCGCAGTGACCGGCGTTTTCGTCGCAGCGGGACTGTCCATTGCAGCGCAACCTGCAATGGCCAACAGCAGCGCTGCCGCTGCCGACATTTCCTCCACCCTGCGCACCAGCCAGGCCGCGAACCAGTCGGTCACCGGCGGTGAGGACGAGCAGTTCAGCCAGCTGTTCAGCTCCTGGCAGAACTATGAGGAAACCGGCCTTGCCGCCGCCAAGCCCAAGGCAGCCGTCGGCGGCATCGCCACCGTCGCCATCCCCTCGCGCAACCCCCTCGCTCAAGAGCGCATGACCAGCACCTTCGGCATGCGCGAACACCCCATTCTCGGCGGTCGCCGCGCCCACAAGGGCGTCGATCTCGCCGCTCCCACCGGCACCCCGGTCTACGCCACCGCAGACGGCACCGTCAGCCGCGCCTCGTGGTTCAGCGGCTACGGCCTGTTCATCTCGCTCGAGCACGGCGGCGAGATGCAGACCCGCTACGGCCACATGTCGCGCCTGAACGTTGCGGAAGGCCAGCGCGTCCACAAGGGCGACATCATCGGTTACGTCGGTTCCACCGGCAACTCGACCGGCCCGCACCTCCACTACGAAGTGCGCGTCGACGGCGAGGCCGTGAACCCGGTCCCCTACATGCAGCAGCCGAGCCTTGCTTCGGCCAACTGACCAGCGTTTTCCTGTTGAGAGGAGGAAGAGGCGGCTCACAAGGCCGCCTTTTCTTTTGCCTGTGTTCCGCGATGCGCCAAAAAAGGGGGCAGCCCGTCACGAGGGTGGGCCGCCCCTTGAAGTTGGGGAGAAGCGGTTACCGCACCGGGGCTCCGCCGGAGCGGAAGGGGTTGGTGCGGTGGACCGGCAAGACGGTCTTCGCACTGGCGGCCGCGTCTCGCATTGATCGCGGTCAAATACGCCAGAACCCGCTGAAGTTCTTCTGCGCGCCGCCGTTCTTGGCCTGAAATGGACACGTCCCGCTTCCGGCCCACCCCGATCCTGCGCGAGCGCCGCCGCAGGCGCTGCACGCGCTTTGCGCTGACCGATTCGCGCGGAGGGGAAATTGCCGTGATCGTACGCGACATATCCTCGCGCGGGCTCAGTGCCGCTGCGGCGGGGAGCCGCCCCGCCTCAACGAAGTGGTGCGCGCCACGCTGGAGGACGGCCGCGAGGTCTGGGGCCTCGTGCGCTGGCGCGAGGGCAACCTTTTCGGGGTGGAGTTCGATACGCGGGGGTGACGCTCACACCGCCGAACTGAAGCGCCGCAGCGAATCCTTGCGATACGGGTCGAACCGCGCCGCGATCGAGCGCGCGTAAGGCAGTCCGCCCGGCAGCACGACGAGGTCGCCGCCATCGGTCTCGCACAATCCGGCATCGAGGTAGGGGCGCAGCAGCGGCCCGGCCTCCTGCCACAAGTCCGCCGCCACAGGCGCGCGGCCCTGGCACAGCAGCGCCTCTATCACCGCGCCGCGCCGCTGGTCCTCGGCGCTCCGGACGATCCCGCGCGTCGCGGTCAGGCGGTCCTGCGAGAGCATCATGCGATAGCGCCCGGTGTTCTTCTCGTTCTGGACGAGCAGGTCCGGGAAGCCGCCGATCGCAGAGGCGCCCAGCCCCAGCAGGACCGGCGCCTGATCGTCGGTGAAGCCCTGAAAGTTGCGCCGAAGGTGTCCGGTCAGCGTCGCCTGCGCCAGCGGATCGCCGGGCAGCGCGAAATGGTCGAAGCCCACCGCGACATAGCCCCGGTCCAGCAGGAAGGCGTGCCCGTAAGCCGCCATGGCGAAGCGCGCCTCGGCACCGGGCAGTTCGCTCGCATCGATCTTGCGCTGGCGGGGGATCAGGTGCGGAACGTGGGCATAGCCGAACAGCGCGATGCGATCGGCGCCGAGCGCGACGGCGCGCTCCAGCGAATCCTTCAGGTGCGCCATGGTCTGGCCGGGCAGCCCGTACATCAGATCGAAGTTCAGCGAACCCACGCCCGCGCCGCGCAGCATGGCGACGGCCTGCTCGATCATCGCCGTCGGCTGAACCCGGCCGATCGCCCGCTGCAACGGCTCCGCAAAGGTCTGCACGCCGAGGCTGGCGCGCGCGATCCCGACCGAGGCGATCACCCCCGCCCACCCGGGGCCAAGGGTGCGCGGGTCCAGTTCGATCGAAGTGACCGGGTGCGAGGTCTCGAACTGCAGCGTCAGCGCATCGACCAGCCGCACGAAGTCGATCGGCGAAATGCCGTTGGGACTGCCGCCGCCGAAAGCGATACGCGTGACCCGCGCGCCTGTGGGAAGGCGTTCGGCGACGAGATCAATCTCGCGGTGAAGCGCGTCGAGGTAGCTGGCTACCCTGTCCCGCCGGTTGGCGACGCTGGTGTTGCAGCCGCAATACCAGCAGATCTTCTCGCAGAACGGGATGTGGACATAGAGCGATACCTCGCCCTGCGTGCGCTCCAGCGCCTCCTCGTATTGGCCCGCGCCTATCCCGCCAGCGAACTCGGCGGCGGTGGGGAAGCTGGTGTAGCGCGGCACGGGAATCGCCAGCAGTTCGGGGTGATAGGTCCACATGGCCGCAACTTTGCCTTATCCCTCAGCGCCGTCATTGCGATCGATCAAGCCGCTTGCGTTTGGAATCGGAATGGCAGCCCTTGGCGCAACATGGCCCCTGCGGCGGTCCCGGAGGTGCGGGGACCGGCACGCTCACCGCACCGCCATTGCAGGTCATGGCGACAAACTCACGCGCCTCGACCTGCAGCGGGCCGACCATCGCCGGGACCAGCGCCAGCGTGCCGAACAGGGCGATCAGGCGCCGCGTCATGGCGCATCCTCGTCGATCAGGATGCGGTTGGCGGCGCCGTCCATATCCTCGTACTGGCCCGAGCGCATCGTCCAGAAGAACGTGCCCAGCGCGCAGAGCCCCATCGCCAGCGACAGCGGGATCATGAAGCCGAGAATCGTCATTGCGCTTCCTTCCCTGCCGCGCGCGCCAGCCGCAGCGAATTGCCGACCACCAGCAGCGAACTGCCCGACATCGCCAGCGCCGCCACCAGCGGGGTGACGTGGCCGAGGATCGCCAGCGGCACCGCCAGCACGTTGTAGCCCACCGCCATCGCGAAGTTCTGGCGCACCACCCGCATCGTGGCCCGCGCGACCTTCACCGCCGTCGCCACCGGCATCAGCCGCTCGCCGACGAAGACGCCGTCGGCCGCCTGCTGCGACACGTCGCTCGCCCCGCCGGGCGCGAGGCTGACGTGGGCGCCCGCCAGCGCCGGGCCGTCATTGAGCCCGTCGCCCACCATCAGCACCTTGTGGCCAAGCGCCGCGCGGCGTTCGAGCAGCGCCAGCTTGTCCGCCGGGCGCATCGCCGCGGTGGCGAACAGGCCCAGTTTCCGCGCGACACCGCCGACCGCTTCCACCCTGTCGCCCGAGGCGATCGCGGCGATGAGGCCCTGCGCCTTCAGCGCCGCCAATGTCTCGGTCACGTCGGGGCGCAGGCTGTCGGCGAAGGTAATGCGGGTGCGGGTGCCATCGACGAGCAGGTCGACGGCGAGAGTGTCGGTCTCCACCTCCGGCCGCAGCAGCGCGACTTCGGCACCGTCGCAGCGCCCGATCATGCCGGAGCCGGTGGCCTCGCGCACCAGTTCGACGGCTGCGGGCTCCACACCTTCGCCGCGCAGCGCATGGGCGAGGCCACGGCTCAGCGGATGGCGGCTCGCCTGCGCCAGACCCAGCGCGATGGCGCGGCTGCGCGGGCCGAGCATGGCCAGCGTGACCGGGCGCGGTTCGCCCAGCGTCAGGGTGCCGGTCTTGTCGAGCAACACTTCGTCCGCCTCGGCCAGCCGCTCCAGCGCCGAGCCGTCCTTGATGAGCAGGCCCCGCCGCATCAGCGCCCCCGCCGCGACGACTTGCGCCGCCGGAACCGCAAGGCCGAGCGCGCAGGGGCAGGTGATGATGAGGACGGCGGTGGCGATCGTCAGCGCCTTGTAGACGCTCGCCCCTGCGATCAGCCAACTGCAGAAGCTGAGGAACGCGAGGGTGTGGACGGCGGGCGCATAGAGCCGCGCCGCGCGGTCCGCCACGCGCACGTAGCGCGAGCGGGACTGGCCCGCCTCGTCCATCAGCCGCGCGATGTCGGCGATGGCGGTGTCCTGCGCAGCGGCGGTGACGCGCACCCGCACCGGGTTGCCGAGGTTGATCGTGCCCGCGTGGACGAGGTCGCCAGTCACGGCGGGGCGCGGGGCGCTCTCGCCGGTGAGCATCGCGGTGTCGATGGTGGTGCGGCCTTCGACGACCTCGCCGTCGGCGGCGAGCGCTTCGCCTGCCGCCACCAGCATCGTCATGCCGGGGCGCAGCTTGTCGGCCTCGACGTAGCGGGCGGTGCCGTCCTCGCCGATCACTTGCGCGCCCCGCCCCATGCGGCCGAGCAGGGCGGCGATGCCGGAGCGGGCGCGGCCGCGCATCATCGCGTCGAGCGTGCGGCCCGCGAGCAGGAAGAACAGCAGCATCACCGCGCCGTCGAAGTAGGCGTGCTCGCCTCCGGCCAGCGTTTCGTAGAGGCTCATGCCCGTCGCCAGGATCACGCCGATGGAGATCGGCACGTCCATGTTGGTGCGCCGGTACTTCAGCGCCATCCACGCCGAGGCGAAGAACGGGCGGCCCGAATAGACCACCACCGGGATGCCGATCAGGGCGCTGATCCAGTGGAACATGCCGCGCGTCACCGCGTCGGTGCCCGACC
Source organism: Novosphingobium sp. NFX11 (assembly GCF_057376415.1). NCBI lineage: Bacteria > Pseudomonadati > Pseudomonadota > Alphaproteobacteria > Sphingomonadales > Sphingomonadaceae > Novosphingobium > Novosphingobium sp. NFX11. The sequence continues at coordinate 3,165,943 of NZ_CP080384.1, read as the reverse complement.
AGACCGAGACCGAGAACAGCATGATGTTCATCATGCCGAAGCCCGCCACCGCCAGCGCGCGGATCAGGCGCTTCGTCTCCACATCGTCGCGGGCGAGCGGGTTGTCGGCGGCGCGTTCGGCCTCGAAGCCGAGTTTGCGCAGCTCCTCGATCAGCGTTTCGGCATCGAGCGTCTCGGCATGGCTGACGGCGACGCGCTTGGCGGAGAGGTTCACACGCGCCGAAGCCACGCCGGGGACGAGCCCGAGGCCGCGTTCGATCTTGCCGATGCAGCCGGCGCAGCGGATGCCGGGGACGGTGAAGCGGCTGTCGATGCTGGGCGCGGTATCGAGTGCGGTTTCGGCGGGGACCGACGGCGGGGGTGTGATCGCGTTCATGCGCCGATCTCCTGTTCGGTGCGCCATTGGCGGCCCTCGGTTTCGACATCGAAGCGCAGGGTCCAGCGGCCTGCGGGCAGCGGCCGGGTGCTGATCCAGTGCCCGCCCTCGCGGTGGAAGGTGAGTGCGGTGTCGGGGAGGCGGCCGAGGGGGTGGCGGGCCACGGCGGTGAGCTTGGTGTGGGCGGCGGGGGCTTCGACAAGCTCAGCCTGAGCGGGATTTATAGCAGCGCTATTACCTCCCACCCGCTCATCCTGAGCTTGTCGAAGGATGGATGGCGCGACCTTCAAATCCACTACCACCCTGCCCTCGGCCCCGCGCCGCGCTTCCAGCCGCCACCCGAGCGCCTTCTCCTTCGCCGCTTCATCCAGCCAGCGGTTGAAGTCCTGGCTGGCGACGTAGGAGTTCTCCACCACGATCCCGCCGAAGGTGGTGCTGGCGAGCGTCGCCATCGTCACGTTGACTGCCAGCACCACGCCGAACCCGGCGACGAGGATCGCAGTCATATGCTTTCCATTGAAAGGCTTGCGGGTTTGCACGGTCATGGGATCGCCTCCTGCGGCGTGTCGAAGGTCACTTCGGATAGGGCGGTCTCGCGCGCCTCGCCCTCGGCGGTGACGCGGAAGGCGAAGTCCTGCGCGGCGGTTGTCGCCAGACCTGGGGCAGGCGCGACGACGTAGACGCGCAGGGGCAGCGTGGCGTCGGCGGGGATCGTGCGGGTGAGGGTACGGGCGGCGTCGGCGCGGGCGCTGTCGTCGGTCCACATCACCGCGCCGGGGAGACCGACGATGGCGATCTCCATCCTGCGCGGGCGGCCCTCCATGTTGCGCAGGCGCAAGGTGTAGGCGCCCCGCACCGAGCCGTCGCTCAGGAGGATGTACGGCGGGTTGCGATCCTTGGCGACGGTCAGTCCGGTGTGGACGCGGGTGCCCAGCGCGAACAGCAGGGCAAGGCCGATGCCCGCCCAGACCGCGAGGTACGCCAGCGTGCGCGGGCGCCAGATCAGCTTCAGGTGGCGCGTCGGCGGCTGTCCCGCCTTCTCGCGCTCGGCATCGTCCAGCGTGGCGTAGTCGATCAACCCGCGCGGGCGGCCGATGTCTTGCATCACCCGGTCGCAGGCGTCGATGCACAGGGCGCAGGTGATGCAGCCGACTTGCGGGCCCTGGCGGATGTCGATGCCGGTGGGGCAGACGGCGACGCACTGGTTGCAGTCGATGCAGTCGCCGAACACGTCGGGCGCTTTCTGCGACTTCTTGAGGCTGGCGCGCGGTTCGCCGCGGAAGTCCTTGTAGGTGACGGTCAGCGATTTCTCATCGGTCATCGCGGTCTGGATGCGCGGCCAGGGGCACATGTAGATGCACACCTGTTCGCGCATGAAGCCGCCGAGCACGAAGGTGGTCGCGGTCAGCGTCGCCACGGTGGCGTAGGCGACGGGGTCGGCGGTGCCGCTCCAGAACGCGGTCCAGAGCGTAGGCGCGTCGGCGAAGTAGTAAATCCACGCGCCGCCAGTGGCGAGGCTGATGGCGAGGTAGATCGCCCACTTCACCAGCCGCCGGGCGATCTTGGCCGGTCCCCACGGGGCCTTGTAGAGCCGCATTCGCGCATTGCGGTCGCCGTCGATCAGGCGGTCGACGTGCTGGAACAGGTCGGTCCAGACGGTCTGCGGACAGGCATAGCCGCACCACGCCCGCCCCACCGCGCTGGTGACGAGGAACAGGCCGATGCCCGCCATGATGAGCAGGCCCGCCACGAAGTAGAACTCGTGCGGCCAGATCTCGATGCCGAACATGTAGAAGCGGCGGTGGGCGAGGTCGATCAGCACCGCCTGGGTTGGCGCATAAGGGCCGCGATCCCAGCGCAGCCACGGCGTGACCCAGTAGACCGCGAGGCACAGCGCCATGATCGCCCACTTGATGCGGCGGAACTTGCCGTCGATGCGGCGATTGAAGACGGGCTCTCGCTTTGCGTAGAGCGAGAGCTGGGTCATGTCGGGGGCTTGTTCATGGTACTTGTCCCGCCTGGGAGTGCTTCCTTTTTCTCCGTCATCCCCGCGAAGGCGGGGACCCATCTCCTGAACTGGCATGTTGCACGGTCATCAGATGGGTTCCCGCCTTCGCGGGAATGACGGGTCAGAGGGTGGCGGCAGCTTCGGGCTCGGGCGCAGGCGTCTGTTCACCCCCGCCGAGCGAGTGGACGTAGGCCGCCAGCATCTTGATCGTCACCGGATCGAGACGGCCGGTCCATGCGGGCATCACCCCCATGTGCGGCTTGCTGACCTGCGCGACGACATCGTCCTTCGTGCCGCCGTCGAGCCAGATCGCATCGGTCAGGTTGGGCGCGCCGAACTGGCGGCTGCCCTTGCCTGCCGGGCCGTGGCAGACGGCGCAGTTGTCGGCGAAGAGCTTCGCGCCCTCGGCGTTGCCGCGCGCCTTGCCCGAAAGCGAGAGGACATGGCTTGCCACCGCGTCGATCTGCGCCGCCGTCAGCAGGCCATCGCTGCCGAAGTTCGGCATGATCGACTGCCGCGTGACGTCATCGCCGGGCTGGCGGATGCCGTGGAGCAACGTCGTCTCGATGGTTTTCAGATCGCCGCCCCAGAGCCAGTCGTCGTCGTTGAGGTTGGGGAAGCCCTTCGACCCCGCCGCGCCGGCGCCGTGGCACTGGACGCAGTTGATCCTGAACGCCGCCGCGCCGCCCGCCACCGCCGCGCGCATCAGTTCGGGGTGCTTCGGCAGCTCCTCGATTCTCATGTCCGCCAGCGCCGCCACGGTCTTCGCGCGGGTGGCGGCGGCGGCCTTCATGTCCTTGTCCAGCTCGCCCCGGCTGGTCCAGCCGAGCGTGCCTTGCGTCGCGCTCGAAAGCATCGGCCACGCCGGGTAGACCACGCTGTAGCCCAGCGCGAAGACGATGCAGGCGTAGAAGGTCCAGAGCCACCAGCGCGGCAGCGGGGTGTTGAGTTCCTCGATCCCGTCCCACTCGTGGCCGACGGTTTCCGTGTTCGTGGCTTCGTCGAGGCGTCCTTTTGGATGATGCTCAGCCATCGTTCTCGTCCTTGAAGATCATCGTCGCGGCGGCGTCGTTCTTCGCGCGGTGGCCGGGCCGGAAGGGCCAGGCGATCAGCACGACGAACACCACCAGCATCGCCAGCAGGCCCCAGCTGTCGGCCAGATGCCGCAGCATGTCGTACGTGGAATGGGTGCTGAGGGAGAAGGTCATCGCCCCTTCTCCTTGGCCAACTGCTCCTGCGCGGCGGCGGCGTTGACATCGACCATGGTGCCCAGCACCTGCAGATAGGCGACGAGCGCATCCATCTCGGTCACGCGGCTGGGGTCGCCGTCGAAGTCGCGGATCTGCGCCTTGGGGTAGCGCTTGAGCAGGTCGCCGGGATCGGCTTCCGGGGCGGCCTGCGCGTTGAGGTCGGCCAGCGCGCTGGTGATGTCGCGGTCGGTGTAGGGCACGCCCACGCGGCGCAGCGCCGTCAGGTTCGCGGCGGGGTCGGCGACTTGCAGGTCACGCTCGGCGAGGAAGCCGTACTTCGGCATCACCGATTCGGGCACGACGCCTTCGGGGTTCGTCAGGTGCTGGACGTGCCAGCTGTCCGAATACTTGCCGCCCACGCGCGCAAGGTCAGGCCCGGTGCGCTTGGAGCCCCACTGGAACGGATGGTCGTACATCGATTCCGCCGCGAGGCTGTAGTGGCCGTAGCGCTCCACCTCGTCGCGGAAGGGGCGGATCATCTGGCTGTGGCAGACGTAGCAGCCCTCGCGCACGTAGATGTCGCGGCCCGCCTGCTCCAGCGGGGTATAGGGGCGCACGCCCTGAACTTTCTCGATGGTGTTGTCGATCCAGAACAGCGGCGCGATCTCGACGATGCCGCCGATGGCGACGACGACCAGCGCGCAGATGCCCAGCAAGGTGATATTCTTTTCAAGCGTCTTGTGGCGTTCGACGATGGTGGTCATGGTTCTTGTCCCTGTTCGTCGTCAGTTCGCGAGGATCGGGCGGTCGGCGGCGGGATCGTAGGCGGCATCGCGCAGGGGCTTTTCCTCGCGCAGCTTGCCGAGGATCGTGGCCCAGACGTTGACCGTCATGATGACCCCGCCCGCGAGGTAGAGCGCGCCGCCGAAGGCGCGCAGCGCATACATCGGATGGAGCGCCGCCACGGAGTCTGCGAAGGAGTTCACGAGGTAGCCGTCGGCGCCATATTCGCGCCACATCAGGCCCTGGGTGATGCCCGCCACCCACATGCTGGCGGCGTAGAAAACGATCCCCAGCGTCGCGAGCCAGAAGTGCCAGTTCACCATGCGCAGCGAGTACAGGCGCTCACGGCCCCACAGGCGCGGCACGAGGTAGTAGATCGCGCCGAAGGTGATCATCCCGTTCCAGCCCAGCGCGCCGGAGTGGACGTGGCCGATGGTCCAGTCGGTGTAGTGCGAGAGCGAGTTGACGCTCTTGATGCTCATCACCGGGCCTTCGAAGGTGCTCATGCCGTAGAAGGCCAGCGCCATCACCATCATGCGGATGATCGGATCGGTGCGGACCTTGTCCCAGGCGCCGTTGAGCGTCATCAGCCCGTTGATCATGCCGCCCCAGCTCGGCATCCACAGCATGATCGAGAACACCATGCCCAGCGTCTGCGCCCAGTCGGGCAGCGCGGTGTAGTGCAGGTGATGCGGCCCCGCCCAGATGTAGAGGAAGATCAGCGACCAGAAGTGGATGATGGACAGGCGGTAGGAATAGACCGGCCGCTCGGCCTGCTTGGGCACGAAGTAGTACATCATCGCCAGGAAGCCGGCGGTCAGGAAGAAGCCCACCGCATTGTGGCCGTACCACCACTGCACCAGCGCGCCCTGCACGCCCGCGAACAGCGGGTAGCTCTTGGAACCCAGCAGGCTGACCGGCAGGTCAAGGTTGTTGACCACATGCAGCATCGCCACGGTGACGATGAAGGCGAGGTAGAACCAGTTGGCGACGTAGATGTGCGGTTCCGAGCGCCTCACGATCGTGCCGACGAAGACCGCGAGGTAGCAGACCCATACCACCGTCAGCCACCAGTCGACGTACCATTCGGGCTCTGCGTATTCCTTGCCCTCGCTGATGCCGAGGAGGTAGCCGGTGGCGGCCAGCACGATGAACAGCTGGTAGCCCCAGAACACGAAACGGGCGAGACCGGGGAAGGCCAGCCGCGCGCGGCAGGTGCGCTGGACGACGTAGAAGCTCGTCGCGATCAGGGCATTGCCGCCGAACGCGAAGATCACCGCCGACGTGTGCAGCGGGCGGACCCGGCCGAAGTTGAGGTAGGGCTCCAGATTGAGCCAGGGCCAGGTCAGCTGCGCGGCGATGAACACGCCCGCCAGGAACCCCGCCATGCCCCAGAACACCGTGGCGATCATGCCCCAGCGGATCGGGTCGTCGTCATAGCGCCCCTGATCGGGGAAGCGCAGCACGCCGCGCGCGATGCCGTCATAGTCGGCGCCGCGCAGGGTGAACCACAAGGCGGTCATCGCCGCGATGGCGACGATCCCCATGTGGATGGCGAAGCCCTGATCCACCGCCAGCGCGGAGGCCATCACGGCAAGGAAGAGCACGGCAAGCCACACGCCTGCCCGCGCCAGCACCGAAACCATAAGCTGTCTCTTTTCGAGATGAGTTGCTGATCAGGGTCCGCCTTGGGCGCAGGAGCCGGGAGTCGCATTGACGGGGATCAAAAACCCTCGTCGTCCCGGACCTGATCCGGGACCGCTGGCCGTGAACGGCCCGCCTCGCGGTGCGCGCAGCAGGGGCTTCGACAAGCTCAGCCTGAGCGGTGTTGAGAGGAGAGGTTATCAGTCCCGCTCAGGCTGAGCTTGTCGAAGCCCCCGCCGGGCAGCACGCGCCTAAAGACAGCCACCGGTCCCGGATCAGGTCCGGGACGACGGGGCGACAGCAAAATTCTCCCCGACTTGCGCCCGATCAATTCATCCCGGTTGCATGAAGCGCAAACCGCAAGGGCCGCTCAAGAGGGGGACATGCATGGTGCAGCCCCGGCGGTCATTCGAAAGACAGCGATATGCGCAAGATCACCCTGCTCGCCGCCGCGCTTGCGGCCACTGCCTTCACCACGCCCGCGATGGCCGGAAGCCCGGACGGCAGGTTTCAGGTCAAGGTGCTCGCGACCGGGGTTCTGCCCGACGGCGGCATCGACAAGGTCAAGTCGATCGATTCGGGCCTTGCCGCCACGCTGACCGGCATGGGCGTCACCGACGTCGACGCCCGGGCGAACGACAACGTCGTGCCCACCCTCGCGGTCGAATACTTCTTCACCAAGGCCGTCTCGGTCGAGACGATCTGCTGCTTCACCCAGCATCACGTGGGCGGTGCGGCGGACCTTGCGGGCACGCGGCTGGTCGATCACGTGCTGATCCTGCCCGCGACCGTGACCGCCAAGTACCACCTCGACACCGGCACCCCGATCAAGCCTTATGTCGGCGCCGGCCCCGCGCTGTTCTTCGTGTTCGACGAAAAGCCCGGCGCCACCGCGCAGGCGCTCGGCGTGGACAAGGTGAAGATGTCCAATTCCTTCGGCGTCGCGCTGCAGGCGGGCGTGGACATCGCGCTCGGCCAGAGCGGCTACGGCGTGACGCTCGATGCCAAGAAGTACTTCATCAAGCCGACCGCCAGCTTCTATGCCGATGGGGCGAAGGTGCTGGAAACGAAGCACGACCTCGACCCGTGGGTGCTGAGCGCGGGCCTGTCGTACCGGTTCTAAGCGCGCTTGCCCTTGACAAATATAACCACATGGGTTATATGGCCCAGCATCCGGAGCGGCGAATGATCACGTCGCTCCGGTGTATCGGGTCGGCGTCGTGGGCCGGGATGCGGTTTCAACCGTGGCCATGCAACCCACGCGTCCGTTCGAAGACCCGGACTGTCCCTGCGCTACCGGAAACGCCGTCCATACGTTCCTGCGACACGTCGTTGGGCATGGGACGGCCATCCCGGATAGCCTTCGGCCGATAACGCTGCGAACCCTAACGATGGCCACATGGGACAAGTCCGATGGAATACAGGTCGAGCCGGGCTGCACCGTGAGTTACCCGGCCGCTCGCCAGAGCTTCACGGAAAACAAAACCCCGCGTCCCGGTGAGGACGCTCCCGACGCCGACCCGATGTTACCTTCGGATGCGTTGATTTCCCCGGCGTAATGGCCCGCACTCGCCAGCGGGTATTTTTGCGTGACCCCGCTGCACGAACGACATCGTCATCCCAGCGAAAGCTGGGACCGCTGGCCTGTTACGGCCAACTATCGTTCAAACGCCCTGCCGAGGGTTGGGCTTTGCGCGGCCAGCGGTCCCAGCCTTCGCCAGGATGACGGTGTTGGGTGACGATGTTCCCGCATCCTACCCATTCACACTTCGTGGAAGTTCAATGTCGCGTTCAGGATGAACACCAGCGTGCCCGAACACAGCGAGACGATCACCCGCGCGAGCAGATAATGCGCGTCGAACACCGTGGTCAGCAGCGCGAAACCGCCGAGGATCACCGCCAGCCCCACCAGCGCGTTGGTGAGGTAATAGACATAGCCGGTGAAGATCCCGCGATCGCTCTCCCGAAACACCCAGACCCGTGCAAGGCCGTAATTCAGCGAGTTGGCGAAGAGGAACCCCGCCGTCACCGCCACGAACTTGTCGATGCCAAGCTGCGAGACCATCAGCCAGATCAGCGCCATGTCGATCGCGAAGCACAGGCACGAGGCCACGGCATTGCGCACGAACAGCACGGCGGTGTGCCGACTGAACAGGCCGTAGTGCGGGTGAGCGCCAAGGGAGCCCGGCACGATGGGCGAATGAAACATGCCAGTGGCAACGCCGCCGCCTCGCCATGGTTTCCCGCGAGCCGGTAACAGGGACGAACCGTTACCCTGCCTCGGCGACCAGCGTGTCGAAATCAAGGATCGTCACTTCGCGGCGCGAGGGCAGGTCGATCACGCCCTCGTTCTTGAGCCGGGTGAACTGGCGGCTGACGGTCTCGATGGTCAGGCCCAGCACGTCGGCGATCTGCTGGCGCGAGAACGGCAGGGTCAGGATGCGCCGCCCCGGATGCTCGAAATCGATCCGGCAGCCGGCGCCGCCGAGCCGTTCGGTCATCTCGACGAGGAAGCTCGCCATCTTCTCCGCCGCCGACTTGCGGCCGAGCAGCAGCATCCAGCGGCGCGTGCGGTCCAGTTCGCCCAGCGTGCGTTCGAGCAGCTTGTGCTCCAGCGCCGGATGCTCGCGCGCGAAGGCGTCGAAGTCGCGGCGGGAGAACACGCAGACGCTGGCGTCGGTCAGCGCCGTGACACCGTGCCCGGTGGTGCCGCCGAAGGGGCGGCCGATGAAGTCGGAAGGATAGACCACGCCGACGATCTGCTCGCGCCCGTCCTCGGTGTTGGTGGAGAGCTTGAGCACGCCGTCGATGACATTGGCGACGAGGACCGAATCCTCGCCCTCCCAGATGATCGATTCCCCGGCGGTCAGCTTGCGCGTGCGCCCGATCGCATTGAGCGCATTGAGTTCGCCGGCGTCGAGCGCGGCACAGATCGCCCGGTTGCGGACGACGCAAAGATCACAGCTGGACATGGTTTCCGATCACCGGGGGCTTCTCGTGGGTTGTATAGCGTATTGGCGGCTCGCGGGAAACTGCAGGGGCTTCGACAGGCTCAGCCTGAGCGGGGTTGGAGGTTTACGCTACCTCCGCTCACCCTGAGCTTGTCGAAGGTGTCAAACCTGCCGCTTCTCGAGCTTGCGCGCCAGCGTGCGGCGGTGGAGGCCGAGGCGGCGCGCGGTTTCGGAGATGTTGAATTCGCACTCCACCAGCGTCTGGTGGATGTACTCCCACTCCAGCGTCTTGATCGAGGTCTTGCGGCCCTCCACCGGCACGCTGGCATCGCCGCGCAGCGACGCGAAGGCCGCCTCGATGTCGTCGGTGTTGGAGGGTTTGGCGAGATAGTGCGAGGCGCCCAGTTTGATCGCCTCGACGGCGGTGGCGATGCTGGCGTAGCCGGTCAGCACGACGATGCGCGTCTGCGGCGCATGGGCATGAAGCGCCTCGACCACGGTGAGGCCGGAACCCGCGCCGAGTTTCAGGTCCACCACCGCGAACTCGAAGCTGTCCGCCAGGAACAGCGCCTCGGCCTCTTCGGGGCTTGCAGCGGAGGCGACGCGGTAGCCGCGTCGTTCGAAAGAGCGGCGCAGGGTTCGCGCGAAAGTGGGGTCGTCCTCGACGATGAGCAGGCTGGCGCCCGTCGCGCCGATGGCGGAGGGAGTGTCGGTCATTGCTTCTCCTGCCGTTGTTCTTGTTCTTCGAGCGCCAGTGTAGCGAGGGGGATCGCCAGTTGCACGCTCGCACCGCCGGTTTCACGGTTCTCCACCGAGACCGCGCCGCCCAGCTTGCGGATCACGTTGACGACGAGGAACAGGCCGAGCCCGCCCCCGTCGCGCCCCTTGGTCGAGATATAGGGCTGGCCGATGCGGCGCAGCACTTCGGGCGCGAAGCCGGGGCCGCGGTCGCTTACGGTCAGCATGACCTGCCGTCCCGGACTCTGGGCAGCGCCCTCCCCTTCCAGCCAGACCTCGATCAGGACGAGGTCGGGCGAGACCTCGATGGCGTTGTCGATGACGTTGCCAACGATCTGGCGCAGGCCCGGATCGGCGATGATCTCGACGTCACCCGCCATGCGGTCGATCACGCGCAGTTCGCCGGGGATGCGGGTGCGCCATTCCTCGGCGAGATCGTCGATGAAGCCGCGCACGGTGGTCACCGCCGGATCGACGCCGCGCACTTCACCCGCCGACATCAGGATGCCCGACACGATCGTCTTGCAGCGCTCCAGCTCGCGGCGCACGTCAGCAAGATCGGCGGCCATGTCGGGGTCGTCCCTGATCGTCGGCTCGTGGCTCCAGTCGCCCAGGATCACCGAGATCGACGAGAGCGGGGTGCCCAGTTCATGCGCCGCGCCCGAGGCGAGCAGGCCCATGCGGATGATGTGGTCCTCCTCCGCAGCCTGCTGGTAGTAGTCGGCGAGGCGCGCATCGCTTTCGCGCCGGTTGCGGTCGAGCCGCACGACGAAGACGATCAGCAGCACGGCGGCGAGCACGAAGCAGAACAGGCTGCCGTAGATGTAGAGGTGGAAGTGATCGCCCGCCAAGCGATCGGGCAGCTGCAGCGGCTCGTAGAAGAAGGTCAACAGCGCCATGCACAGGCAGGCGTTGAGCGCGACCAGCCAACTCCAGCGCGCCTCCAGGATGATCGCGCCGATGACGATCTGGAGGAGGAACAGGAAGGTGAACGGGTTTGTCGCCCCGCCCGAGTAATAAAGCTGCCAGCACAGCGCGACGACGTCGATCATCAGCGCCGAGAACATCTCGCGCTGGGTGAACGATCTGCGCTGCAGCACGACGCGCGCGACGGTCAGGTTGATGACGATCAACAGCAGCGGCGCCAGCAGCAGCGGCGCCAGCGGCAGGCGGACCTTGAGCACGGCAGAGACCACGACGATGGTGGCCAGCTGCCCGAACACCGCCGTCCAGCGCAGCTGGGTGAGCAGGACGACGCTGGAGCGGCTCGGCGTACTGCCCGGCACCTCCGGCGGCGCGAAGAGCGCCGCCAGGCGCTCGATCACGCCCGGCGCCATGTATAGGCGAGCGCGACCAGCGACAGCGCCGCCATCGCGAACCAGGTCAAGGCATAGCTGAGATGGCTGTCGGGGAACGTGATCTGGGTGAGGCCGGGTACGGGCTTGAGGGCGGGCGCGGTAGTCGCCTGCTCCGTCTGGACATCGACGAAGGCAGGGGAGACGGCGCCCAGCTTGCGCGCTTGCGCCAGCGCGGCGGTATCGCGCGAGTACCAGCGATCGTCCTGCGGGGCGTTGGATTGCAGGATACTGCCCTTGGGCTCGGGCAGGCGCAGCAGGCCGACGATCGACACCTTACCCGCAGGCGCCGAGGCTCCGGCGTCGGCGCGGGTGGTCCCGGCGGGCACGAAGCCGCGGTTGATCCACAGGAGCCTGCCGTCTTCGAGGCGCAGCGGCGTCATCGTCCAGTAGCCCGTTCCGCGTTCCGTGGCGGCCCGCACCAGCGCGGTCGCAGGCCCGTCATAGACGCCCGAGACGCGGACGCGAAGATATTCGAGATCTGGGCCGAGGCTGCCGTCCTGCGGCAGCGCCTGTGGAGCGGCATGGACGCGCGCATCGACGCGGGCGATCAGCGCGTGCTTCCAGTGCATCCGCTGGATCTGCCAGATGCCCAGGCCCACGAACATCGCGAAGGCCACTAGCAGAAGCGCGGCAAGCCCGATGGGCCGCCGCGCTCCTTTGCCGCCGTTGTGCGGTCCTCGGTCAGGGCAGCTGGCCCATGTCGTGGACGCTCATCGGCATCATGTTGGTGTTGAGGTGGAACATGACCCACAGCGAACCGGACAGCGTGATGATGACCAGAACGATCGTGAAGATCAGCGCCATGACCGTCCAGCCGTTCTCCGACTTGGTGTTCATGTGCAGGAAGTAGATCATGTGGACCACGATCTGCACCACGGCGAAGGCCATGATGACCAGCGCGGTGGTCTGCTTGTCGGGGATCGCGCCCGTCATCACCAGCCAGAACGGGATCGCGGTGAGCACGACCGACAGCAGGAAGCCGACGACGTACTCGCGCATCGAGCCATGGCTCGCGCCGTGCTCGTCGTGGTGATCGTGCGCGGCGGGGTTGGGGTGGGCGTGTTCGTTCGCCATCACAGCATTCCCATCAGGTAGACGAAGGTGAAGACGCCGATCCAGATGACGTCGAGGAAGTGCCAGAACAGCGACAGGCACATGAGGCGGCGCTTGTTGGCCGGGATCAGGCCCTTCTTGCCGACCTGCACCACCAGCGTGAACAGCCAGATCAGGCCGAAGGTGACGTGCAGACCGTGGGTGCCCACCAGCGAGAAGAACGCGGTGAGGAAGCCCGAGCGCATCGGCGTCGCACCCTCGTGGATGAGGTTGCTGAACTCGTAGAGTTCGATGCCGAGGAAGCATGCGCCGAACACGGCGGTGACCAGCAGCCAGGCTTGCGTCGCGCCCTTGTTGTTCTTCTCCATGGCCAGCATGGCGAAGCCGTAAGTGATCGACGAGAACAGCAGCATGGCGGTGTTGAGCGCCACCAGCGGCAGCTCGAACAGGTCCTTCGGCCCCGGCCCGGCGGCCAGGCTGCCGCCCAGCACGCCGTATGCCGCGAAGAGCATGGCGAAGATGAGACAGTCGCTCATCAGGTAGACCCAGAAGCCCAGCATGGTGCTGCCGCCTTCGGGGTGGTCATGCTCGTTCAGGTCGTAGAACGCGGCCTGAAGCTGCGCCTGATCGAGGGTGTGCGTTGGAGCGGTGTTGGCGGTCATGTCTCAGGCTCCCGCGGCGGCGAGCTGGCGGGTGCGTTCCGCCTCGGTCGCTTCGACCGTCTCGACGGGGATGTGGTAGTCCCGCTTGTAGTTGAACGTATGGAAGATCGCGTAGCCGATGATCCCGGCGAACGAGACCGCCGCGAGCCACCAGATGTACCAGATCATCGCGAAGCCGAGCGACGTCGACAGACCCGCCAGGATCAGGCCGGTCCCCGTGCCGCTGGGCATGTGGATCGGACGGAAGCCGGAAGTCGGACGCTGGACGCCGCAGCGCTTCATGTCGTCCCAGGCGTCGAGGTCGTGGACCAGCGGGGTGAAGGCGAAGTTGTACTCCGGCGGCGGCGACGAGGTCGACCACTCCAGCGTACGACCGTTCCACGGATCGCCCGTCTCGTCCTTCAGTTCCTCGCGCTTCCAGATGGAGACGGCGAACTGGACCAGCATGGCGCCGATGCCACCGGCGATCATCACGGCGCCGAAGGCGGCGATGACGAACCAGATCTGGATCGACGGATCGTCGAACACGCGCATGCGGCGGGTCACGCCCATCAGGCCGAGGATATAGAGCGGCATGAAGGCGAACCAGAAGCCCGGAACCCACAGCCAGAAGCTGACCTTGCCCCAGAACTGGTTGAGCTTGAAGCCGAAGGCCTTGGGCCACCAGAAGTTGATCGCCGCGAAGATGCCGAACAGCACGCCGCCGATGATCACGTTATGGAAGTGCGCGATCAGGAACAGCGAGTTGTGCAGCACGAAGTCCGCAGGCGGCACCGCGAGCAGCACGCCGGTCATGCCGCCGACCGTGAAGGTCAGCATGAACGCGACGGTCCACATCATCGGCAGCTCGTAGCGGATGCGGCCGCGATACATCGTGAACAGCCAGTTGAACAGCTTCGCGCCGGTCGGGATCGAGATCACCATGGTGGTGATGCCGAAGAACGAGTTGACGCTCGCGCCCGAACCCATCGTGAAGAAGTGGTGCAGCCACACGAGGTACGACAGGATGGTGATGACCAGCGTGGCGTAGACCATCGACGAGTAGCCGAACAGGCGCTTGCCCGAGAAGGTCGAGACGACTTCCGAGAACACGCCGAACAGCGGCAGGATGAGGATGTAGACCTCGGGGTGGCCCCAGATCCAGATCAGGTTCACGTACATCATCGGCGAGCCGCCGAAGTCGTTCGAGAAGAAGTTGAAGCCGAGGTAGCGGTCGACGGTCAGCATCGTCATCACCGCCGTCAGCACCGGGAAGGCGGCGACGATCAGGATGTTGGTGCACAGCGAGGTCCAGGTGAACACCGGCATGCGCATCATGGTCATGCCGGGCGCGCGCATCTTGACGATGGTGCACACCAGGTTGACGCCCGAAAGCAGCGTACCGACACCCGCGATCTGCAGGGACCAGATGTAGTAGTCGACGCCGACCCACGGGCTGTACGCCAGGTTCGACAGCGGCGGATAGGCCAGCCAGCCGGTCTGCGCGAACTCGCCCACGAACAGCGACATCATGGTGAGCACCGCACCGGCGGTGGTCATCCAGAAGCTGAAGTTGTTCAGGAACGGGAAGCTGACGTCGCGCGCACCGATCTGCAGCGGCACGATGTAGTTCATGAGGCCCGTGACGAAAGGCATCGCCACGAAGAAGATCATGATGACACCGTGCGCGGTGAAGACCTGGTCGTAGTGGTGGGCGTTGAGGTAACCGTCGTTGCCGTTGAACGCCATCGCCTGCTGGGCGCGCATCATGATCGCGTCGGCGAAGCCGCGCAGGAACATGACCAGACCCAGGATCATGTACATGATGCCGATCTTCTTGTGATCGACGCTGGTGAACCACTCCTTCCAGAGATAGCCCCAGAGCTTGAAGTAGGTCAGGCCCGCGACGAGCGCGGCGCCGCCGAGCATCACGACCACGAAGGTCGCGAGCACGATCGGCTCCTGCGGGATGGCATCCAGCCACAGGCGCCCGAGTAGCGGACTCCAGTGGTTATGGGCTTCGGCTTCGATGGCCATGAGTGTCAGTTCCGCGAATTCAGGGAAATGTGAGCGGGCTTGGCGGGCAATGCAGGCGCATCCTCACCGCCGAAGCCGATCGACTGCGGCGCGGGGATCCCGGCGCCGTTCAGCGAGCGAAGGTCGGAAGGCGCCTTGACGGAACCGTCGCGCACCTGGCCGGGCATCTGCTCGCACAGCGCACGGACCCAGGCCAGCTCGCGCTTGACCGCGTCGCTGGGGTTCGCGCTCTCGGCAACCGCGCTGTCGCGGCCGTCCTTGTCGTACGACAGCATCTGCACGTTGCGGATGCCCGCCTTGCCCATACCGCCGCGCGCATCGAGAGCCATCATCTCGCTCATGCACATCTTGCCCGGCTGGACGCACATGTTGACGACGGCGTCATAGAGCTTGGGATCGACGTTGGCGAAGCGGATCGCCGGAACCTTCTGCGTCGGCTTCTCGAGTTCGAGGTAGGCCGCACGGTCGAGGGTGCCGCCCATCTGCTTGGCGGGAACGCCGGTGAACGCTTCGGCGGCGATCACGTCGCCCGCAGGCTGCGGCTTGGTGCCCGTGGTCTTCACATCACCGACCCACTTGGCGAAGTCCGCGTCCGAAACCGAACGCATCTTGAAGCGCATGTGGGTGAAGCCCGCGCCCGAGTAGTTGGCCGAGAAGCCGACCGACTCGACGTTCGAGTTCATCACCGCGTGCAGGCGCGTTTCCATGCCCGGCATCGCGTAGATCTGGCCCGCCATCGCCGGAACGTAGAACGAGTTCATGACGTTCGCGGAGGTGATCTTGAAGTTCAGCGGGCGGCCGCTCGGCACGACCAGTTCGTTGACCGTGGCAACGCCCTGCTCGGGGTAGATGAACAGCCACTTCCAGTCGAGCGCGACGACTTCCACCTCGAGAGGCTTCGCATCCTGCGAAACCTGGGTCTGGGCGTCGATGCGGCCGATGGTGCGGTAGGGATCGAGAAGGTGGGTGCTGGTCCAGGTCACGGCGCCAAGGCAGATGATGATGAGCAGCGGCGCGGCCCAGATCATCAGTTCGAGCTGGGTCGAGTGATCCCAGTCCGGCTCGTACTTCGCGTCCTTGTTATTGGCGCGGTAGCGCCACGCGAAGATCACCACCGCCAGCATCACCGGCACGACGATGAGCAGCATCAGCAGCGTCGCGACG